>JBAXTB010000001.1:0-74799 GCA_037130425.1 Bacteroidota bacterium
GGGGATGGGACACAGATGACGCAGATCCTGTCAGGACACAGATTTAAAAGGATCTTCCGAGCGCGAGGGCATGTGCGTAGATGACACAGCCTACAGACATACATTTTATCGGATATAATAAACAAGTATATGCTTTTCGCTCCTGTCGTTTATGTCTCCACCCCTCTCATTCAGAAAAATCCTTTTCAATCTGTGTCATCCATGTTCCATCCCCCTCGCAAGCAGCAAAATCCTTTTAAATCTGCGCACTGTAAGTGTCTGCGTCATCTGCGTCCCATCCCCTCTTACCGCCGGTTAATAATCGGCAACAAAATCAACGCCAGCACCCCCGCAATAATATTATACAAAATCTGAATAGCAAAAAACGCAATGTTCGCATACGAAAACGCGTCGCTTCCGCTGATGCCATACAAGGCCAATCCGGCAATAGCCAAAGCGTGAAACGAACCCATGCCGCCCGGCGACGGAATCACAAAGCCCAGGGTGCCAAACACAAAAACCATAAGCGCTGCGCCGGCATCCAAATGCGCCGTGGGCGGAAACGCTTTCAGGTTAAAATAACATTGCAAATAAAACATCAGCCAGATACCCAGCGAATAAGTAAGGAACAGGAACGGATTTTTTAATTGAAAAATGCTGCGCAAACCTTCCCAAAAACCTTGCATTAAAGCGATAATTTTGCGGGCAATCGCAAGTTCGGCAATTTTGTGCCGGAAAAACCAAGCGGCAACAAGGCCCAAAACACCCAAAACCAACACCGCAATTACCAAAGGATTGTGCAATAAACCGCCGCTTTGTCCCCCGCGGTTGCGGTTGATAAATTCTAACAAGGTTTGGCCTTCAAACACAAATGCCAGCACCACCACCAGTCCGAGGCACAAAAAATCAATAAGTCGATCTACGACGCAGGTGCCGATCACTTTTTCAAGCGGAATGTTTTCGTAGCGCGCCAAGGCGCCCGCACGCACCACCTCGCCCATACGCGGGAAGCCGAGGTTGGCAAAATAACCAAGCAAAATGGTCAATAAGCGATTGGAAAACAAGGTTTTATGCCCCAGCGGCTCCAGTAACATCTCCCAACGGGCCGCCCGAAACATATTGCTCACGGTAAACGCCGCCACCACGACCAGCATCCAGCCTAAGTTGATCGTGGAAAAATCGTGCAGCAATTTGTCAACCAAACTGCATTGATCCGCCGGCGTACCGTCGAGCCGACACTGTTCCTGAAATGCGGTGTTCTGGCTTCGGAATACCAAGGCCATAATACCCAGGCCGAGGCCCAGGAAAAGGAAAAACTGGAAGATTTTTTTCAGCATTGCTCCGGTTTCAAAATTCGCCGCAAAGTTGGGCAATTTTTACGGATATACTAAACTAATGCCCCGGTCTGTTTGGAGCCGGCGCACTCGCGTGGTAATCGCGCTGTACCCGAACCGCGTAATCGTCGAGCAGTTCAAGTACCCGTTCACGTTTGGGCGATTGCACAATCAGCCCGATATGATACGACATTTCTTTGATGCGCCACACGATTTCCGGGTCATTGAATTGCGCCGTATCCGGCCATTCCTGGCGGGTAAGCGATACAATAATGCCGGCGTAATCCTTGCGCACTTTTGGCATTTTATATTTTTCACCCAAGGCAACGGCACATTCCAAGCGCGCCCATTCGTACCAGAGGTTGATGCCCGATGAAGCCTCCACCATTTCAGCCAAATGCGCGCCGCCCACACGGGAGGCCGTTTCAAGGAAATACAGTTCGCCTGTTTCGTGGTTTCGGATAAATTCGGTGTGGCTGGCGCTGGTTTGCATCCCGAACGCTTTCATCACATTGGCATTGATGTCAAGCAAGCCTTTTTCTTCGTCGGAGCCGAACGGAACTACTGCACTGCGGAAAATACCGCCGCCATGGGCCACTTCCAAGGGGGTAGCCAAATACTTGGAAGCCCGTGAAAACACGATTTTACCGTTTTCAGAAAGCGAATCAACATGGTACACATCGCCCGGCTTGAACTGTTCCACCAAAAAACGGTGCCGATCGCCGCCCAACGTATCCAAATGCGCCCAAAGTTCGTCGGCCGTTTGTACCTTTTTCATGCCGGTAGCAGATGCCTGGCCGCGCGGTTTTACGATCCACGGACCGGGATTGGTAGCAATAAACAGGTTAATATCATCGTCGTTGAACAGCGAAGAAAATCCGGGAACCCGAATGCCCGCATCCTGCGCTTCGATGCGCATGGCAAGTTTGTCGCGGAAATGGTGCGCCGTGGTTTGGCCCATACCCGGAATCCGGAAATACTCGCGCAAATAAGCGCCTTTTTCCACATCAAAATCGTCGAGCGCCACAATGCGGTCGATTTTGTGGCTGCGCATGAGCCAGGCAAGTCCGGCCGCCACATCGTCCATTTTCCACTCGTTTTCCGGGCCTTGTTCTACATAAAAAATATCGTCGAGGGCTTCGCGCGCCCAGGCTTTGCCTTCATGTTTTTTAGACGTAACGAGGTACACGGTTGCGCCGGTTGATTTCATACCACGCAGGAAATCGTTGCCCTTAAAATAAGATGCAATACAAAGGAAGGATATTGGTCTGCTCATGCTTACCCGTTGTTTGATGATTATGTTTATCGCTACATCTGATTGTAAAACACTTTTTACGGTGTTGCTCAGATAAAAGGCAAAAAACGGAAAAAGTTTTCAAACAAAGGGCAGAAATTAATTTTTGAGGGAGAAAGTTTGCAAAAGACTGCATTTTCAAAAACAATTGTCATCGCAACTTCTCAACCGCCGAGGTCTTATATTATCTGCTTTATGATTAGGGGTGTACTAAAGATTTGTTTTGCTCTATACTTTCATTCCTACTTGTAATACGCAGCCCAGCGCTTGTCATGTCGTAACGCAGTGTAGACAACTACACAATCTGGATTACGACGTAATGTCTTGAAAAACATTCGAAAAAGCCGCTACTCATTTGATGAATAGCGGCTTTCTTAAAGTATAATTGCCTGCGCAGGATTAATAAACACCATTTACGCCAATATTTTTACACAATTCCCTATGTCTTCTGGTGCTTCTTCTTGGCTGCCGGAAACAAAATATTGTTCAAAATAAGCCGGTATCCCGGCGAGTTGGGGTGCAGCGCCAAATCCGTGGGCGGATCGCCTACGAAGTGCCGGTAATCTTCCGGGTCGTGGCCACCGTAAAATGTCCAGAAGCCGTAGCCAAAAGTGCCGTGGATATAGCGCGCCTCGGCGGCTGGTTTGTTATCGCCCATGATGAGCACATTGGACTTGATGTATTTTTTCAGAAACGCGGTCGTTTGACCCATAAAACCCTTCACGGTGCGGGTGTGGTTTTGGGTCAACATCGTCGGTACCGGGTCCCATTTGGCCGAAAAATCGAACAAGGTGAAATAATCCTGCTCCGGTACCACGTTGCGCTGTAGGTTGTTGTCGATGGAGGAGTGTTCGTAAATGCCAGGATCGGTAATGACGCTGTAATCCTTGAAGGCAAAGGTTTTGGAATAATCCAGTTTACTTTGGCAGTTTGGATCCACACCGTCGCCGTCGAACACCGAGGCACAGATGTCGGTGCCTTCGGCAGAAAGCGCGATGTCGTAGGTATCCGTAGCCGAGCACATGGCAAACATAAAACCGCCGCCGGCCACGTATTCGGATATTTTTTTGGCCACCGCCAGTTTCAGTTGACTTACTTTATCGAAGCCGTTTTGGCGGGCCAAAGTTTCCATCAGGTGTACGTGTTCGCGGTACCAGGGCTGGCCGCTGTAACTGGCATAAAACTTACCGAACATGCCGGTAAAATCTTCGTGGTGCAGGTGCAACCAGTCATATTCGTTTAATTTGCCTTGCAACACCTCGGTATCGTACAGCACATCGTAGGGAATTTCCGCGTAGGTGAGCACCATCGTCACGGCATCATCCCAGGGTTGCACGATTTCCCCTTTTTCGTTTTTCTCCGGCGTGTACACCGCAATTTTGGGCGCTTTTTCCAACTTAATTACGTCCATATTTACTTCCGGATTCAGGATTTCGTTCTGAATGGCGGCAAACTGCGCATCAGCAATGATTTCATAACTGACATTGCGGGTTTTACATTCTTTCTCGAACGTGGGCGTGTACGCGAAGGCAAAACTGCCGCCCCGGTAATTGAGCAACCACCAGGCTTCCACGCCTTGCGCAATCACCCAATAGGTAATGCCATAAGCCTTGAGGTGGTTTTTCTGCGACACCTCATCCATGGGAATCAAAATAATCGTTGCGCGTGCCTGCGAGAGGCAGGCGGCTAAAAGGGCAAAAATGATCAATAAACGACGCATGTGGTTTGAATTTTATGGTGGACGGGAGACGGGAGACGGGAGACGGTGGACGGTGGACGGTGGACGGTGGACAGTTGATGGTGATGGAACGTGGGATTGGGGGAAAAGATTTTCAGATTTCGACAAATTAGGCCCAAAAATACGGGAAAAACCAATTGCACCAATGCGTTACCCGGGTTCTTGTCTTGAAATTAGACATTTGACGCCATATAGCGCCTCTTCTACTGAACCGTCACTACCAATTTTCCATCTTTGTACACCGCCAAACGCGTGATATTGCGCACGCCGTACTTGCTCAAATCCGATATTTCATGCCAATCGGGCGTGCGGCCGGGTTTGTAGATGTATAGTTTGCTTTTGCTGCCCGCGATATAGGCGCCGTCGGGTAATACGGCAAAATCCTCCACGCCGAGGGGCATTTTTACGATTTGTTCGGAACTTTGTTTGCGCGGATCCCAGGTTTTTAAAAACCAGGTTTGTTCGGTCGCTTTGATAATGTATGCCAATTTACCATTGGGCAATGCTTGTAATCCGCGCCCGACATTGGCGGCGATGCGCATCAGTTTTTGCCCCTTGGTCCCGCAAGCATACAAGGTGTGCGGTTGGCCGTTTTCTCCCACAATAAACAAAGCCGCCAGGGTGTCGCGCAGCCAGCAATGGTAGCCCACGCCGCGTATTTGCGGAAACTCTGGACGACCGTTATCGGAACGATCCAAGGGAAAAGACCAGAGCCGCTGCGTACCGTCTTCCTCCACGCGCACGGCGGAAAAACGTCGGCCGCCGGGCATGGGCTGTGCCGAATATTCTGCTGTTTTTGGGGTATTTGTTATGGATGTGCGTTGTTTGGAGGCAATATTAAGGGAAACGATGTCGGTTTGGGTCGTGTCATTAGGCATTTGAACGGTCAGATACAGTTCGTCGGCGCTGAAAAATGCCGGTTGGTTGTTGTAGCCGCCGGGGTTAAATTTGCTTAAAAAACGCGGGTTGCCCACATGCCAGCTGCTGTCGGCCGATTGGTTGGCGGAAAGCAGGATTAGGTCGAAATGTTCAAGTTTTTGCGCTGCGAGTGAGGCGCTTAACAGGAGAATAAGGGGAAAAATAAGTTTTACTGACATCGTGTTTTGTTTGTTTGCCCAAATGGCTGATCCTGATCTTCGAGCACAAAGGTATGTTATGCAAGCATAAAAAAGAGGGATGACAAAACCGCTGTATTCGGTTCTATCATCCCTCTGATTTTTTGGTGGCGGTACTATGTTAAGCGTAAAGCCAGTATAAATACCCGTTATCGCTATTCAGGTCGCACCGTACCATGTGTATTAAGCCTTTGTTACCTACCATCGCCGGAGCATGTTGCGTTTGCATCACGCCGCCATTGGCATCAACTTCCAAATTGCCATACCAGGTTTCTGTGTCCATAAGCAAAATAGAGCATTTTAGATTGCTGTTTTCATCAATACGAGCCATGATCATACCGTTGTTGCAATTGGTCAACGCAAGGCCGTATGTGGTATCGGGATTCATTGTGTGCCCCCCCGACAAGGTGTTGATATTTCCTTTACTGGTCCAGGAAAACGGCAGTGTGTTTTGATAAGGTGTCGCACTTGCCGGTTGGCTGTACTCTGCCCAAGCGATTTTGTTATCGTTATTGTTATCGTTATTGTTATCGTTATTGTTATCGTTATTAACGGTCTCAAAAACCATAATCATTTTACCTGCCGTAGCAGCAAGCGCAGGTCTTAAATCCGATTCGAACTGATTGAGATTCGAATCTTTCATGCCTCCTAAGTCTGTCCATGTATTACCTGCTATATCGTAGGTCATCCAATTCAGGTTATTGCTGGAACTGGTTGGGCGATACACGATATAGATCAATCCCTGGAAAAAACAAGCCGCTACCGGTTGCGTGGATGCTACGCCGTTCGTGGTCGGCACAATCGGGCTGCTCCAGGTATTGCCGGCAATGTTGTAGGTCATATAGGTAATGTAGTTATGGTTATTCTTGTCGATAAAGAAAACATACCATATACCATTGACGATGACCGATGCCAACGAGTGCGATGTATTCGCGTGATTGGTACTGCCATTAACCTGATAGGAGAGTTCAGACATGATCGTCCATGTGATTTTGTCTGTCTTATGGCTGGGGCTGAAACCGGAAATATCAGATTTGGCCCAGCGGATCCTGGAACTATTGCTGCTTTCCTCTTGATAGGCCATGTACAGCACATCATTCCAACAATCGAGGGTAGGTGAATTGGGCGACTGAGGCGTGGTAGCGCTGTCTTTCACTTTTACATTGCCCATCCAGGTGGGGTTTAAGTTGGCAAAACCACTGTCATAAATCGTTTCATACGTAATTGAGTTCAGCGGTAGACTGTTTGGCGTACCTTGGTTTTGCCCCCATGCCGGGAATTGCAGGTATCGCACTGTAATCTGATCCGCATTATATGTAGTGCCATCAGTCCCGATGTATAAAATTGCCCCTGCATGGTTGTACAGCCCCGTTGTTGTGTCTTTTTGGACGGTCCCCATGTTACTGTTTTTCGGAACAGCCGGGTAGTTCACTGCGTAAGGCGTATCACCCTCATCCGTTGCTTCATACGCACTGCTGCCGAGCAGCCTGCCTTTGTTAAGTCCCTGTAAACCATCTAAATACATGGCATAAGTATGTTCATGTCCCCAGAACCAGGCTGCAACTTTATTGAAGCGCGATTCAAATGTTTTTCGGAGCGACTTATTGATGTATTGCGGGGATTCATGGTCAATCTCGGCTTCACTGGAAAATAACTGGTGGTGGGATAGTAAAATGGTTTTTCCCTCGAAACTATCAATCCTGCTCGTTAACCAAGCCACTTCATCATCGCGGAGCTGGGGTTCAAAGGGGCCTACCACATTTTGATACGCATTCATGGCCAAATCGGCTGTCCAATCGAGCCAGGATGGAATTTCATCTTCTATCCATGTTTTGACCAAGCCTCCAATGGCCTGAAGTAATGACTCCAGTGCATTGTAATCATCCTGGCCGGTATCCATTCCCATGAATTGCCATTTGCCGTTCTCCGTTTGCAAATTAAAGAAGCTACAGGTTTGTTGCATGGATCCGCTGATGGAGCCGTTAGAGGTGGGGTAAATTACATTCTGGTTTAGTCGATCCAGCAGTTGGAAGTAGCCGTAACCGCCGGCGTAATATTCGTGGTTGCCTGGAATGGTAAATATCGGTGGTCTGCTATGGAAAGCATTTCCGTTTAGCCCTGTGGAGTATTTTTGGGCAAGGTTAGCGCCGACCGTTTGGAATACATTGAAAAAATAATCCTCACATTCCACAGGCAAACCGCTGTAATAAATATCTCCAAGGTGTATAAAAACGATATACTTTTCAGGGTGTGTACTAAAGGCATGATCCCAAATGGATTGCAGGAAAGTAACCGCATCATCCATGCCGGTGCCCCAGTCGCCCAACATAATGATTTGGGTATCATTGGGCATTTTCCATGGCAAAGTTCCATAATTCGGATAAGCCGTTGACGACCGATACTGGCAGGAAGCATGAGGCATAACAGTTCGTACCGTATGAATGATATGCTGATATTCCGTATATTGCTCCTGTGTAAGGAAATCGGAGGAATGGTCTTTTAATAATTTCAGTAGTTTATCCAGTACTGTATTGTCCAGGTGGTTCCCAAACAAACCAAGAAACATAGCCAATGTAAGCGCAAAACCAAAAGTATCTGCGGTACTGAAGCTTACAATATTATTTGCGTTGTTGTAATCTGTGAGCCGAGATTCAAAAATGTCATAATCAATCCCGAATGTTGTCACAAATGGAATCGCTGTGGTGGCCAGCATTAAATACTGTTGGGAACTGTAGGCCAGCCTGTCGAGTAAGGGAGCGTCATCGGCAGGTCTGTCGAGCAGTTTACCTGCCTCCAGCGACCGGAGTTGGTGGTAGGTTGCCAGCATCATCGGGTTATTCCGAATCTGATTGATTGTCTGGTCTGGGTATTTTTGTCTGAGATACTGCTCCACTGAACTTGCCCATCGCGCGGCCAGTGGATTACTTGGGTTATAAAACCTCGTTGTCATAAATTAGGATAAAATTTAATGGTTAAAAAATGAAGAAATACACCAGATTGACTTGTAAACAAAAATGTCGTTTCGCGAATGGCTTCACCGAAACGACAGTGCAAAACTGCATTTATTTAACCGTCTTACATATAAGTATAAAAACGTATTTATAGAAACAGGTATTTATACCTGATCGTCTCATTAGCCTTCCGCCAACGCCTTTAATTTTTCATTCATGGCGTCAAATCCCTGAATCGTATCCACATCCAGCATTTTTTTGAAAAGCGGGACTAAAATGCCGCGAAAACGTTCGTACTGCTTGAACAACACCGTGCCGTTGCCTTGGTCTTCGAGTATAAAAGTATGTTCTCCATCGAAGAGGCGCGACAAACCCAACTTGCCGATCCAGCGAAATTCCCGGTTGGGTGTAAATTGCAACACGCGTGGTACAAAGTGCATCCCTTTTTGTCCCGGCGGCTGAATAAATGCTTTGATGTTACCGCCCACTTCGGGTTTTCCTTCAATGGTTTTGATAAACGGATTCCAGTCAGGATAGGCGTTGAAATTGGTGAGTATGGCCCAGATTTTTTCCGGTGTGGCACGGATCAGGATTTCGGTATAAATTAATTTTCCATGTTTAATTACTTGTCCGGTAGCCTGTTGGTTGTGATTCGTTTGCATGACCTTGTTTGTTTGTGCCGGCATTCCAGACAAACTGATTTGGAAGGCGATGGCGGTGAAGATGAATTTTGTGAACATGATTTGTTGTTTTTGATGTCACAAAATTGCGGCGACCGCCAGGCCCGAAACGATAACAAAAGATAATAAAACGAACCAACTACAACTCCCCAACCAAAAACTGCCCGGTCCAGCTGCCTTTCACCTTGGCCACTTCCTCAGGCGTACCTGCGCACACGATGTTGCCGCCGCGTTTACCGCCGTCGGGGCCTACATCCACCAAATAATCGGCCTGTTTGATTACATCGAGGTTGTGCTCAATGACGATGATGGTGTTGCCTTTTTCCACGAGTTTGTTCAACACGGAAAGCAATTGACGGATGTCTTCAAAATGCAGGCCGGTGGTAGGTTCGTCTAAGATATAAATGGTGCGGCCAGTGTCTTTTTTAGACAGTTCTTCGGCGAGTTTTACGCGTTGGGCTTCGCCGCCGGAGAGGGTCGTGGCCTGTTGTCCGAGCGTAATATAACCAAGGCCCACGTCTTGTAAGGTCTTGATTTTGCGGTAAATCGTAGGAATCGGTTCAAAAAACTCAACCGCCTCCGCAATGGTCATGTCTAATACTTCGGAAATACTTTTCCCTTTGTACAGCACTTCCAGCGTTTCGCGGTTGTAGCGCCGGCCCATACAACGTTCGCAAGGCACGCTCACATCGGGCAGGAAATTCATTTCAATCACCCGCATACCGCCCCCTTCGCACACCTCGCAGCGACCGCCTTTTACATTAAAGGAAAAACGTCCCGGCGCGTAGCCGCGAATACGGGCTTCCGGGGTATCGGAAAATAGTTTGCGAATATCGCCGAACACGCCGGTGTAAGTGGCCGGATTGGAACGCGGCGTGCGACCAATGGCGCTTTGGTCGATTTCAATGACTTTATCTAACAAATCAAGCCCTTCCACCGATTTATACGGCAGCGGGCGTTTGAGGCTGTTGTAAAAATGCTGCTGCAAAATGGGGTACAGCGTTTCATTGATCAAACTCGATTTACCCGAACCGCTCACGCCTGTCACACAAATAAAGGTGCCGAGCGGCAGTTTAATACCTACATTTTTCAAGTTATGACCCGTTGCGCCTTGTAAACTCAGCCATTTCCCGCTTCCACTGCGGCGCACCGCCGGGATTTCAATTTTACTGCGGTTGGCTAAATAGTCGCTCGTGATGGTTTTGTTGCGCATGAACTCGGTCGGCGTACCGATGTCGACGATGCTGCCGCCGTGTTTGCCCGCGCCGGGGCCCATGTCGATCAGGTAATCCGATTCGAGCATGATGTCTTTATCATGTTCCACCACCAACACCGTATTGCCGATGTCGCGCAGGGCTTTGAGGGCCGAAATGAGGCGCATGTTGTCGCGCTGGTGCAAACCGATGGACGGTTCGTCGAGGATGTACGTGATGCCCGTGAGTTGGGAGCCGATTTGCGTGGCCAAGCGAATCCGCTGACTTTCGCCGCCCGACAAGGTGCGCGAGGGGCGGTTCAGCGCCAGATAATCAAGGCCCACCTGCAATAGAAACTTGAGGCGGAATCGAATTTCCTTCAGCACGTCTTTGGCGATCATGCGCTGGCGTTCGCTCATGCCGTCTTCGATGCCTTCGAGGGCGCGCTGCAGTTCGGTGAGGTCCTGATCGGCCAGTTCCGAGATGTTTTTGTCGCCGATTTTAAACCAAAGGCTTTCTTTTTTGAGCCGGGTGCCGTTGCATTCCGGGCAGGTGGCGACCACCATAAAATCTTCGGCCCATTGGCGGATTTTTTCGGAGCCAGTGTCTGAGTACCAGCGTTTGAGCATGTTGATAATGCCCTCGGCCGCTAAGTTGTAGGTCCATTCGTCGCCGCCGTAGGTCGTGGTCACTTCAAGGGGTTCGCCGCCGTTCAGGATAATGTCCATCGCTTTTTCCGGGATGTCTTTCACCGGTGTGTCGAAGGTAAATTTGTGCTTTTTGGCCAGCGCGCGCAACTGTTTGAAATTTACATTATCCCGCACTTCGCCTAAGGGGGCAATGCCTATTTCATTGATACTCTTCGTGTTATCAGGAATAATCCGATTCATGTCAGCCTCGTACACTTCGCCTAAGCCCTTGCAATGCGGGCACATGCCGTAGGGGCTGTTAAACGAAAACGTGTTCGGAGAAGGTTCTTCATACGAAATGCCCGACTCGTGGCACATCAGCCGTTTGGAATAATTAATGGCCGGACTTTGGCCTTCGTAATCCTGCACCTGCACCATGCCGTCGCCCAAACGCAGGGCCGTTTTTACACTTTCGGCAATGCGTTCGCCGCGATCGTCGCCCACTTTCAGGCGATCCACCACAATTTCGATATCGTGTATTTTGTAACGGTCGATTTGCATGCCTGGCGTAATGTCTAAGATCTCACCATCGACGCGCACTTTTGTATAACCCTGTTTGCGGATTTGTTCGAACAACTCACGGTAATGGCCCTTGCGCGAGCGTACCACCGGCGCAAGCAGCACGATTTTTTGGCCCTCATAACGCTCCTGCACGTTGCTGATGATCTGCTCTTCAGTGAATTTCACCATTTTTTTGCCCGTCACGTAGGAATAAGCCTCCCCCGCGCGGGCGTACAACAGGCGCAGGAAATCGTACACCTCCGTCACCGTGCCCACCGTGGAGCGCGGGTTGCGGCCGGTCGTTTTTTGCTCGATGCTGATAACCGGACTCAGGCCCGTGATCTGTTCCACATCCGGGCGTTCCATTTCACCGATAAACTGCCGGGCGTAACTCGACAGGGTTTCCATAAAACGTCGCTGCCCTTCGGCATAAATCGTATCAAAGGCTAAGGAACTTTTGCCCGAACCGCTAACGCCTGTGATGACCACTAATTGATTGCGGGGAATGCGCACATCCACGTTTTTGAGGTTGTTTACGCGGGCGCCTGTGACCTCAATAAAATCCTGCTGCGCGCCGGGTTGCGCGGGCGAATCAGTAACCGGAACCGGTTTTTCTTTCGTTTTTGACTTTGCCATGCCGTGAAAACAAGTAAGGAGGCATAAGGTTGGTGAAGCGGCAAAGTTATTAAAATTGTTTGGAAATAAACGGGTGTTTAAAACAAAGAGTTTTGCGGGAGCGTTTGAATTTGTGGGCTGAATTGTGGCCTCGCAGGTGGAAAGGGTTTAACGCTGGCAGCGTTGTTATAATCATAAAATCCTGTGCATCCTGATTCAGACAACTTGCGAGGCCGTCTGAATCAGGATTTGCAAAACCTATCGTAAAACAGTCACATCGCCCTTGTAAATCTTGGTTGTGCCGTCTTTAAACTCCACCTCTGCCCAATACACAAATACACCTGTCGCGACTTCCTTGCCGTTCCAACGTCCGTCCCAGCCCAGTTTCGGGTCGTTTGGTACGATATTTTGCACACGCGTAATCAGGCTGCCCCAACGATCAAAAATTTGCAAGTCCCGAATTTTCACCAACTGTTCGTCGCCAAAAATCGTAAAGCCGTCGTTGTTGGCTGAGCCGGGTTTGATCACGTTCGGCACGAACACGTTGTTCACGCTTTTCACTTGAATGAGGAAACGCGCTTCGGCGGCGCAACCCGTGTAACCCTTTACCGTCAGCGTTACTTCTGTCGAACTCAGCGGCGCAACAAACGGCGCCAGGCAATTGGTACACGACAATGGGTTCAACGATTGCCAGTTTATTTGTAATGGCTGAATGGTAATCCCCGCCGCCGCATTGAGTTGTATCGTGTCGCCTTTGTTGATGTTGAAGGTATCGGTCACAAATTCAGACACGGCGGGCGCGGGCGGCAATACAACCGATTCTGTTGTGGTACAGCCGTTTGCGTCCGTGATTTCTACGTTGTAAGGTCCAGAAACAAGTTCATCGAACAGCACTGGAACCGTGCCATTTGTGTTGATTGTGTTCAGCGCGAGTTTTATATTATAGGGCCCTTTGCCGCCTGAAATGGTTTGTATGTTAATCTCGCCCGTAGCTTCGCAAGTCGGGTTAGTGGCGTCAATTTGCGGCGCAATCGGCGGCGGTTGATTGAGCGAAACGGTGGCCGTTCCAGAGCAGCCCGCCGCGTCTGTAAAGGTGACAACGTAGTTACCGGCGCTCAGGTTTTGCACCGTAGCGGTCGTTGCGCCGTTGCTCCAGTTGTAACTAAACGGCGCGCTGCCTGCGTTCGGCGTTACTTGCGCCTTCCCGTTGGACGAACCCGCGCAGGCCACGGAAAATCCGTTGTAATCGCTTGTTACTGTGGCAGTTGCCGTGGCAGGCGCGGCCGCGAGCGTACGCGTGATGACGACGCTGTCACAACCGTTTGCTTTGTTAAAACTGTTCACGGTGGTGCCCAATTGAGCCGGGTTGCAACTTGTTTTTTCAACCCTAACCGTATCTGAAACCGCCAGCGCAACCAAGGCCGTGGCGGTGCCGGTACAAGTGAGCGTATTGGTAATAGTAACGGTATATGCGCCAGCCTGTGTAACCGTAATGCCGGATGTTGTCGGGCCGCTGTTCCATTTGTACGCGCTGAATCCGGTACCGGCGTTGAGCGTCATAGAGCCTTTACAATCAACAGGTTGCACTACAATGGACGTGCTCGGCGCGGGGTTTAAGTTTATGTCAAATGAAGCGACGCCCGTGCAGCCGGCCGCATCGCTCACCGAAAGGGTGTAGTTTCCGGCTTGCGTGAGGGTAACGGTCGGTGTTGTCGGGCCGTTCGACCAATTATAGGTCGCAAAAGGCTGCGTGGCCCCGACGACCGTGCTCGCGCCAGGACAAATATTGCCGTTGCCTGTAAATTGTGGCGTGAGCGGCGGCGCAAGGTTTACCGTAAACAAGGCAGTCGCCGTACAGTTATTGGCATCCGTTACCGTCACGGTGTACGGAATTGTTTGGTTTGTTGTAATGGACGCGGTGGTTTGTCCGTTCGACCATTTATAAGCCTGGAAACCGGCCGTTGCGCTTAAGGTCGTGCTTTTACCGGCACAAATAACCGCGTTGCCGTTGATTGTAACTTGCGGCGGCGTCGGAATCGTAACCGCTTTTTCAGCAGTGCCGGTGCAACCGTTTGCGTTGGTAACGGTAACGGTGTAATTGCCTGCTTGAGAAACAGTCAGGCTTGCGTTTCCGGATGCGTTGTTCCAATTATAGGTCGCAAAACCGGCATCGGCTTGGAGCGTAATTTGCCCGTTGCATTGATACGGTTGAATTGAAATAGCGGGCTGTAAGGGCGCACCCACGTTCAGGGTGGTGGAGGCCGTGCCAATGCAACCGGACGCGTTTGTCACGGTCACGGTATATGTGCCCGGCTGGGAGACAGAAAGAATAGCGCCCGTAGTGCCGCCGGCCCAGTTAATGCTTGAAAATGAACCGGTTACGTTTAGTTGAACCGGGTTGTTGCCACAAATCGTCATTGGGCCGGTAATTGCCGGTACCGGGTTCGGCACGCTCTGCACCGCTTGTGTGGCCGTGCTGGTACAACCCAAATTATCCGTAGCGGTAACGGTGTAATTGCCCGCTGCATTTACCGTCAAAGTCGGGCCGTTGTTGCCGCCGGTCCAGACGTAATTTACGAACCCTGCGTTTGCCGTCAAAGTTGAAACTTCAGCGGGACACAAAATCGCATCGCCGCTCACAGACACGCTTGCCTGCGCTGGAACGGTCACTTGAATGCTTGCGGTACCCGAACAGCCGTTGCCGTCGCTCACCGTTACGGTATAACTTCCCGATTGCGAAACGCTGATGGTTTGGGCACTGCTGCCGCCGGTGTTCCAGGTATAAATTGGGAAACCAGAGCCGGCGTCCAAGGTGATTTTTCCGTTGCAATTGTATGGCTGTTGCACCACGTTCGGATTCAATTGATTGGACACGATGACCGTGGTCGTTGCACTGGCGCTGCATCCGTTGTTGTCGGTGACGGTGACGGTTGCGCTGAGCGGCGGCGTTACCGAAATGCCTGATGTGGCGCTGCCGTTGCTCCAAATATAACTTGCAAAAGTACCCGACACGCCGAGGTTGGCGGTATTGCCCGGACAAACAGAAGTCGGTCCGGAAATCGTTGCGACCGGTGCAGGGAACAAACCTACATTTACGGTTTGCGAAACGGAGCAACCTAAGGCGTCAGTGGCGGTGACGGTAAAGTTGCCCGCTGTGCCGGTGTTAATGGCATTTGTGGTTTCATTCGTACTCCAATTGTACGACACAAAACCGCTGGTGGCGCTCAAAGTAGCATTCCCGCCCGGACAGAAATTCTGCGGCGCTGCAATACTGACGCTTGAAAGCGTGGGTACGGTAACAGTTTGTGCCGCTGTGCCGGTGCAACCGTTGGAATCGGTAACTGTTACGGTATAAGTGCCTGATTGATTGACATTTAGCGTTTGTGCGTTGCTGCTGCCGGTCCAGGTATATGCGTTGTAACCAAGGCTTGCGCTCAAGGTAATTTGCCCGTCACAATTGTATGGCAAAGCGCTTGCAGCCGGCGTCGGGTTAGCATTTACCTGTAAAACAAGGTCATCCGTCGCAGTGCAACCGTTGGCGTCGGTAACGGTAACGCTGTATGTTCCGGCTGCTGAAACATTCAGGCTGGCGCCGGTACTTGAGTCAGACCAGTTGTAGCCCGTGAAACTTTGGCTCAAGCCCAAGGTTCCGCTCGCGCCTGCGCACAAGGCTGCCGGGCCGCTGATTTGCGCCTGCGGCAAAGGCAAAGCCGTCACCGTCTGCGTGGCCGTTACTGTGCAGCCGTTGGCGTCGGTGGCCGTTACGGTATAAATATCCGGCACGGAAACCTGTACGCTCGCTTGGTTTCCACCGTTGCTCCAAAGGTAATTGCTAAGACCAGCGGAAGCGTTCAATGTGGTGCTGAGACCTGTGCAAAAACTGTTGTTGCCGCTGATGGATACGCTGGAAAGCGTCGGCACGGTGACGGACAAGGTATTGGCGCCCGTACAGCCGGTAACATCGGTAACAGTAACCGTGTAATTACCTGATACAGAAACCGTTTGAGATTGGTTGCTGCCGCCGCCACTCCAAGCATAAGCATTAAAACCAGCGCCGGCGTCTAATGTGATTTGGCCATTACAATTGTAAGGTAAGGCCAGCACCGTGGGCGACAAACTGGTTGCCGTGCTGACCGTGGTAGAAGTTGTGGCGCTGCAACCCGCGCTGTTGGTTACAGTTACCGTGTAGGTTCCGCCGTTGGAAACCGTAATATTCGGCGTGCTTTCAGTGGTACTCCAACTATAACTTGCCAAACCAGCCGTGGCCGATAACGTACCGCTGCTGTTGGTACAAATAATGGCGGGTCCGCTGATTTGGGGCGTGGGGGCGGCGTTGGTATTTAGCGTAAACTGTGCCGTGGTCGTACATCCGAATGCGTCGGTGGCAGTAACGGTGTAATTGCCTGCTAATCCGACGTTTATGGTTGGGCCTACCTGGCTGTTCGACCAAATATATGCGGTTAAACCGGCTGTTGCATTCAAATTGGTACTTGCGCCCTGGCAAATCAAACTTTGCCCGCTAATACTGACCGCAGGCGGCGCCGGAATATACACCGTCGTCACCGCCGAACCCGTGCAACCACTTCCATCCGCTACGGTTACGCTGTAATCGCCGGGTGCGTTTACAGTGATCGTTTGGCTTGCTTGTCCGCCCGACCAGGTATAGTTTGTAAACCCGGCGCCTGCGTCCAGCGTGAATTGTCCGTTGCAGGCGTAAGGTTGTTCAACAACCTGCGGACTTAAAGTATTTGAAATAATCAAGGATTGCACGTCGGTGCCGGTGCAGCCGTTGGCGGCCGTGACCGTGACGGTGTAATCATCCGGTGTATTTACCACAATCGAAGGCGTGTTTTCTCCGGTCGACCAGGCGTAGGCGCTGAAACTTCCGTTTAGAGAGAACGTTGCGCTGCTGCCGCCGCAAATCGAACTTGGTCCGGTAATAATCGCCACCGGGTTTGTAATCCCCACAATGGAGAATTCATCCGTAGCCGTACAGCCGAATGCGTCGGTGGCGGTGACGGTAAAATTGCCGGATGCGTTTACGGTGATGTTTTGGGTAAACTGGCTGTTCGACCAAACATAACTGCTCAAACCTGCCGTGGCCGATAAAGTAGTGCTTGCGCCGCTGCAAAGCTGGCTGGCCCCGGAAATCGTCACAGCAGGCTGGGCCGGAATAGACGCCGTTTGGATATCTGTGCCGGTACAACCTTGGGCGTTGGTGACGGTAACGGTATAATCGCCTGATGTTGTGACGGTTATCGTTGCGGTGTTTCCGCCGCCGCTCCAATTGTAAGAGTTAAATCCTGTGCCGGCGTTCAGCACCAATTGGTCGTTGCACTGGTAGGGCGCCTGCGTAATGTTGGGCGCGGGCGCGGGAATCAGCCCCAGTGCCTGGGTATCAGTGCCGGTACAACCGTTGGCCGCCGTGACGGTTACGGTGTACGTGCCGGCGCTTCCCACGGAAATACTTGGCGTCGTTTCGGTGGTCGACCATGCATAACTTGTAAACGGCGCGCTCACCGAAAACGTGGTGTTTGTACCCGAACAAATGCTGGCCAAACCGTTGATCGTCGGGCTTGGGGCGGGCAACACGCTCAGGTTGAAAATATCCGTATCCGTACAGCCGAACCCATCGGTGGCGGTGACGGTAAAATTACCGGCAGTACCGACATTTATGGACTGTCCGTTTTGCCCGTTCGACCAACTATAACTCACCAAGCCGCTCGACGCCGTCAAGGTTGAGAGGCTGCCGAGGCAAACACTGTTATTGCCACTGATGGTAACAAGCGGCGGATTGGGGATGGATGCTGCATACGAATCGGTTCCCGTACAACCTTGGGTATTTGTCACAGTTACGGTATAGTTGCCGGACGTAGTGACGGTGATGCCGGGTGTATTCGCATTGGTGTTCCACAAATAAGAACTAAACCCAGCCCCGGCATCCATCGAAATCTGGCCATTACAGGCATAAGTTAACTGATTAATTGCCACATTTGGCGCAGGCAACGGTGAAACGACCGCTGTTACAGAACCTGTACAACCGTTTGCGGCTGTTACGGTTACAGTAAATTGTCCTGGCCCGGAGGCGGTCGTACTCGAATTGGTCGTCCCGTCGCTCCAGTTATATGCATTAAACGGCGCATTTGAAACCGTTAAACTAACGGAGGCGCCCGGACAAAGGCTGGCACCCGGCACAATCGGCGTCGGATTGGGCAAAGAAGACACTGTTTTGGTGTCTGTATCGGTACAACCAAAGGCGTCCGTCGCTGTAACGGTGTACGTGCCCGCAGTGCTTACGGTCAAACTTGGGCCGGAGCTGCCGCCGGTCCAGGCATAACTGGTAAAGCCCGGTGTGGCGTTCAGGCTCAAGGACGCGCTGGCGCAAAAAGTAGCGTTGCCGCTGATATTCACGTTTGGCGGCGTCGGGATACTGACCTGAAAATCATCCGTTCCGGTACAGCCTTGGACATTTGTCACCGTAACGGTGTAGTTTCCTGCGGTATTCACCGTAATTCCCGGTGTGCCGGCGCTTGTGCTCCATGAATAGGAACTAAAACCTGAACCTGCATCCAAGGAAATTTGTCCGTTGCAGGTGTATGTTAATTGGCTGATGTTGACGCTTGGCGCAGGCAATGGCGTTACATTGACTGTTGTGGAGCCGGTACAACCGTTGGGCGCCGTAACCGTGACGGTATATGGTCCGGGAATGGAAACGGTCGTGCTGATACCGTTGCTGCCGGTGTTCCAGTTATAAATATCGAAGGGTGGGTTTGAAATCGTAAGTGTTACGGTGCTGTTTGGGCATACACTCGCGACGGGTACCAGTGGCGCAGGCGCGGGCAGGGACGTGACTGTTTTAGTATCCGTATCCGTACAACCGAACGCATCGGTGGCCGTGACGGTGTATGTGCCGGCCGTTGTGACGTTCAGGCTTGGGCCGGTACCGCCGCCGGTCCAGGAATAGCTTGTAAAACCGCTTGTTGCATTTAAACTCAGCGATTGATCGGAACAAAAAGTGGCCGCGCTGTTGATTACAACATTTGGCGGCGGCGGTATGCTCACTGTAAAATCGTCGGTACCAGTGCAGCCTTGCGTGTTGGTAACCGTGACGAAATAGGTGCCAGCCGTGGTGAAATTGGCCGTTTGAGTGCTGCCGCCTCCGTTGCTCCAGGAATAGGTATTAAAACCACTGCCTGCATTCAGCGTAACTGTTCCGTTGCAGGCGTAGGTGTTTTGCGTAATATTTGGCGCGGGCGTGGGCGCATTCGCTACGGTGGCTGAAACAGTGCCCGTACAACCGACTGCATTTGAGACCGTTACCGTGTAAGTACCGGGTGCATTTACCGAAATGCTCTGGCCGTTTGCGCCTGTATTCCATGAATAACTTGCAAACGTAGCGGTCACGGCAATGTTTGTACTGCTGCCGGTACATATAAGGGCACTATAATTAAGTGCTGGTTGCGGGGCGGGCGACACGTTTAGGGTAAGGGTTGCCAAGCCGGGGCAAGTTTGGGCAATGATGCCGCTGGCGCCAAAGAATAATATACCTGTGATAGATAATAACGCGGCGTAAAATTTTGATTTCATATAACAGAGGTTGGTTTGTTTTATATAAACATGTCAATTTGTTTTGTGTTTTAACAAAATATTTATTTGCTAAAAATAGGCAAATAAACATTTTGTCCATTCTAATGAACATTTTTCACACAGATGTTACAAAAATTTTTCTATGTAACATTTGCGATTGTTTTTGTGTAACATCTACGCCAAATGAAAATGTCCAGTAGCATGCATCATTCCTTCCTCAAATTTCGATATATTAAGGAAACTTATCTGCGCAAAAAGTTTAATAAAATTTATTATGCGTTAATGTTTTACAAATTAAAAAGTTAACACATAACATGTATTTTTAAATATTATGCGAACCAAAAATAAAGCAATTAAAAGTATTACTCAAATCTTTTTTATGAAAATCTTGTGCCTGTAAAAAAACGCTGCCAATCATTGGTTTCCCAACAATTGGCAGCGGCCGAAAATAATTTAAATGATCTTTTACCTGCGTCGGTATGATAACGCGTTAATTTACTGATAATCAGTAAATTAATTTACTATTTTACAACACTCAAACGCAGGGCGCCCCATTGGCGACCATCTGTAATTTGCAGGAAATACATGCCCTGCGGCAATGCTTCCAGGTCAAGTGTGGTCGTAAAATTGTTTCCTACAGGGTTGTATTGTAAGGTATGCAACAAACGTCCTGCCGCATCCAGCACCTGAACCTGCAATTCATTCGGCGCACGATTCAGTGACAAACGGAACTGACCAGGGCCAGGATTCGGCGATACAGAAAGCCCCCAGGCCGCACCCGGTTCAACGGTGCCGCTCAGGATAATGAGGTTTTCAACTAAGGTACTGCAGCCGTTTGCATCCACCACGTGTACGCTGTACACACCTGGGCCGAGGCCCTGGAATACTGCGTCGGGATTATAGACTATACCATCTAAACTAAAGAAATAAGGCCCTGTTCCGCCGCTTGCGCTCACCACAATCGAATCAGAAGATGCGGTGGCCGTAGCCGTTAATTCAGGAACATCATTAATGGTAAATGAAAGGGTTTGTGTAAACCCGGCATTATCCGTCACCACCAATTGGTACGTTCCTGCTGTTAACTGTGTGATTTCGAAATTGTTACCGCAGTTACCGCTCGTGCTTGCAATGGTTCCCCCGGCAGGCGTAAGTTGACCAGCCGTGATGGGTGAGTAGCCGCCGTTTACACAAATTTCTGCCCGTCCGTCGCTGCCGCCGTGGCAGTTAATGCCGGTTGTAGACGTGAGGGAAACTGCGATCGTATTGCCCAATACTTCAAAACCGCCGGATGTTGTGCAGCCGTTGGCGTCTGTGCTGATTACGGTGTACACATTCGGCGCCAAATCCGTTAATGGCAATTGAGGAATGCCGTTCACCGTGTATGTATAAGGCGCTGTGCCGCCATTGAAAACCAATGTTGCATTGTTGTCAACCAAGTTAATGTCCATCGTAAACAATGCAGGCGATGTAATCGTCACATTCACAGTCATTTCCGTGCCCACAGCGTCTTTTGTTGAAACCGCGTAATTGCCGGCAGCAAGGTTTGTAAAGAGGTTGCTGCCCTGGTAAGGATTGGCATTTAAACGATATTCATAAGGGGGGATGCCGCCCGTAGCCAAGGCCATAATGCCGCCTGTTTGGTCGCCAAAGCACAAAATTGCCTGGGTCGCGCCGGCAGTGAGTGTTAAGGCTGGCACGTTTACAGATACAGCCTTTGTTGCCGTACAGCCATTTACGTCCTTCGCCGTTACGGTATAATCGCCGTTCTGCACATTATTAAACGTGTTGCCGGTTTGGAAATTCAGCCCGTCAATGCTGTATGTCCATGCGCCTGTACCGCCGGCAGCCTGGGCTGAAATGACATTCAGGTTTGAACTTGCAGTCACCGAAAGTACGGGCGGATCAGTGAGTGTTATCGTGTTTGTTACGGCGCTAAAACCGGCGTTATCTTTTACCGTAATCGTGTAAGTACCGGCACTCAAGCCTGTAAATACGTTTTGATCCTGAAATAAAACACCGTCGAGGCTATAAGTAATCGGCGCTTGCCCGCCACCCACGGATACCGAAATGCTGCCGCTGTTGCTGCCTGCACACAATACATTGCCTGTTAATTCAGCCGTCACAATCAGCGTATTCACTGCCACAATGCCTTGCGCTGTGGCCGTACAACCGTTTGCGTCCTTTGCCGTTACAACATATACGCCGTTTGACAAACCTGTAAACGTGTTGCTTGCTTGGAAATTCACACCGTTTATGCTGTATGTGTACGGCCCGCTGCCGCCCGCTGCCGTAGCGCTGAGGTCGGCATTATTCACGTTGGCGCTGACAGAAACCGGCGTTGGGTTGGAAATCACCACCACATTCGACGTTTTGGTAAATCCAAATTGACCGGTTACGGTAATTGTGTATGATCCCGCTGCCAGATTTGTAAATACATTGGACGATTGTTGCACGCCGTTGTTGATGCTGTACTGGTATTGGCCGTTCAGCCCTGTTGCAGTCACCGTGATTTTAGCATCGGCGCCGCCCACGCACAAAACCGGCGCCGTTTGGGTAGCCGTTGCGCTCAGGTTGTTTTGAATGACAGACACATTAAATACCGCGTGGTGCAGCCAGGCTTGGTTGTTCTGGTCAAGCGCATCGAAGTAGAAATTATCAGCCAGCGAATTATCGCCGTTGTGGGTATAGGTCAACAAGCCGGCATTAATATTGGCTTGGGTAAACGTAGCGCCGACGCTCAAGGCCACGCCATTAAGGTACAAAGTTCCGTGTTGCGGCAGGCTGAGTACCGTAAATACGCCTTGCGCGGTTGTGCCCGTGGTGGTCATTACCAAATACCCGTTTCCGATGGTGTTGGAACCGCCTTGCGGAACAATCAGCGTTTGGCTGGTATTCAAACTGCCCGCAGGTAAAGCCGCCGGGAAACAGAAATTCAGGCTCCAGGCCGTCAGCGAACCGCCGTCTTGAGCAAAGTTATCTATTACAGACAAAATCCAGTCGCCTTGTGCAGCGTGACCGTTTACACCGGCAAGTGCGTCAATAGACTGGAAGTTTCCAAGTAGCGCTGTGCCGGTAGCGGAACAGGTGTTTTCAAGCGCTACTGCATCTTGTGCAGCGGCATCGTCAAATACCAAATCAACATTCGGATTGGCGCAACCGTAAGCCGTTGCAGGCACGCCGGGCTGGTCGAATAACTGAATATTTTGCCCCCAAGGCGTTGTCAATTTTGCTGAAAGGTCGCCCACATACGAGTGGGTAATTTTCAGGGTCATGTTGACGTCGTTGATAAGGGAAGTTGCGGGGATCGTCAGTTTTGAGGTGACAGTAGTAGCGGCCGTCGTGCTGATTACTTTTGGCACATCCGTAGCCGGGAATAATTGGTTGCAGGAACTTCCGCCGGTTTGGAAAGATGACGCCGCTGAAGCTACACCCGAACCGCATTGGTTGGCCGGTGTGACGCGCCAGTAATAAACCGTGCTGCCTTGGAGCGCCACGGTTTGGCTTGTGCTTACAGTTGTTCCAGTATAGACCACGGAACCGGCCGTAAAGGTCGGGTTGGTAGCCACTTCAAGCAAATAAGCATCGGCATACGTTACGGCTGCCCAACTTATGGTCGGGGTAGAAGTTTGCGCCAAGGCGCCATCCGTTGGCGCAACTACTGTGGCCGTTGCCGTAGGAGCGCCAGGTAAAACCGTAAGCGCTACGGTAGTATTGCGTGTAAGACTTCCGCCTATGCCGCTGATATTCAAGGTGTAAGAACCGGCCATTGCCGGCGTAAGGCCGCTGATATGCAGGGTTGAAGTTCCAGTCGGGGTCAACTGAGTGGGCGTGAATTGTACGATCGCGCCTGCGGGTGCGCCCGTGAGCGAGAGATTAACCGGACTGTTAAATCCTAAAATGGAAGTGAGGCTAAGATTGATGTCTAAATTCTCACCGGCACAAACCTGCTTGAGCTGCGGATTTGCATCCAACAAGAACAATGGGGTAGTTGAATATAAAATGGTGAAATTCTGGTTTGAAATATCAAAGAAAACATTCCCGATCGCTTCAACCTTCACACGGCAGGTATTCGACAATTGATTCGGTACCACAATATTGGCCGTGCCGTTGTTTGGCACGCTTGCCGCTAAAACGGTTGGGAACGTCAATCCGCCGTCGGTTGATAATAAGATGCGCACATTGGCGCAGCTTACCGGCGCTGCATTGGTGCCGTTTACGCTCCAGGTAATGGTTTTGGTTTCGCCCACATACCAGGTAACGGCGGTGTTCGGCGCTGTCACGACAAAAGGCCCTGCGGTACCGGCAACTGTTACCACTACATTGTCCTCACTCGTGCAGCCACCGCCAGCTTTGTTGTCCCGCACCGTAACGCGGAATTTCATGGTGCGCGCCACCGATGGCAGTACTTCCCAGGTTGGGTTTGTATTACTCAGAATATCCGTCAAATTCGGAAAATAGCGCGTTGGCGAGGAGGTTCCTTTAAACGAACGGAACAAAGGCCCTGTAGCGCTGGTTGCAACCGGCGGCATGGTAGCAAATTCCGGATCCATTTGTTCCCAGCAATACGTCAATGCATCGCCATCGGCATCGCTGCCGCTTGCTGTGAGGGCAAAGTTTGTTGATTTTGGAATCACATAATCCGCGCCGCCGTTTACCGTCGGGCTGTTGTTGCCGGTGTTGATTTTAACGGCGCAGGTATTACCCGAACCGATCAAAAATGCACCAATTTGTTGCAGGCTTAGTCCGTGGAAATAATCATCGCTATGCGGCTGCACATCCGGCGCACAAATCCCGGCGTAACCCATAATCGTAGAGGCGCTGCCAGGCTCAACCGCTGAGCCGTCAACCCGGTTGCAGTCATTGTTTTGCGTGTGCTCGGCGCCGAACTGGTGTCCCATTTCATGCACTACATAATCAATATCAAACGGGTCGCCGATGGGCATATCGCTGCCGGTTACGCCCTGGGCTTTTGAAGCAGAACACACAACGCCCAAGCCTGCAATGCCGCCGCCGCCGGTACTGAACACGTGGCCGATGTCGTAATTGGCCGTTCCGATGCGGTTGTTGCAAGTGGTCACATTCTGCCCAAGCATGGTACTACCATTATTATTGGTGTACGGGTCGTTTGTAGCATTTAAAAAAATGAGGGTATCATTTTTCGGTACCAATTGCATGGTAACTGAATTTTCCTTTTCATACACGCCGTTTACCCGATTCATCGAAGTATTCATAGCCGCCATGACAAGCGGCTTGGTGCCTCCGTGAAACGCAGCGTATTCGCCGGTACAGGCCAAGGCCAGGCGATATTTACGCAATTTGCAGTCGCCGGCTTCTGCATTGAAGCCTTCTTTTATTTCAACCATCCCGTTATCGGGTGTTTCACAAGGAAGGAAATGGTCGTTTTTGCCCGCTACGTAATCTTTTTTGTAATAAACGACGTAATAATCGCGGTTGCCGTGTTGGTACGGATCAATGTAGACAGGGCTTTGACCCGGAATCGTTACCATGCCGTGGAACCCCCAGGGCGTCAGGTCGCATTTCAGGCTTGCCGCCGGATTGTCGACGCCATATCCCGTATAACAACGGATTTCAGGGTAGCGGCTTTGCAATTCGGGCGCCATGACCGGCGATTCCAGCAAGCGAAAGTTTTGCGTACTTCCATCAGGCATCGGCACACTCAAATAGGTGTCTGCTTCGGCCGCATTGGATGAAAAGCGTTCCGGCGCTGCGCTGAGCACAGGCGCCAACTCATCCAAATTGAGTTTAACGGTAAGATAATGTTGCGGTTTGATGCGCCGTTCGCCGTAAGCCGGAATATTGCTTTCCGGCGTGGTCGTCCACAGAGACTGGGCATGAAGCGCACAGCTGCTAAGCAGCAATAAGAGTATAGGTAAAGATCTGAACATCAGGATTATCCTTTTGTAAAACAGTGAACAGGAGAAAATGAGTAAACACAGATTGTAACTGCGAATGTATGAGAATTCGTTTTTAAATAACGTTTTTCGTCGGCGTTTCGTTACTCACGCACGATTGAGAACACCCGACTTACTTGTTGTTTTTCGACTTGCAAATGTAGCATATACAAGCCTGGGGCATAATGATTAAGGGGAATATCAAATTGCACTTCTCCGGCTTCGGCTTCAAAAGGAGCCGGATTATACACCACTTTTCCCAGTAAATCGGTAACGACCACGCGGGTTTGCGCAGCCCTTGGAAGGTCAAAATAAAGCCGAATCTGGTCGGTAGCCGGGTTCGGATATAATTGAAGATCGAAACTGGAAGCAGTTGGTGTCTTGGCTGCTGATGCTGCCCCCGGAATGCCGATGCTGCGGTCGTCATAAGCCTCGAATTCGCCGCCGGAAATAATCGGAACCACCGGATTATCAATGTTATATAATTTGTAATAGCCATTGCCGAAGCCACAGCAAAAACCGTCGCCGTAAAAATCTACAAAATGCAGGGAATAGCAGCCGTTTGAAGGCAATTCAAGGGTGTCTTTGATGAGTACATTGTTGCCATACGCCGTTGGACTGGCGGGCGGATCGCCAAGTTGCCCGCCGCCATTAGGGCCGATTAGTTCATTGCCGCCATGATCCAGTACATTGCCATCGTTGTCGCGCAGTTCCCAGTATGTTTCGTTTCCATAACCGTCTGTCCTGATTTTTAAAATCACTTTTTGACTGTTAAAGTCCTTGGCGACGACAAACGTGTTGTTGCGCACATTGTTAGAGAAATCTTCGTCCTGTACGCCGGCATTGATGGCAACAACGGTGGTTTTTAAACTTCCTGCGCCGCTAAACGGGTGCGGATTGAAATGGATGGGCGCTTCGCCGTAGGTGTTCAGGTTGCCGGTCCATTGCAGGGTTTCAATGGTGGAGTTTTCCCATTCCAATTGGATGGTTGCCGAAGACAAAGCCTGTGCGCCCAGGTTAATCAGGGTAAATTGGGGCGCCAACATCATGGTGTCGCAAATTTCATACAAAGGCGTTCCAGGGGTGTATTCAAAAATACCCGCGTTGTTGTTCCCTTGTTTTACAGGGCATCCCATCGCCTTTTCCCACAAACCGATAGCGTCCAGCTGCCCTACATTGTACACTTTTTTATTTGGGCAAATCGCGTATATCGTAGGAAAATATGCCACCTGATAGGCTTCAGCTACCGTGCTGTTGTCAATGTACGGGTAAGTGGTGCCGCTTATCCAGTCGCCGGCCGTGGTATTGTTGCAACCTGCTGGCCCATACAAACAGGCCGTATTCGTTGCAGGATCGCCTTCAATAAAAAGCACGCGGGCGCGGTCGTCGCCGATGGGGCCGTGCAGGTTGTAAAAATTTTGAAGCGCGTGGCCGTTGTGGTAAGCCCAGCAAGGCGGGCACCAGGTAGCGCTTACTTCCAACATCACAATTTTGCCCTCGCCCAATATTTCATACAGGTGGCGCGGTTGCCCGTTGATGTCCGGAACATTAAAGTCCGGCGCAATAGAGCCATTTGGCAATTGACCGAACAAGGGCATTGCAAAGGCCATTAAAAACAGGAACGCGCTGTATTTTATCATTGTTTTTTTGCTAAAATTGTCCGGAGCCGGTAAAAGTCTCCAAACCGCAACAAAAATAGAGCGGTGTTCCCTTGGCAGCGCTTATCTTTGTTTAAAATTCAGTCAACCTGCTAATTCAAGACAATTTGCTTATGAAATCTTTGTTCTACACCGTCCTTTCGATCCTGTTTTGCGCAAATACCCTGCTTGCACAAGGAACTTTCACCGTTGTGCCAAACCCGGCCTCTGTTACCGCTGATCCGAGCCAATCCGACGCCCCGGCAGAAGCCGTCATCACGAACCTGACCAATTTTCCTAAAAATATCCGTTGGGAACGCATCATCATTGAGCTTCCTGCCACCATGTCAACCCAGGTTTGCGACCCAAACCTTTGCTGGTTGTCTACGGTCAGCACCAAAACCTTTACCCTTGCAGGCAACGCTTCCGGTCAGCTCATCGTACACTTCCTGAACCCGCAACACGTAACCGGTTCGGCCATTGTACACATCAAACTGACCAACATCGACGATCCGACCGAAGTGCTTACCGCAGTGTTCAACTACAACCCGCCTGCTGCCGGCGTACATGACCTGCCAGCCGCTACTGTTAAAATGTTCCCGAACCCGACGGTAGATCAATTCAAGTTAGAAAATGCAGATGCCGTATCTGCCGTGCGCGTTTTCTCCTTGGATGGTCGTCAGGTAGCGTTTTTGAATGCCACACCGGATCAGCAATATTCGATTGCCAACCAGCCTGTCGGTACGTATGTGCTGAGCCTGTTAGATAAAAACGGCCGTTCGTTTCAGGCGCTGGAAATCAGTAAAAACTAAGACCCATATTTTACCATGAACAAAAAAGCCTTACTCGCCTCTTTCTTTTTTCTTGCCTTTGCTGGTTTGATTTCGGCGCAAGCCACGTTTAGCATGGTTTCAAACCCGGCTATTGTACCATCAGAAAGCGCAGTGCAGGATATTCCCGCTGAAATGACCATTACCAACCTGGAAAATGTGACAAAGACGATCCGCTGGACCAGAAATGTCGTATCACTTACCGGGGATTGTCAAACGCAAGTGTGCGATCCGAACCTCTGCTGGCTCCCAACCGTTAGTACCAAAACATTCCAACTGGCGCCCAATCAGGTAAGCACATTCATCATTCACCTAAACAATCCTTCGCAAGTTCAATGTTGTGCAATCGTAGACTTGCACCTTGCAAATGTGAATGTTCCAACCGATTCCCTGACGGCCAGGTTCGTTTATGATTGCGCCACTGGAACCAAAGATTTGATTCAGGTAAGCAACATCGTGTTGTTCCCGAACCCGACTGCTACGGATTTCACCCTGACCAATGCTGAAAACGCAACGGCCCTGCGCATTTATGCCGCCGACGGTCGTGAAGTGGCCTATTTCCAGGCTACGCCGGATCAGCACTACCGCTTGCCGGAGCAACCAAACGGCGTTTATTATATTGTTTTGGAAAACAAAGACGGGCAAAAATTCCGCGCTATTCAATTGCAAAAAGAATAGACAGTCATTATTCGATTTTTAGGATCATTTTATTTGGATGTTTTACATTTACCGCTGTAACAAAACATACATGCGAAACGATCCTTCTAAAAGAACGGCTGAATTTAGAAAAAACGACCCCTGGGTAACAACCGGGTGGGCGTTTTTTGATTGGGCCAACAGTGCTTACGCGCTGGTGATTACGGTTGCCATATTCCCCGGCTATTTTCTTGAAATGACCAGCGACACGGTTGATATTCTTGGGTACAAGATGTCGGATAGCACCTTGTATGCCTGGAGTATTTCCTTAGCGTATTTGATTATTGCTGCTGTATCGCCGCTGCTTTCGGGTATTGCTGATTACGGCGGACATAAAAAGGCGTTTTTGCGCTTTTTCACCATGTTGGGCGCTTTGGCCTGCATGTCGCTGGTGTTTTTTACCAGCATGAATACCTTATGGGTCGGGGTAACGGGATTTATCATGGCAACCATCGGTTTTGCTGGCGGGATTGTATTTTACAACGCATTTTTGCCCATCATTGCCACTGAAGATCAGTATGATTCGCTGAGCGCCAAGGGTTACAGCTACGGATTTGTCGGTAGCGTGATTTTGCTGCTGGCCAATTTGGTGGTCATTATGAATTTCGGCTGGTTCGGATTTCCGGACGGATTGCGGGCGGTACCAACGGCTTTTGTGATGGTCGGACTGTGGTGGTTTGGGTTTTCTCAAATTCCATTGCGTCGCTTGCCGGAAGACAAACCGGTAAAATCGGAAGAAAACCTGATGCGCAAAGGGTATCAGGAACTTTTAAAAGCCATGCGTAACGTCCGCAATGACTACAATACCAAGGCGTACCTGATTTCATTTTTCTTCTTTAATGCCGGCATCCAAACCGTACTGTTTCTGGCCTCTACGTTTGCAGAAAAGGAACTTGGGTTTTCCACTTCCGGCCTGATCGGGCTGATTTTGATCCTGCAAATCGTGGCCATCGGCGGCGCTTGGTCGGCCTCGAAGTTGTCGCAGATAAAAGGAAATAAGTTCTCCCTGATGATTATGCTCATCATCTGGACCGTCGTTTGCGTAGTCGGCTATTTTGTAAAATCCAAGCTTGATTTTTACCTGCTGGCCTCAGCCGTGGGCGTTGTAATGGGCGGCAGTCAGTCGCTGGCAAGGGCCACTTACGCCAAGTTTTTGCCGGAAGACACACCCGATACTGCTTCATTCTTTAGTTTTTATGATGTTACCGACAAGGTTTCTACGGTTGTCGGCACCTTTATGTTTGGGGTTGTGGAGCATTTGTCGGGCGGAATGCGCAACAGCCTGATCGCGTTGTCCATATTTTTCATCATCGGCATTATTGCGCTGACCCGCGTACGCGTACAAAGAATGGCATGAACTTCACCCGGCTTTTCGACCTGTTGGAATATCAGCAATTCCGCTTTCCACAAGCAGCCGCCATGTCGGCACGGGATGCAAATGGCTGGCGTAGTTGGCGTACAGCAGATTTGATTGCTGAGCGAGATCGCCTGAGTGCGGGACTGCTCGGTTTCGGATGGCATACGGGCGACCGGGTTGGTATTATGACGCACTGTGGAAGTCCGAGATGGATGATTGCCGATGCGGCCTTGATGCAAATAGGATTGGTGCCCGTGCCCATACACGCCACTGCCCGGCCTGACGAGATTGCGCACATCGCGCGCGACGCGGGATTGCGCGCCTGCTTCGTGAGCAACGGGGAAATGCTGGAAAAATTCAAGCAAGCCGTGGAAATACCGCCGTTGCTCATTGGGTTTGAAAAACTTGAGGGTACTCGACACTGGGACGACATTGCCTGCGACCCGGATGAAAAGGACTTTGAGCGGATCAAATACTTTAAAGACGGCGTGCAGGAACAAGACCTTGCCACCATTTTATACACTTCTGGTTCCACCGGGATGCCGAAAGGGGTGATGCTCAGCCATTTCAATATTGTTAGTAATGTAAAATCCGTGCTGGCCATCGTGCCGGTGGGGCCACATACCTCGGCGGTTAGTTTTTTACCGTTGAGCCACGTATTCGAGCGCATGGTGGTGTACGTGTACCAATCGGCGGGTGTGCCGATATGGTTTGCCGATGCGGTGGAAAACCTGCCGCAAATTTTTAAAGAAGTTCGTCCGCATTTTTTCACGGCCGTGCCGCGCATTTTGGAACGCAGTTACGATACGCTGGTACAAGAAGGCATAAAATCGGGGCCGCTCAAACGCCGCATTCTAAACTGGGCCATTGCCCTTGGCGAGCGCTACCCCTATTCCGGCGAACCCGCCATGCCGCCCCTTTATCGGCTTAAAAGGATGCTGGCCGACCTCCTTGTGTACCGGCATTGGCGCAAGCGCATGGGCGGGCGCGTACAAGCCATTGCGGTAGGCGCGGCAGCTTTGCGGCCAAGCCTGGGTCGACTGTTTTCGGCTGCGGGCATAGATGTGCGCGAAGGTTACGGATTGACCGAGACCAGTCCGGTCGTGGCTTTTAACCGCTTTGAGCCTGGCGGCGTGCGTTTTGGCACCGTTGGCATTCCCGCGCCCGGTGTGGAAGTGCGCATCGGTGAACCTGACGAAAACGGCGATGGTGAAATACAGGTGCGCGGCCCGAATGTGATGCTTGGATACTGGCAATTGCCGGAGGAAACTGCCGCGCGTTTTACCCCTGACGGCTGGCTGCAAACCGGCGACAGCGGCCGCTTCGAACACAAGCGTTTTTTGCGGATTACCGGCCGAAAAAGCGAGATTTTCAAGACCAGTTCGGGTAAATTCGTAGCGCCCGCCTTTGTGGAGGCACAATTGAACCAGCATTTGCTTATTAGTCAAAGTATGGCGGTTGGGCTGAATAAACCCTATGTGGCCGCCTTGATTATCCCTGATTTTAATCAATTAGAAGCCTGGTGCCGCGCCAACAACGTACACTGGACGGCGCCGCAGTACATGGTGCTCAATCCGAAAGTGGAAAAACTGTTTCAGAAAGAAATTGAGCAAATAAATCAAACCCTGCTCGGCAGCGTGGAGGCTGTGCGCGCGTTCAAACTGCTGCATGAGCCTTGGACGGCGGAAAACGGGCTGTTGACGCCCACGTTGAAATTGCGGCGTGAGATCATTGGGGATAAGTTTCGGGAGGAGATTGAGGGGATGTTTAAATGATTCCGAGTGTGAGGGGATGGGACGCGGATGACGCGGATCCTTCCAGGGCGCAGATTTAAAAGGATTTTCCGAGTGCGAGGGGGGACACAGATGACACGGATGCAAGCAACACAGATGACTTGATCTTAAGAAAGGATAAATCTGTGTCCGTAGGCCGTGTCATCTGTGTTTCCCCTCGCATTCGGCAAACTATATTAAATATCCATGCCCTATCCCCTCGCACGCGGCAAATCCTTTTAAATCTGTGTCCTGACAGGATCCGTGTCATCTGTGTCCCCTCCTCGCACTCGGCCATCCCAACCTAAAGATACCGTTCCTTAAAAATCTCTACATGATGCAACTGATGCCCCACAATCACCCAAAACATCGTGCGGGTAGATACATTCCAATTGCTCGCGGTGCCCATAAATGTTGATTGCTCCTCACTGCATTGTTTGGCCAAGAAAATAGAATTCTCGCGCACGACTTTCCATTCTTTCAACAAATCTTTGACGGTTCGGCTTGATACATCGGCCTGTTCCATCCACATATCCTGATTGAAGCCGGGCATGGGCGCACGGTCGCCGCGCATAAACCACAAGGCCCGGAACGCAAACACCCGCTCTGTGTCGATGATGTGGATAAGCAGTTCCTTGACGGTCCATTTTCCTTCGGCGTAGGCATAGTCGCCCTTGTCCTCCGGGAGCGCGCCGAAAAGATCCTGCGCTTCTTTAAACGTTTTTTTTAACAGGGAATTTAAGGAGCCGCGTGCCGGTAATTTGCTGAGGTAACCTTCGTGAAAGGGCGCGAATTCGCCTGCTATTGGACGTTTCATAAAAAGATAGGTAGATTCTGTTTAAAGGCAAAAATAAGTAAGAAATTATTGGCAATTCATTTTTAAAGAACAAAAAATACCCTTAGTATTGTCATGCAATTTTTTGCACTTTACAATTTGGAATAGAAGCAATATCAAGCCTCTTGTGTGTTGAACTGCCGTAAGTCAAATCTTTAGAATCACCTCGGCAGCTTTATAATATATTTCAAGCCATAATAGACAGTCTGTTATCTCATCAGAGATACGGTCTTTTATTAGCATTAAAAACCTATATATTAACACACAAAACCTAACGTGTCCCAATGAAATTCACTTTTACTTTTCTGTCATGCATTATTTGCATTCATTCCGTTTTGGGCCTGAACAGCGTGGTTGGTCAGTCAGCAACGTTGGCGGATTTTACTTTGGAAGAACTTGGCGTTTTTCCCAAATATTTATTCGATATCGGCCCTGAACCAATCAGTTTTAAAGTCATTTACCCGGGAAATCAACCCGTCGCCTGCGAAGGTTGTGGAACCGAAAGTTTTATTCGAATATCCAGGACAAACGCCGATACGAGTCAAGCCTTAACCGTACTTGTAACGTGGAGCGGAACCGCCGTCGCCAATGTTGATTATCTTTTACCACCTTCCAGTTTTGTCATTCCGGCTGGAAAGTTTTTTATTGACAAGCCGATATTTGTCTTTTCTGACGGCATCGTGGAACCGCTTGAAACTGTGGTGATTACATTAAACGACTCTTGCGCCTGCGTTACGGATACCTTGCGTATACAGGATTTGCCGGCATTGACGGTCGATCTTCAAAATGCAACGATCCATCCCGGTGAAACAACGACTTTGACGCCTTTAGTTGCCGGCGGCATTTCGCCTTACAGTTACCTCTGGAACAACGATAGCACCACTTTGTCGATCACCACTGGAATGACGGGCGTTTATTTTGTATCCGTAACGGATCAATGTGGGCAAACGGCAGAGGATGGCGCCACCGTAACCTATCCGGATACCAGTTGCAGTTACGTAGACCCGATTTTTATCCCGGATGGCGCTTCTGCGGAATTGCCCTTGGTCATCCACGGCGCTACCAACCCGATCCTCGGCGCGAACGGCCAGGGTTTATGCGGCGTGCGATTGAATTTTGACCATGAATACATCGGCGATCTTATCATTACCTTGACATCGCCAAGCGGGCAGTCGGTTATGTTGGTTGGTTCGCCGGGACTGTATGGACCTACTGATTATACGACTTGGGCAATTTCCTTTGTTCCGTGCAGTGTGCCCGCCGAGCCGGACCCCGGTTTTCCGGCGTATTGGAGCAGCAATCAACCCTGGGGTCTTTTTGGTAATTATACCGGTTCTTATTACCCCGCCGGCAGCTGTCTGGAGAGCTATTCAGGCCCGGTGAACGGCACCTGGACGCTCAAGGTACAGGATGTTCAAGCGATTGACGTGGGCAATTTCTACAGTTATGAACTCCTTTTTTGCGATCCGACTGGTATCAACTGCACCTTTTGCAGCACGAGCGCGCCGATTACACATATAAAACCGCCTAAAGTATTATGTATTGATGATCTGCCGTATACCTGGGATGAGTTGCCGCACACGGTTTTAACGGGATCGGGCACGTATGAACTGAGTTCTTCCGGATACACAACTGTAAACGGATGCGACAGCATTGTGAAACAAACCATTACGATACTTAATCCATACACCTCCATTATCTCGGCTGCTACGCAACTCAATTGTTCGCGGGATTCCATCACGCTGTTTTCCGAGCCTTTCTTCGGAAGTCCGGGCGTAAGTGTGAAAACCTGGACCAACCTGAACACGGGCGAAACGACGGTTGCGGATACCTGCACCGTCAGAACCCCCGGCGCTTATGTACTGACCAACACCATCAGCTACGATAGCACCAGTTGTTCGTATTCAGACACAATTACCATTACGTCACAGTCCACGCTGCTTGAAATGTTTGCCATCGGCGGCGATCAGGGTTGTGCGGGCAATATTGTTCTGTTGGATTATTACCCGGGCGATGCGTTCTGGACCTTTACCTGGACCGGCCCCAATGGATTTACCTCGAACAGTCCCAAGCCGTATACGGATATTCCCGGCGATTACACCCTGATGGTCAGTAATGGTCAGGGTTGTTCGGCCAGTTCTGTTGCGACGGTCTCGCCAGGCGCTCCGCCCTCGAATGTTACGGCCCAGGGCGGCGTGCTGGGTTGCCAGACTGGTAGTGTACAAATATTCGGCAATTCATCCGATCCGAATGTTTATTACACCTGGAGCGGTCCGAATGGTTTTCTGTCCTACAATCAGAACCCGTTTGTGTCGGTTTCCGGTGTTTACAAAGTGACGGTGACATCGCCCAACGGTTGCACGAACATGGCTGAAGCGCTGGTAACAGATCCCCCGCCGTCGCCATCTGTCGGTTTTGTTATGCCGATTGTGGTAAGTTGTGCGGAGCCAGCACAGTTGGTTTGTCTGACGAATGCGACAATGCCGTCATTCGAATGGTCTGGCCCGGAAAATTTCAGTTCCATTGAAGCGAAACCATTCGTGTATGTACCGGGTCTGTATGCCGTGACCGTTACCGACGGGGTCACGCATTGCAAGGCGAACGCGACGCTCAGCGTGCAAGCAGACTCTGCCGCGCCGATTTTCCAAATCATACAAGTGGTACAACCGAGCAACGGACAAAACAACGGCAGCATCAATATTTCCACCAGCGGCGCGCCGGGGCCTGTTACATATCTTTGGTATTACAACGGAAACACCTTCCCTTATGCTTTTACGGAGGATATTGAAAACCTGGCGGCAGGCTTTTATAGTTGCATTGCCATGGCGGCCAACGGCTGCTCCAATGTTGAATATTTTACCTTGCAAAACACCATCGCTACCCACGCGGCTTCTGTTATTTCGCCCTGGCGCATTCGTCCCAACCCAAGCCCCGGCCGTTTTGTGCTGTGTTGCAACAAGGACGCCGGCCCGATCCGCCAATTGCGCGTGTACGAAAGCGGCGGCCGTTTGATCCGGGAGCAGACGCCGGGTAAAGTGCAGGATGAATATTTGATTGATTTGGCGGATGAGGCAGAAGGGGTTTACTTTTTGGAAGTTAGGGGGGAAGAAGGAAGTGTGTGGATGAAATTGGTGGTGGCGCGGTAGGGGTGGGAATAACGAATATCGAACAAGGGGAATATCGAATATCGAATGGGGGCGTTGCGGCTGGGTATTTTGGGAGGCTGGGCGCAGCGCCCCCCGTTCGATATTCGGTGTTCGATATTCATCTGTTCGATATTTTATGATGGGTTGAAGATTGTTAATAGCGGCACGAATTAAATGATTCCAAATAATGGGTTTATTATACATTTGCCCATACGCAAGTATTAACAAACTGTACTGATATGCCCCTAAGTTGGAATGAAATAAAATCCCGCGCCCTTGCTTTCTCGAAAGAATGGGAAAACGAAAGCAGCGAGCACGCTGAATCTAAGCCATTTTGGGAAAAGTTTTTTAAGGTCTTCGCAATTGAGCGAAAGAGTATTGCCCGATACGAGGCTTCAGTAAAAAAATTAGGCAACAAACAAGGCTATATTGACCTGTTTTGGCCGGGAAACTTAATTATCGAGCATAAATCAAAAGGAAAGGATCTTGATAAAGCCTTTCATCAAGCCATAGACTATTTTTCAGGGCTAAAGGAATATGAGATACCTAAATTTATTCTTGTATCCGATTTCCAACGGTTTCGACTGTACGACTTAGAAGCTTCTACACAGCACGATTTCCCGCTGAATGAATTGGCCGCCAACGTGCATTTATTCGGGTTTATAGCCGGGTATCAAAAACGGGTGTACAAAGACGAAGACCCCGTAAATATTGAAGCAGCCGAACGCATGGGACGGCTACACGACCGCTTAGAGGAAGCGGGCTACACCGGTCACGCGCTGGAAGTGTATTTGGTGCGGATGCTCTTTTGTTTATTTTCCGAAGACACCGGCATATTTGAGCGCACACAGTTTCAGGACTTAATAGATACCCATACCAAAGAAGACGGCAGCGACTTAGCCTTGCAATTAGCCCAACTGTTTCAGGTGTTGAACACACCGCCCGACAAGCGCCTGAAAGTCCTGGATGAAACCTTGGCAGCCTTCCCGTATGTGAACGGGAAACTATTTGAGGAAAACTTGCCCTTAGCCGCCTTTGATAGCAAGATGCGGGAAATGTTGCTGAATTGTTGTGCCTTGGATTGGAGCCAAATTTCACCCGCCATTTTCGGTTCCATGTTTCAGGCTGTTATGAACCCGAAAGAGCGCCGCAATTTGGGGGCGCACTACACGTCGGAAAAGAATATTCAGAAAGTAATAAAGCCGCTGTTTCTGGATGAACTGTACACCGAATTTGAAAAGGCCAAAGGCAACCGAAACCGCCTGAACGAACTACATCGCAAAATTGCCGCCTTGCATTTCCTTGACCCCGCGTGCGGATGCGGTAACTTCCTGATTATTTCATACCGGGAATTGCGCAACCTGGAATTGTTGATTTTGCGCGAACTAAACAAAACCGGGCAAATGTTCCTTGATGTTAAGGAAATTATCCGGGTAGATGTTGACCAATTTGCCGGAATTGAATACGATGAATTTCCGGCACGGGTAGCCGAAGTGGCTATGTGGTTGATGGACCACCAAATGAACATGAAAGTGTCAGATGAGTTTGGGCAATATTTTGTGCGTTTGCCGCTGAACAAGGCCGCTAAAATCGTGCATGGTAACGCGTTGCGGGTAGATTGGGCCGAAGTCGTGCCGAAAGAGCAGTTGAGTTATATTTTGGGAAATCCGCCGTTTATTGGGGCCAAAATGATGAATGAAACCCAAAGGGCTGATATAATTGCTATCACCCCAAATTTGGACGGGGTTGGGCTACTTGATTATGTTTCAGCGTGGTATTTGAAGGCAGCACAATTTATCCGTGATACTCTTATTCAGGTTGCCTTTGTGTCCACCAATTCCATAACCCAAGGTGAACAAGTAGGTGTACTTTGGGGTAATATGCTTTCTAAGGGTGTTAAAATCAATTTCGCCCACCGTACATTCAAATGGAACAACGAAGCAAGAGGAGTGGCCGCCGTCCATTGTGTAATTGTTGGTTTTGCAAGTTTTGATGCAAAGCAAAAACTCATTTTCGATTACCAAGATGCGAAAGGAGAGCCAAGTCAAATCAGCGCACAAAATATAAATCCTTATTTGGTAGATGCCGCGACAGTCGTTTTAGTACGACGTTCAAAACCACTTGGTAACGTGCCTGAAATTGGAATTGGAAATAAACCGATTGACGGCGGCCATTATTTATTTACCACAGAGGGAAAGGTGAATTTTTTGGAAAAAGAGCCTCAATCTGCACGTTACTTCAGACGTTGGATTGGTTCGGATGAGTTTATTAATGGTTGGGAACGTTGGTGCCTTTGGTTAGGAGAATGTCCACCAGATGTTCTGCGCAAGATGCCCGAAGCTATGAAACGAGTGCAAGCAGTTCGCGAATTTAGACTTGCCAGCAAAAGCGCACCGACCCAAAAACTTGCCGAAACCCCAACACGGTTTCATGTCGAAAATATGCCTGATACTAATTTCTTGATAATTCCAGAGGTATCTTCAGAAAGGCGAGCTTACATACCAATTGGGTTTGTTTCGCCTGAAACGTTGGCAAGTAACCTGGTAAAAATTATACCCAAAGCCTCTCTTTATTTATTCGGGGTATTAACATCTTTAATGCACATGTCATGGGTGCGTAGTGTGTGCGGGCGATTGGAAAGCCGTTACCGCTACTCAAAAGACATAGTTTACAATAATTTCCCTTTCCCTATCAACCCAACCGACGCGCAAAAGCAAAAGGTCGAAGCTGCCGCGCAAGCGGTACTCGATACACGCGCCAAATATCCGAATAGCAGCCTTGCCGATCTGTACGACCCTTTAACCATGCCGCCCGACCTGATTAAAGCGCACCAAGCCTTAGACAAAGCGGTTGATCTGTGTTACCGCTCGCAGGCGTTTACAAGCGAGTTGAACCGGATAGAATTTTTGTTTGGGTTGTATGAGCAGTACACCGCGCCGATGTTTAAAGATGAAGTCAAGAAGAACAAGCCCCTTAAAAAAGCCAAAGATTAACAAGGCTAAGCCTTTATCTTTCACCATATTAAGATAAAAAATATTAATTCGATTTAAAAACACCGTTATATTTGTGACCCCTTATGGAGCATGATGTCAAAATAGTACACTTTATTGGCTGGCATGGCGCTGATGAAAATGATTTGGATAGCATCCAAAAAAATAATTTTCGGGAAAGCACGGGCGACCACCATTGGATTGGTGATGGTGTTTACTTTTTCACTGAAAGGATTGGTGATCCGATTGCCCACGCAGAAAATTGGGCTAAAAGTGAAGCTTATAAAAAGAAATACCGCCGTTTTGTTGTGATAAAGGCGTCTATCTCGGTCAATGATGATGCCATTTTAGATTTAAATGACACTGTTGGGCTTGAACTATTCAATCAACATAGGAGTTATGTGCTTAGCGCTTTAAGCAGTAAGGGTAAATCTTTTCGCACTGTTGATGTGAAATATTCTGACAGTAAAGTGATAGAGCATTTGAAACAAAGAGCCGGTATTGAGGTTGTAATACGTGATTTCTACGTTCAATTTGGAGAAGATCGTAAAAAAAATATATCGTCACGAGTTCCTAATTGTACGTTTCTTTGTGTTTCTAATCCTGATGAAAACATTGACCCTGATACAATAAAGGTTGCTCGCAGGGGAAATACTTGAAAGCCAAAATACATCAACAATGAACGCTGACGCTATCAAAAAACGATTAGAAGAATACTACCGAACGGCTACACCTGAAAAAATGATTGCTGAATTCGAGGCAATGGGTGTAGAGTTTGTGGATATTCAGGAGCCTTTTGAGGTCAAATATGATTTCGAATCTACGGCTAACGTTATGTTTAATAACGAGTCGCGCTCTTGGTTTGATAACTTATCCATTAAGCAAACAGAAGAAGCTTATTCGATGACTACACAGACAAAAGTTGCAGGTCACACCAATCAATCTTCAGGTCAACAGGTCCAAGAAGATTTTCAATGCGCAATGGCCGCCTAACCTATATGCAATTTAAATTAGCACACACAGAAGTCCTTTACCTCCAATTTGAAAAAATAAATCATAGTGAGGTAGAGGCCGATAAGGGAGGCGGTTTGGATGATCCATACAAACTGAAGTTAAGTGTTTTCCCTGACTCGAAGCATCCTGATATGTTTGGAGTGCTTTTTGATATAGAACTGACACACCAGGATAGTTTTAAGATTAAATTGCACTATTTAGCATGGTTTGATGGTCCTAAGCCATTCCTCCAAGAAGATATTGAATCTCCTTTTGCGCTAATTAATGCCCCTGCTATTGCCTTTCCATACTTACGCAGCTTTATATCGCTGCTTACCCTTAATGCTGGCTGCCCACCTGCATTTCTTCCCCCTATTAATTTTTTAAAAATGTATGAAGAGGCTAAAAGTGAAAAGCAATAGCCAAATGCTTGGGTAGAAGCTTTATAAATAATGGCATACCCCACCTTGACGAAAAACAAAAGGCTAAATGTCTGATTTGAGGACGTTTAGCCTTTTGTTTTAGAAAATCCCCGACCTATTAAATGTGTATGTGTTTCCAAGGTGTACTCAAAGGCAGTGCAGGGCATTCACATTTTGCAGGAAACCAAAGCAGAACTTAAAAATCTTGAAAGGCAATTTAGGCCACCTCAAAGCCTGTCCGCCTGGGAACTATACCCAAATCTGTACCTAAAAACAAAAAAGGCCAACATTCTGTCCTCCAGAATTTTGACCTTTAATTTTTTGCGGACTGGACGGGACTCGAACCCGCGACCTCCGCCGTGACAGGGCGGCATTCTAACCAGCTGAACTACCGATCCATTGGTAATCTTTGTTCAGGGATGGCAAAAGTATCTATTTTTTTATTCACTCCAACTTCTTAAGCTAAAAAAAAGTTTACTTAACCCTTTCTGCTTCATAAACAGATAGATTCATTTTTCCAGTGTTCTAAACAATCACCGTTGATAAATAAGAAACGAATCCCAAAATCTCTAAAAACAAAAGCCTAAATGAAGTTTACCTTTGCTCTGCCAAACATAATTCTATGCAGCAGTATCAATCCTTATTAGCTCATATTTTGAAAAATGGAGCCCAAAAGCACGATCGCACCGGGACTGGAACAATCAGTTGCTTCGGGTATCAAATGCGTTTCGATTTAAATGATGGATTTCCTTTAATAACTACCAAAAAGGTTCACCTTCGATCAATTATTCATGAATTACTTTGGTTTTTAAAAGGGGATACTAACATAGAGTATCTCAAACAAAATGGAGTTAGTATTTGGGATGAATGGGCCGATGAAAACGGAAATTTAGGTCCTGTTTACGGACATCAATGGCGATCATGGCCAGGAAAAAATGGAGAAACTATCGACCAGATAAGCAAGCTCATTCATATGATTCGGACGAATCCAGATTCTCGCCGACTCATTGTGAGCGCTTGGAATGTAGCCGATGTTGATCAAATGGCACTTCCTCCTTGTCATTGCTTTTTTCAATTTTATGTGGCTGAAGGGAAATTGAGTTGCCAACTTTATCAGCGAAGCGCAGATACTTTTCTTGGTGTTCCTTTCAATATTGCCTCTTATGCCTTGTTAACATTGATGGTAGCTCAAGTTTGCGGTTTAAAACCCGGTGAGTTTGTTCATTCTTTTGGTGATGTTCACTTATATAACAATCACGTTGATCAAGCTCGATTACAACTTAGTAGAGAACCTCGCCCTCTACCTGTTATGAAACTAAATCCTGAAGTAAAAGAATTGTTCGATTTTACTTTTGAAGATTTTACATTAGAAGGCTACGATCCTCATCCTGCCATTAAAGCTGCTGTTGCCATATGATAATTTCCATCGTAGTTGCAACAGGAAAAAATGGGGAAATTGGAAAAGACAATAGACTACTTTGGCATTTGCCAGCCGATTTAAAATATTTTAAAAATCTCACCACTGGGCATCCTATAATCATGGGGCGTCATACATTCGAAAGCATTGGGAAAGCGCTGCCTAATCGACGAAACATTATCATCACCCGTCAAAACGATTATCAAGCTAATGGTGTTGATGTAGTTCATTCTCTCGAAGATGCTATCAATCTCGTAAAAGATCAACCCGAAATTATGGTGATTGGTGGAGCTGATGTGTATAATCAGGCACTTCCCATAGCAAATCGGATTTATATCACTCGCGTAGATATTGAACCAGAAGCTGATCGCTATTTCCCAGAGTTAGATCCTGACGATTGGAATATTCATGTCGACATTGCTTATCCTGCAGATGATTTGAATGTGTACTCACTTACTTTCCAAATGCTGGAAAGGAAACAATAAAATCTTGCTAAACGAAAAACAAAAGTCGCTGTTAATCGATGTTGTCGAAACGTTTGTTGAAGTTTCGTCAGAGAAACCAATTTTTAATCTCCCGGAAATAGCGAATCGGATTGCTTTGGTGCTTAATGAAAAATCACCCGAAGAACAAGCCGATTTCAAACAACTTTTAACACTTCTTGATTCATCGTTCCTTGGATTCACCTGGAATGGACCAATTCGTTCATTTTCACAATTAAACAAATCACAACGAGAGGAATTATTTCAATCTTGGTCAAATTCAAAATTTACCTTAATCCGAAAAGGGTATCAAGCTTTAAAAAAACTCTGTTCATTTATCGCATTTTCACAAACGGATGAATTAGGAAATAGCTTCTCAAAATCAATCACTCAGTATAAAGGATCACCTATATCAGAAAAAGGAATTCCTCCAATTCAATCATTACAATTTCTCAATCCAAGTTCAAACATACGCTGTGAAGTTTTAATTATAGGATCTGGAGCTGGTGGTGGTGTTGCAGCTTCACGTTTCGCTAAAGCTGGAAATGAGGTTGTAATTGTTGAAAAAGGTCCTTGGATTCCCGAATCTGCTATGAGCAATCTTGAAGCGGAAATGGTGAGTCAACTGTATGAAGAACGAGGAGCTCTGAGTTCGGCAGATGGCGCCATGACTGTTTTTGCAGGTGCCTGTTTAGGTGGTGGGACAACCATAAATTGGCAAGCTTGTATCAAAACACCCGAGTATGTTTTGGAAGAATGGGCGGAAGAAAGTGGAATTGAAGATTTTGTAAAACCGATTTATCAGAAACATCTACAACGTGTTTGGGATCGTATTGGTGCTGGATCAGAAAAAATCATTCATAATAGAAATAACCAACATTTAATTTCGGGCAGTATCGCGCTTGGGCAAGAAGTCAATGAAATTGCCAAGAATAGCTCTCATTGCAATCATGATGATGCATATCGCTGTGGTTGGTGCGGTTTCGGATGCAAACAAGGTAACAAACAAAGTAGTTTAAAAACATTCATCCAAGACGCAACTGATCATGGTGCTAAAATTCTTGATCGAACATCTATTGATCGATTGATTTTCAATGGAAATAACATTCAAGGTGCAATTGGCATCCATACGGATATAAATGGAAAACAAACCCATGTCCGAATTGAAGCAAAACGAGTTATTGTATCAGCCGGAAGTATTCATTCACCCGCACTTTTGCTCCGTAGTGGAATTCGTCACCCTCAACTCGGAAAAAATCTCTATTTGCATCCCGTTGTTCCTGTTTCTGCTATTTATAAGGAAACGATTGAAGCCTGGACTGGAGCTATGATGACAAGTACAAATGACGAATACATTCGACTAAATGGTCGCTATGGCTACAAAATAGAAACACCGCCTCCTCATCCCGGTTTATTGGCTTTAGGGATGCCTTGGAAAAGTGCCAAGTCGTTTCAAGAACGTATGTCACAAATTCAAAATTTAGGCGTTTTTATTGTGTTGAGTCGCGATCAGTTTGGTGGTGAAATCAAACTAAGCAGAGATGGAAGACCAATCATACATTATGATCTGCATCCCAATGATCAAATAACATTGATGCATGGAATGATGAATGCAGCTCGAATTCATGCAGCAGCAGGTGCAATAGAAATCGCTTTACCTCATAATAATCCAACCTATCTTCCATCGGATATAGTTAAGAATGATGATAAATTTAATGCAATCGTTCAAGATATGCGCTGGAAAAAAGGAGACTTTACACTATTCAGTGCACATCAAATGGGGACTTGTCGTATGGGGAATTCGTATGTAAACGATGTCGTAAACCCCGATGGAAAAGTATGGGGATTAAATGGATTGTATGTGATGGATGCAAGTGTTTTCCCCAGATGCAGCGGAGTAAACCCAATGATTAGTATTCTCGCACTGAGCGATTACATGTGTAGTCGACTATTAGGAGATTAGAAAATATCGAATTTGTTTCCCTTTTCCTTTAATTGAAGATAATGTTCATTATCGAAACGATATAACATAGGTGCTTTCCCACTTTCTTCCCATGGACTATACGTTTCACCCGTTTCTATAATGACATCTTGACCCAATATTTTACGACGAAAATTGCGCTTATCTAACTCGTGACCAAGAACTGCTTCATACATTTCCTGAACATGTTTAATGGTGAATTTTTCAGGCAATAAGTCGAATCCTGCTAATTGTGTACTCATTTTAGCAAGCAAACGTCGATGAGCAGCGTCAACAATGTCATTATGATCGAATGCCAAGCTTGGAATAGATTTCAGTTCAAACCAATCGGCCGATTTATGTTCTTCGCTTGGCTCAAACTTTCTACATTGTTGAACATCAACAAAGCAATAATATCCAATGCTCACTACTCGACCTAATGGATGGCGAGAAGTATCAGTAAACGCTCTGATTTGTTTTTTATAAAAACGACCCGTTCCAGTAATTTGATGCACAATCTGATCGACCTTCTCTTGCATCGAATCGTTTGGATAAACTAATTCGGCTGGTAATGAATAAGTATTTTTAAATGGATCGCGAGTTCTTTTAACAAGCAATACATGGATCTTCTTATTCATTAATCCAAAGATGACACACGAAACTGAAAATGCCGAACGAAAATAATGATTCAACTCATCTGTTGGAGCAAATCGATACGATGTCATTTTGTCCATAAAACCTATATTTAAGTGTCGACATTGCAAATATACGCCAACATTTTTAGCTACTCTACATCAATACTCGATATTATATTATCATATTAATAATAATCAATTTCATTCTTCCGATTTAACTTTTTATGAAAATGCAAAAGAAATTAAATGAAGTCTATTCAGGGCTTAACCAAAAATGATTAAACTAAATTTTATACAGAAATATTGGCCTTAAAAATTTTAATCGCAATGGCTAAGAGGATGACTCCAAAAAACTTACGGATCACAAAGAGTCCACTTTTCCCGAGTTTTCGTTCAAGGAAATTGATGGATTTAAGGACAATATATACTGCAATTAAATTGATTAATATTCCAATGAGAATATTGTATACACTAAAATTAGCTCTTAATGACATAACGGTTGTTAATGTTCCGGAGCCAGCAATGATTGGAAATGCAATAGGTATAATACTTCCAGATTTTACTTCAGGATCTTGGCGAAATAACTCAATTCCCAAGACCATTTCCAAACCCATAATAAAGATAACAATCGAGCCAGCTACGGCAAAAGAATTAATATCAACCCCTAGAATTTCGAGAAGTTTTGTCCCAAAAATGAGAAACAATATCATCAATATTCCAGATGCTAACGTGGCCTTACCTGAATCGATTTCCCCCAAACGACTTTTCATAGAAATGAGAACGGGGACAGCGCCTACAACATCAATAATGGCAAAAAGAGTAACTGTAATGGTTATTATTTCTTCCAAATTAAACATAGTCGATACGGATTGAGAATTACAAAAGTACCCAAATGAACAATGCTTAATGGATATCTAAATCAGTAAACGTCTTTTTCCCTTTGATAAAATAATCGGCTACAATCGAACCCATATAAACTCCGGTACTATTTCGGTTGCGTTCTAGTGCTTTTAATTTTCTCCTTTTTTGACTTATAGATGGTAACTTTCTGTAAAAATGTAAGTGTGCTCGAATGATTGCATAGAAATGACTAAAACCATTAGTAAATAAAAATTTAAAGGCAGCGATACCATCCAAAGTCATTCGCATAAATAGACTTCGGAACAGGTATTTATCTTCAATATTTTTATAAATTAATTCAAGGTTATTTCTAAAATTGAGATAGGTCTTTCGCCAATTCGATTTTGAAAGTGTACCACCTCCTATATGGAAAACAACAGAAGAAGGTTCGACCATAATTTTATACCCTCTATTCTTCATCCGCCAGCACAAATCAATTTCTTCCATGTGAGCAAAAAACAACTCATCAAAACCTTCACACTCATGGAAAATTGAAGCCCTCACAAACATACAAGCTCCTGATGCCCAAAAAACTTCTCGTGCATCATCATATTGCCCTTGATCAATTTCGCATTCTTCGAAAATTCGTCCTCGACAAAATGGAAAACCCAAACGATCTAAATAACCTCCTGCTGCTCCTGCATATTCAAACTGATCTCGGTGTTTGAAAGCTCTAATTTTAGGTTGAATAGCAGCTATGAGTTGATCACGCTCAAAGCAATTTATAACTGGTTCTATCCATTGAGGTGTAACTTCGATATCGGAATTTAACAATACATAATAATCAGCATCAACTTGAGATAATGCCTCATTATATCCACCCGCATATCCATTATTACTTGAATTTTCAATTATTGTAACACTTGGGAAAGCATTTCTTACAAATGAAACAGAATGATCAGTTGATGCATTATCGGCTACAACAATTTCTGCATTGGGAGAACATGCAATTACTTTAGGTAGAAACTGTTCCAACAGGTGCTTTCCATTCCAATTAAGAATAACAACTGCCGTTTTCATTCGGGACGTTTATGTTTCCAGCGTTTATGAGACCAAAGCCAATTGCCCGGTTGTTCAATAATAAGTCTTTCTAATGCACGAAGATGCATTTCGGTTATTTTATATTCAGCTTCTGCTTTTGGATTCTCTGTCAATTCTTGTATCTCCAAAGTATAATACCCCCTTTTTACTCGTCGCATTGCTAAAAACACAACAACATGTCCAGTCGATTTAGCAATACGTTCTGCTCCCATAAAAACGGGTGTGTCCTGATGAAGAAAAGTTGTCCAATAAGCATTTTCGGGATGAGGAGCCTGATCAGCAACGAGTAAAGAAATGACAGGTACTTTTGAAGATGCAATTGAGCGAAAGGTGTGTTGCATTGATATTAATTCAGAACCATTGAGTTGACGAATTTCTTTCATCAATCGATCCATCAATTCACTTGAAAGAGGTTTATAGGTAACAAGTGATCGCATGTCCATCACAGCTTTCAACCCCACACCCATCCATTCCCAATTACCATAATGTCCTGATACAGCTAAAATACTTCTTCCTTCTTTCTTATATTTATTCAAGAGTTCTGGGTTAATAAGCTTCACTCTAGAAGGAATAAGTTCCGGATTCAAACTGAGCATTTTAAACGATTCAACCATGATATCGGTAAAATTCAGATAAAAATCTTTAGCTATTTCATTTAATTCTTTTTCACTCTTTTCGGGGAATGATGTTTTGAGGTTTAACATTACAACCTCTTTACGATATCCTACTATTACACGAGTAAACCAAGCAAGAAAACTGGAAAGCGGATACAGCAAAAAGAGCGGTATTTGAGCGATTAAAAAGCCGCCACCTCGGAGCAAATAGTATGAAAATTTCACCTCGGTGCTTGATAGTTTTGTTGAATCTGTGATCCAAACCGACTTGATGGAGATGTTTGATCTATATCATTTGTTTGAGTATCACGCTTATAAATTAAGAGCTGCCATTGATCGTTCATAATTTCCCCCAAGGCATCTGAATGAATTAATTTATAATCATTGGTTACAAGATCTGGATTGTAAAAAATAAAGCGTCTGTTCGATTGGTTTTTTACTTTATAATATTGCCAAATCTCGTAGGGATAAGCACTTGGTTCATGAGGCATCATCGTGCGATTATCGGGAGGACCGTATTGCAAATAAACTCGCCCTCTATCTGTGTTGTATCCTTTACGAATAGATGTTGAAAACTCCTTTACAACCTTACGTACTTCGAGAAAATACTTCTCCCATGCTTCTTGTGGATGTTGATTATCACGATTCAGCCAAAAAGAAAGCATGTATTGTTGCATCTGCTGAAGATCTTTTCCTTTGATAACATTGCTAGCAATGTTCTTCTCAAGCTCATACGATATTGGATATAAACATCGAATATGTTCGGCTAAACTATCTGGGTTTTTATAGAATGAAACAAAACTTCCTAAAACATTTATTTGAGTATATTGATTAGGATCGATCGTTTCATTTGGATTTGATCGTGCAAAATTAAGTTGCTTGGTGGCTCTTACTAAATTGTCTTTATCACGAATTTCAATTAACAATGAATAATTTCCACTAGGTAAATTTTTAATGTCAAACTCTTTCATCATAACATTGACTTCTGATGCCGTGAAACGAGTAAAGCCAGAGTAATTGGTTAACTGTTGACCATTACTTAAATCACGAATAAAAAAATTGCATAAATATTTTTGACCTTCTCCAAGAAATGCAAGTGTTTGATAAATCTCCGTGTAAAAAATCAACTTACTTTCATCTTTAATAAATACATCACCAACGTGCGGTATTAAATCATATCCTCCTTTAGATAGATTTCCTGGCTTTTCAGTTTTTGTATAAGATTCAACAAATTGAATATCAGAAACTGCAATGGAATCTCTTGGAAAATTGATTGAAAGTGGAAGTGACGTTTCAACAGGTTCGTTACTACTATTTAAATCACGAATACGAAGCCCAAGCTCATATACTCCAGCTCCAAGCGGAATACGTTGTTGATCTATGAAATTAAAACTCACATGAAGAGAATCGTCTGTTTCCGGACTCAGTAAATTATATTTATCGGCATATTTTATTTGATCACCTTGATTAACAGTGAGAATTACTTCAATGGTTCCTTGAAATTTACCAGAAGATGTTTTCTTAAAAACAACACTAGAACCATTTACCATGATGTAAGTTTCTACATAAGGCTTATGTCCATTCATCTGAAATACAGCATGGGAAAAAATAGCCTGAATTGAATTTCCTCCATTTTCAGCTAATGAAAGAAATGGAATTAGAAAAGAAAGAAGTAAAATATAAAAGCTTCTCATGATTAGTATTTATACAAAAGTACCTGATTCAGTTCATGTATTCAACAACAATTTCAAAGGATAATCGCTTAAGACTTATAGTTAATTGTTGCTTCAACAGCTTTTTTCCAACCATGATATAAAACGTCAGTGATAATCCTATCGTTTTCAGGGATGAATGATTTTCCTTTTTTCCCAACTTCAGAACAAGCTTGAATTGAACTCCAAACACCAGCTGAAAGTCCTGCAAGTAAAGCCGCCCCTAATGCCGTTGTTTCAGTATATCTTGCACGAATTACTTCAACTTGAAGCAAATCACATTGAAATTGCATTAGTAAATTATTAGAAGAAGCTCCTCCATCAACAAATAAAATAGAAATGTCCATATTGGCATCTTCTTGCATCACTTTGAAGATATCAGTTGTTTGATAAGCAATAGATTCTAGGGCTGCACGTACAATATGAGCTCTATTAGTTCCTCGAGTTAAACCGAAAAAGGCCCCTCGTGCTTCTGAATTCCAATGTGGCGCTCCTAAGCCAACAAATGCTGGCACAAAATATACTCCGTTGGAATTTATAACTTGTGAAGCAATTCCTTCAGTTTCTGAAACATGAGAAATTAAACCCAATCCGTCACGTAACCATTGTATTGCAGAGCCAGCAACAAAAACACTTCCTTCAAGAGCATAACAAACTTTTCCACCGATCTTCCATGCAATAGTTGTGATTAATCCATTATTCGAATTAACTGGAATTCCTCCAGTATTCATTAACATAAAGCAACCTGTACCATACGTATTTTTTGCCATTGTAGAATGAATACATCCTTGACCAAACAACGCAGCTTGCTGATCACCTGCAATTCCATTTATTGAAATTCCTTCATCTAAAAAACCGGAAACAGTTGTCCCAAAATAGGTAGAACTTTCTTTTACTTCAGGTAAAATTGAAGATGGAATATTGAACCAGTTTAATAATTCAGTATCCCAACACAAATCATATATATTAAATAATAATGTTCTCGAAGCATTACTGTAATCAGTTGCATGAACTTTACCTCCTGTTAAATTCCAAAGCAACCATGTATCGATCGTTCCAAAAGCCAATTCACCTGATTCTGCTTTAGTTCGAATTCCTTCAATATTTTCTAAAATCCATGCAATTTTACTCGCAGAAAAATAAGCATCCAATTCCAATCCGGTTTTACTACGAATTGATTCTTTTAATCCAAGATTTTGCAAACGATCACAAATAGATAAAGATTGGCGACTTTGCCATACAATAGCTGGATAAACAGCCTTTCCAGAATTCCTATCCCACAAAATAGTTGTTTCTCGTTGATTGGTTATTCCTAAAGTGAAAATATCATTTCCTTTTAATCCCAATTGATTTAAAACCAAATTATATGTTTCCTTAACACCTTCAAGTATTTCATCTGGATCATGTTCCACCCAACCAGGGTGAGGAAAATACTGAGTAAATTCCTTTTGAGCTGAAGCTAATACATTTCCAATTTCATCAAAGAGAATGCAACGTGTCGAAGTAGTCCCTTGGTCGATTGATAATATTTTTTTCATTTACCGATTTTCAATTAACCTGTTCAAAACATACTTATAAATGAGAATTCATTTGCTATTAAATTAAATGAGTTCCATGTATGAATAAATAATAGTAAAGTTACTATTTGAGAAGCTAACTATTCAATGACACATATTAATTAAGCTAATTTTTAAAATGTAAAACTAACTAAGTAAAATTATAAATCAATTTTACTTAGAATTGATAACATCCTTAATGGTGAAATAAATAATGCATTATTTAACATTCCAAAAAATAATTTAATGAATTATTAAACAACAAATTTTAAGACGAAAATATCTTCAACAAAATTTCCATTCAAGCATTCTTTTTTCTGCATAAATAAAATTCAGTTGAATATAAATTAGATCATTGAGTATAAAATATAACGACCATTCTAAATATTGATTTTCTATTTGTTAAACTTTTCATAATTCTTCAAAAAATCTTCAATCTTTTCAACGTCAATTCTTTTTGCTATAATTTTCTTATTTCTATCCAACACATATAAAACTGGAGTTGAATAAATATCATAGTATTTTCGAAACTGAGCAGTTCCTAAAAGATCAGCAGCATTAATCCAATTTAGCTCTTTCTCCTTGATATATTTAAACCATTCCGATGTATCAGCTTCAATATAAACACCTAATACTTCTAAGTCAAATTCCTTTTTATATGTAATATAAAAATCTCTCAGTTTAGGAGTAACTTTTTGACAATGTCCGCAACTTGGGTCCCAAAAATAAACAAGAGTATATTTCTTTTTTATATCATTTAAAGCAATTGGATGAAAGTCACTTTTTAAAAGATGCATATTATTAGCAGTTACACCAATTAAACAAGGCTCTAACGCAGATACTCTTTCTTTAATTTTACCTAATTGTTCATCTTCAACCCAATAAGCCTTACCATTCATATAGTAGTTTTTTGCCATATAGACAAAAACAGCATCCATTCCCATAATTTCGGATTTCTCATAAGTATTTGTAATCCAATATACAAGGAACTTAAATGTTTCACTTTTCTCGTCAGTTAGATTAATCACTCGTTTCGCTGCTTGATTAATAGAATCTGGAATTTGAGGGGTTAATTTTTCAAAATACTGTTTAATTTTATTACCAAATACAGGAGATCTTAATAATCTATCATCCTTTAGATCAAACTTATCAAAATAATGAGCTTTGTAATATCTATAAGCAAATGTTGAATCTTTTCGTCCATTACTTAAGATTGGTGTTTCTGGAATTTCCGGCTCCCAACTTGCATTAAATATTTTAGAAAGCAACATTTCGGGATGATTCGAGATAAATATATTCTTGTAGTCTTTAACTGATCTATCTATACTATTTTGTTCATCTCGAATCAATTTTAATTTACCCTCATCCCCCTTAGACATATCAAATTCTTTTTTCAATCGTTCCATTTCTTTACCTCGAACTGATATCCAATTTAAATATTCATAAAAAGCTTCATTATCCTTCGAGCCTTTTACTTTCATATTTGAAATCAAATCCAAAGTATCAGTATCCATACTAAATCTTTGCTCTTTATCAACAATTATTTCAAAATATTTGCGGCTTGGCAGTACCGCCAAGTATACACCTCCAGGTAGGTTCTCATCCCCTTTGAAAGTCAATTTTCCATTTTCATCAGCTAATGAAGAATCTCTTATATATTGTTTATCCCCAAAATAATAAGCTAATTGAATGTTTTGATTCTTAATCCCTTTAATAGTTAATTTGATTTCATAATTTCCAGCAATCAGAAAAGTTCTAGAAATAAATATAAGGACAAGAAGGAGCAAACTCTTTTTCATATTTTAATTATTGTACAAAAAACACAACAAATATTATGCATTTTTTTAATACATTTACATTGATATCTATATTTAAAATGCAAATCTCTAATAATCAAGAATAAAACATATTATTTTTCTTTCAAAAAGATTTATCCATCTATAAATTAAAACTTCTGATAAAATATATAATCAAACTAAGTAATTTGCAGAATGAATCAAAGTTTTGTAAAAGATGTCGCAACTTTATATTTGAAACTTTCTAAACAAGGAAAAACAACTTGTTTAGTTTTCCCCAATAAACGATCAAAAATTTTCTTTCGAAAAGAACTGTCAATCTTAAATCCAGAAGTTCAATGGTTTCCTCAACATTATTCTAGTGAAGAATTTGTTAAATTACTTACAGGGCTAAAGTTTATCGACTCCATTTCAATAATTTTTGAATTTTATATAGTATACCGACAATGTGAAGGTGAAAATGCAGAATCTTTTGAATCATTTAGCGTTTGGGCCCCACAATTAATACATGATTTCCAAGAAATTGATTTGTATTGTGTTGACTCCAAACAATTATTTAGTACAATTGACGATGCATATGCTTTGAAAAATTGGTCTCCGGATGGAATTATAATAACTGAAAATCAAAAACAATACTTAAAATTTTGGTCGCGAATTGGAGTTTGGTATAATTTATTTAATAACCATTTATATGACAAAGGAATAGCTACTACTGCTATGGCTTATCGCAATCTTTCTGAAGAAATTGCAACTCAAATTAAACAGTTTAATTACGATAAAATAATATTTGCTGGATTTAATGCATTGAATAAATCAGAACAAAATATTATTTCTTATCTAAACAAAATTGGTATTGCTGAGATTATTTGGGACGCTGATTCACACTATATAAATAATGAAATAAATGAAGCTGGACATTTTATTCGACAATACTTAAACTATTGGCCAGTAGAACAAATATATGGTAGCAAACCATTTATTGAAAATTCAATAAAAAATATCCATATCTTAGGAGTTGCTAAAAACATTGGTCAATCATTAGTAGCAGGTAGTATATTAGATAATTTGGGTAAAGAAGATAAAGAATTAACAAATACTTCTTTGGTGTTATGTGACGAGCAATTATTATTGCCGATGCTAGATTTCCTACCAGAAAATATTGAAAATGTAAATATTACAATGGGTTTTCCAATGCATCTTCTACCTGTAAGTAATTTATTCTTACTGATTTTCGAAATGCATAATAAAGCTCGAATAAACTCATATGATAGCTCTAAAGAACCTTCATTTTATTATAGGGATTTATTACGTATTCTCCGAAATCCCATAATTGCTGCAACAATTGATAATAATAAATTACAACCGTTAATTGACTATATTGTTAAAGGTAAAAATATATTTATTAAACATTCAACTTTACTAAATAATACATTTAATAATATAGAAATTCTAAGCAAATTAGATTTCTTATTTCAATCATGGGATAATGAAATAAATAATTCATTATCAACTTTAAAAAAATTAGTGGAATACTTATATAATAGTATAAATTCAAGACAGATGGCTGATGTTGGATTAGATATGGAGGCTCTATTTACCATTAATTCCATTATTAAACAAATAGAGAATCTTAAAGATACTTTTAGTGGCTTTAATAAAGTAAGGACTTTACAAAAAATATTTACACAGCTGATTAAGAGTCAAACATTTCCATTTTATGGAGAACAATTAAATGGATTACAAATAATGGGACTTCTAGAAACAAGAAATCTGGATTTCAAAAATTTAATACTCTTATCAGTAAATGAAGGTGTTATACCAGCATCAAAAATGCATCGTTCATTTATTCCAAATGATATTGCTAAATATTTTGGATTACCAACATATAAAGAAAGAGATGCAATCTATGCATACCATTTTTATCGTATGATACAACGTGCTGAAAATATATGGTTTGTATATAATACAGAAACTGATGAATTCGGAAAAGGAGAACAATCTAGATTTTTAACTCAATTAGAAAAAGAAATAAAAAGCGATAAAATAAAAATATCGAAAGAAATTTTTGTTCCTGAATTAGTATTTAATGAAGTGAATTCAATTGAGATAATAAAAACGAATGAAATACTAGACAAAATTATTAATAAAATTAATGGAGAAAATGCCAACAACAACTTATCTCCAACAGCATTATCCATGTATCTAAATTGTACTTTATCTTATTACTTTAAATATATAGGTAAAATAAAAATAGATGAATTAACGACCGATGAAATAGAATCTAATATTATGGGGACTATTATTCATAATGTATTACAATTTTTCTATCAACCTTTTGAAAATAAAATTATTACTTCTGAAGATATTATTAAAATGAAAAATAAAACAAAAAAAGAAGTTATAAATGCATTTAAAAATGAAGGTATTGATTTAAAAGATATTAAAAATGGAAATAATAATTTGATTTTTAATGGGGTAATAAAATTATTAAATAATTTCTTAGATTCTGAAATTTCTTATATAAAGAAACTAAATGAACATAATAGCTATTTAAAAATTGAAAAAATTGAAAGTGTTCTAACGTACAAACTGAAATTTAAAACAAATGGAATTGAAAGAGAAGTGGGGTTTAGAGGAAGAGTTGATAGAATCGATAAAATTGATAATACTATTAGAATTATCGATTACAAAACAGGTTTTATTACAAAATCTGATGTAAAGATAGATGATCAAAAAGAAATCCTTACAAATCCCAATAAATCTAAGGCACTTCAACTTTTACAATATACTTTGATGGCTCCAATTGAATATGATAATTTTAAAATTATCCCTGGAATTATTAGTCTTAGAAAACCCCAAGCAGGTATGATGGCATTAAACTTAAACAACAAAGAAGGATTAAATAATGAAGATAGATTAGAAACAAAAAATATATTTACTCAAATTATAAAGGAATTGTTAGATTCAAATATAAATTTCAAACAAGTTGAAGACTATACAAGGTGTATTTTCTGTGACTTCAAATCAATATGCAAAAGGTAGCTTTTACTTCTTTTACTTTTCCCTAAATTTATCATATAATTCCAAGTAATGAGACAATCCATTTTCAAATTCATAATCATAGTTTTTAGTATTCTCCATGGAAATACTTTATTAAGTCAACAATATTATTTTGCGAATTATTCAATTAATGATGGTCTATCTCATTCATGTATTAACTCAATAATACAAGGTAAAGATGGTTATTTATGGATTGGAACTAATATGGGAGTTTCTCGTTTTGATGGTCATGTATTCAAAAACTTTACAGTAAAAAATGGATTATCAGATAATAAAGTGACTACTGTTTTAGAAATAAATAATGGAGAATTCTTATTTGGACATGAGAATGGACATTTAAGTTATTTTAAAGAAAATAAATTTGAAAAAATTGTACTAGGAAAAGATACTCGTAGAATATTTTGTCTGAGTAAGGACAAAAACGGTTGTTTATGGATTGGGACTCAATCAAGTGGCGTTTTTAAAGTTAAACTAATCAATCTTATTGAAAATCTAAAAAATGCGAATTATGAACATTACGATGCAAAAAAAGGGCTATCAAGAGATGTAACTAGTGTTTTGTATGATTCTCAAGGAGAACTTTGGTTTGTAACAGATCTAGGCATAAAAAAATATAATTCAACAACATCAAGCTTTGACTTTTATGTTCCTAATGGAATTGACTTTGTTCAATTCTCAGCTATAGCTGAAGATGAAAATAAAGATTTATGGTTCGGTACACCTTCTTCAGGAGCTTTTAAGTATTCTAGGAACATAAATCAATTTACAAAATATAATTTAGAGAATGGAAAATTGGGATCTAATTTCGTTTCTGTATTGCAAAAAACTAAGAATGGTGGGATGTATATAGGTACATGGGGCGGAGGTGTTTCAGTAATTAAAAATGATAAAGTTGAGATTCTTCAAGAAAATAATGGATTAAGTGAAAACAAAATCCGTAGTATTTCTGAAGATCGGGAGGGAAATCTTTGGATAGGAACAAATCAAAATGGGCTTTCATGTTTTAGAGGACAAAATTTCAAAATATATAATCATGCTAATGATAAAACCAATAACCAAATAGGAGCAATTTGCTCAGATGCTAATGGGAATATGTGGTTTGGTTCAACAAACTGCATTTATGTTCTTAATAAGAAAGATAATGAATTCAATAAATTTGAAATACCCTCAGAAGAGGATGTAGAAGTAACAACACTATTGGAAGATAAGAGAGGATTAATTTGGGTTGGAACATGGGGAGCAGGTATTTTTATTATCCATCCCCAAAATATGTCAATAGAACATTTTCAAGGGAAAATTCCTAACAACGATCCGATAACTTTTAACGAATTATATGTTCATACGATATATCAAGCAAAAAATGGAAATATTTGGATATCAATGTTAAGAGGATTGGCAGTATATGATTCAAAGAAAAACCAAATTCATACATATACTGTCAAAGATGGTTTAGCTGATAATAGCACTACTGATATTCAAGAAGATAAAGATGGCTCAATTTGGATAGGTTCATCATCATCAGGATTGACACTATTTAAAAACAATAGATTTACTATTTTAAACCCCAATGATATAAATATATATCCATCCATTTCAGCTTTAACATTAGATGAGAATAAAGATATCTGGATTGCAACGGAAGGAGGTGGGATTTATAAATACTTCCAAAATAAATTTATAAATTTTAATGTAAATAACGGATTTATCTCAAATTATATAGGATCAATAGAAAGCGATTTATTTGGTAAAATCTGGTTTAGTACCAATAAAGGTATTTGTTCATGGGATAAGGAAAATAAAACATTTTCGATAACAGATAAATATGATAAAATTGCTCGAATAGAAACAAAATCAAATTCATCCTTTAGGGATTCCCAAAATCATTTATGGTTTGGGACTATAAATGGAGCAATAGAATTTACTCCAAATGATCTAAAAACAAATTCAATTGAATCTGTTACTCAAATAACAACAGTTAAGTCTTTTCAAGATACTTTATTAAAAGATGGATTATCATTGAATTATAAAAAAAACTATTTAACATTCATGTTTAATGGAATTTGTTTTTCAGATCCAGAAAAGGTGAGATATAAATATCAATTAGAGGGTTTCGATCAAACTTGGCAAGAGAGTGAATTAAATTTTGCAACATACAATAATTTAGAACCAGGAAAATATATATTCCATGTAAAGTCATGTAACAATGATGGATTATGGAATTCTAAATCAGTTGATTTCTCATTTTATATTACTCCTCCTTTTTGGATGACTTGGTGGTTTTATACATCAATTTTAATGATTGTAATATTTTTAATAATATTTACAATTAAATACAGAGAAAAAAATTTGATACTTGAAAAAAAGAGACTAGAACTAATAGTTCATGAAAGGACCTCGGAAATATTTCTTCAAAAAAATGAAATAGAAAAACAAAGAGATGAATTAAGAATTAATAGCAATATTATAGAACACAAGAACTTATCAATTACTGATAGTATAAGATATGCTAGAAGAATTCAACTAGCTACTTTGCCATATAATGATGTAATATTTAATGAATTACCAGAGTCATTTATATTATACAAGCCTAAAGACATCGTAAGCGGTGATTTTTATGCATTTGCTAAAAAAGAAAACACAATATTAATTGCTGTTGCAGATTGCACAGGACATGGAGTACCTGGTGCATTTATGAGTATGATCGGGACAAATTTGTTCAATCAAGTAATTAATGAAAAAAACATTTATCGTCCTTCTGAAATTTTAAACCATTTAGATAAAGGTATTGAAAGAGCATTAAAACAAGAGGAAACAGATAATCATGATGGTATGGATATAATTATTTGTTCACTAAATTTTGATACTAAATGTTTTGAAATGGCTGGAGCAAATAGACCTTTGTGGCTAATTCGAAAAAATAAATCAGAAAAGATAGTTAATGATGAAGATTATCTGCAAATAATTCGACCAGATAAAAATCCAATTGGGGGATTTCATCAAAAAACAAAAGAAAATTTCACGAATCATTCCTTTAATTTTGAACCTGGTGATACAATCTATTTATTTACAGATGGATATGCTGATCAATTTGGAGGACCTAAAGGAAAAAAACTTTTATCTAAACGTTTAAGAGACTATTTGCTTGAAATAAAAAATCTACCTATAAAAGAGCAAGAAGTTTTGTTAGAAAACTATTTTGAGAAATGGAGAGGAGATCATGAACAAGTTGATGATGTTTTAATTATTGGAATTCGTTATCCTGAGAAATATCTATAAAACAGTTCTTTTATCCATTTCCTCCTTAGAAAAATTTGGTGGTTGAATTAAATTAGGTAAAATTCTATTTTCCCTATTTTCACATAACTTCAATGCCATTTGTTTATAAACAGTTTGAAATGCGGCTAATGTGTGTTGTCCAAATAATGTAAAACTACCTTCATAATGCTGAAACTGATATTCTTCATAAGTAGTTGTATAACCACAAAATTCATTAGAATTTGAAGTTATTATAACATCAATTACTCCCCTTTTCTCTAAAACATTTAATAGTGTTTTTTTCAGTCGTTTACCAGCAATTGTTGAAATCTCTCCTGGGAAGCCCACAATTGCAATTTCACCAATAATGAAAATTTGAATAGGTAATATAATGGGAGCCCAAGTATTATTTTTTAAAGCACCAGAATTATATTGTTTTTTTATTTCATACCCTAAGTCCTTTAAACTATTGGGCAATGGGATTTTATTTAAATTAGAATACCCTAAAATTTTCTTGTCCTGTAACTCAATAAAAATCTTTTTAGTTCCATGAGCTAATTTTAAATGTTGATAACGTATACGGTTCTTTTTAGAGGTTATTAGTGGTATTCGCCTTAAAGTTTCTTTATATTTATTAATACTATTAAATAATGTAATAGAAACTGAATCTAAAAAGGGTTTATCAATCCCGTCACCCTCTAAAAAAGAAAGGCCAAGCACAGGTGAGCCCGTTTCATGATTTTTTTTATCATTTGTAAATTCACTATCACAAACGATTTTTGACATATCAACAAAATAATGAATAAAATCAATTGAATCCTTTAAAGGAATTTGATGATCTTTAGAATCAAAAATGTTTCGTGCATTTTCAAATTGAATAAATCCACTAAAAAAAGCTGATTTAAATTCATCATCATATCGACCTCTTGGCCACCACTTAGATCTGCCATAATAATTTGGAGATACGTCACCTTGAGATTCACTGCAAAATGCCGCTACAAAATTTCGAACTTCCGATTTATCATTTTCAAATAATGAAGCCGCATATCCTTTATTATCAGGATGAATTCGAGAATTTTTTTCAGATATTGAAGTTCCTTTTACACCAAACCAATTAATAAGACCCTTATTTACCGACTTATTAGAACAAATTCGAAATTGTTTAATCATTCTATCAATAGCAAATTGAGTACGAGTATCATCAAAGTATTCAATATCGTTATTGCTATTATAAGCTTCAATTGAGCGATTAAATGCAACATCTGATTCTGAATCAATAAGATCTACATTTAGAAAAACATCACTCGGTTCAATATCCAAATATGCTATGGAAAGTGCTTCAATGCATGCATTTTTATACGAAGCAAAAATTGAAGGTCTAAATCCTCGAGTACTAAAATTGAAAAAAGGATAATGAGAATATCCCCCTGGAGCACTGTGTGTGTTTTGAGAACAAAACATTACATTATCAATTGAAAGCATAGAACTAGAATGCTTTAAATTAAAACCATCAATTATTGCTTTTTTCAAATGATGTGTTGTAAAGCAACATTCCAAATTTATTATTGCCAACCAAACATTCTCTTTTTTAAAAACAAATGCACGGGAAAACAAATCATTTTCAATACCATCAGCAAAATGGTCAATATTTCCATATCCTTGCATAGGGACATGCATTTTATTGAAGATAACTTTAGATTTTCCGACACCAACAAGCATAATGATATAAAATTCAAAATTAAGTTATTTCAGCAAATAGAAATCAAAATAATTATGCCTCATCAGTCCAAAACGTTTAAAATTAGGGGTAAAAATAGGAGTTGGTCGGGATTAAACCGATATGTTTAATTCAAAAACAAACCAACTCACGGATAAAAGATCACATTATTCACTCAGAGATTTCGAAAAATTTAAGTGCGGTTCTTTCAATTTATAAGCAGATGTTTTTGAATACTATAAACACAGTAATATTAATGATGCCGGGTCACGCTTTGAGGCACTAATCTTCTGTTATTTCTCCAAGTCTAATAGATAAAATGATGTTTTAATCGAATGCGCTCTGAACCCAGCGATATAAATCATTTGAGAGTAATTTTGATTGGGTAATTTTTTGGAAAAAGAAAGTGGCAATAAATCTACAATAGTGATTGATTTTGATGGTTGCATGCATGTTTCCGCAGATTTGATCGATGTAAAAAACACGATGTATCTAGTCCAAATGGCTTTGAATTCCTGGTAGGAAGCAGTGTCGCATCTGATCGGGCTTTTGTAAATTTTAACTGGTTAAGACAGTACGATGTCCAAAGTGTTTTATTTGTGATACGTGGAAAAGAAAATATTAAACTTTATTTATACGAATATTTTAAAACTCCATTTGATCAAGCAAATTCGAATGTCTACTATGACTGAAAAAGCTATCTAAGTTCAACACAATCAAAAGAAATGTATCCCCAAAAGCTTATAATGGTTCAATTCTTTGACGAATAGCAGCAAATCTACCTGAAACTGCTAAAAACAATGTACATTGACAACATCGACCAAATTGGAGCTATAAAAACGTCTATGGAGGGATGGATTGTTCTTTAAGAAATCAAAACATAAAGGGATTAATTTTAAAAAAAAACTTCTTTTATGAGGAATTACGAATCAAAGCAGGATTCTATTTTCATTATTCTGATATTTGGAAAGGGTTTGATTTTGACTTTATAAAAAATCAATTCCTCTATTTTTAAAATAAATAAATATGATAAATTGGGTATTATTGTATACAAAAACAATCAAGATGAATGTACTAAAAAAGTTATTTCGTGATTTATCTAAATCTAAAATTACCTTATTTGAGATCGAATAAAATCAAACGAATGAAATACAACACAATGTATAGACTATCCTTTATCCTAGGATTTTTTTTTCTACAAATTATTCCTCTTAATGGCTTTTCTCAAGAAGTAAATAAGTATTGGGTATTTTTCAAAAATAAACCTGATACTGTTTTTGACCCTTTTCACTACTTTGATAAAAATACAATTGCCCGTCGAGTTAGGAACCATCTTCCTCTCTATGATTGGTATGATTTACCTGTCAGCAATGAGTATTTATCTATTGTTCAAAAGAATTGCAGTAAACTTAAAACTCATTCTCGTTGGTTTAATGCAGCAGTAATTTTAGCAACGGATAGTCAAATATCAATAATTAATCAATTTGCTTTTATAGATACTATTGAGCAAGCAAATCCCTTAACTCTTCAAATTGCAGATTTTACTGAATTTGAGAATAAATTAGAGTTAAACAAAATATCTGATGATTTGATTTTAGATTCTCAAACAAAAAGGATGGGTGCCGATTTATTAATCGAAAAAGGTCTTACTGGTAAGGGAATACGCATAGCAATATTTGATGTTGGCTTTTCTGGTGCTGATAAACACACCGCATTTCAGCACATCCGAAGTAGAAATGGAATTCTTAAAACTTGGGATTTCGTTAAAAATGAAGAAAATGTATGGAAAGGAGGATGGCATGGAACTGCTGTTTGGTCTTGTATAGCCGGTAAACTGAATGGTCGTTGGTCGGGATTAGCAACTGATGCTGAATTCCTTCTAGCGCGAACAGAAATTGGTAACAAAGAACCATTTGCTGAAGAAGAATATTGGGTCTCAGCTGCCGAATGGGCAGATAAGAATGGTGCTGACATCATCAACAGCTCCTTAGGTTATACCGATTCTCGCTATTTCCCTCGTCAAATGGATGGTAAAACTACCTTCATTACACGAGGTGCTAATCTAGCAGCTAAGAAAGGTATGCTTGTGGTAAACGCTGCCGGAAACGAAGGCGATAGCAATTGGCGTATAGTTGCTGCTCCTGCTGATGCCGATTCAGTTTTAACTATTGGTGGTGTAGAACCCTGTTGCGATTATCATATCTCATTTAGCTCATATGGTCCAACACGTGACATGCGTATTAAACCCAATGTATGCGCTCAAGGTAGAGCATTTTGTGCCAAAGAAAATGGGGAAAGTAATGCCGATGGTACCTCATTCGCAAGTCCGCTTGCTGCCGGTTTTGCTGCATGTGCATGGCAAGCAAAACGTTCACTAAGTAACATGCAGCTTTTCGACGAACTGCAAAAATGTGCCAGCCTCTTCCCCTATTTTGATTATGCTCATGGTTATGGTGTGCTTTCGGCTGATAGATTCCTAAACAACATAGTTGCAACGCCATCTTTTGTTGCTAAAAAAGCTTCTACAACAAGTGAAACAGGTGATTCAACTGAGTATATCCAAATTGAAGTGGATGATAAATTCACAACAACAAATCCCGAAGGAATGGACTATCTCATGTATTATTGCATTGTAAATACTTCAGGGGGATTGGATTCATATACAGTCATTAAAGTACACGAAAAAATCCCTGTTCAGTTCAAGACGAATGCCTATTCCACTGGAACAAAACTTCGTATTTCATTACAAGGCTATATGTCTGAAATCCAATTTAAATAATGAAAAAACTCTTTTATTCTATTACTCTTCTTATTGGCAGCTTGAATCAATTATCTGCTCAGGATGTTGTATTTAAAATGGATCCAGCAGTAGATACAACTGAAGACAAATCTGGACCTAACCTTAAAAACTATTGGCATCCGTATATAAGTTTTGGAATGTGCATCGATCCGGGAAGTGCTGGTGCAACAGTTAAACAGCCGCATCTTGATCAGTTTAGCTTCGGTTTTCGATATAAAAATCGTTTAGCTGAACACTTAGCTGTTGGATTAGATATTTCATATAATGTGAACGACTATTCACTCAAACAAAATGCTTCAAAAACACTTCCTGATACTGTTCAATACAAAAAGCAGGGGATGATATTTTACAATGCCCAAGTTGGAGCATATATACGTTTTAACTTTGGAAAAAGAGGAAATACCTTAGGAAACTACCTCGATTTAGGTGCTTATGGAGATTACGTAGTGTCGCATGTTCAGTTTACAAAATTCAATCTACCCGATGGTTCTATCGTTCGAGCTCGTAGAACTCAATTGGATTATTATCAAAAAATCAATTACGGATTACTGGCACGAATTGGATTTAAGAAACTAGTCATTTACGGTCAATATCGTTTATCCGATATGTTTTATCCATCTTTAAAAATGGCTGAATTGCCTCGAATTCAAGCAGGTATACAATTTATCCTCCGTTAATTTAAGGTGCGTATAGCTGTTAATACTCGTTTGTTGCAGTCGGGAAAACTCGAGGGCATCGGCTGGTTTTCATTCGAAACACTCCGTCGCATCACTCTGGCTCATCCCGAACATGAGTTTCTATTTATTTTCGATCGACCATTTAGTGAGGAGTTTGTCTTTGCACCCAATGTTCGAGCAGTTTATGTTGGACCACCTACTCGCCACATTTTCCTTTTCTTCCCTTGGTTTGAATGGCAGATTCCTCGCCTACTGAAAAAACATCAAGTTGATTTGTTTTTAAGTCCTGATGGTACATTATCGCTGCGAACCAAAGTCCCACAGATTGCTGTCATACACGATTTGAATTTTCATCATCATCCCGAACAGCTTCCCCGCATAGTTCGTTGGTATTACAATACTTTTTTTCCTCGTTATGCTGCAAAAGCGGCTCGTATTGCCACAGTTTCGGAATACACAAAAAATGACATCATAAATAGTTATGGCATTGCTCCAAATAAAATTGATGTGACTTGGAATGGCTACAATACACGATATCAGCCATTAGAAAAGGAAATAAACGAACAAACTCGATCACGTTACACAAATGGAAAATCCTATTTTCTTTTTGTAGGATTAATAATTCCCAGAAAAAATCTGATTCGTTTAATGCAGGCATTTGATCGATTTAAAGAAATATCTAAATCAGATATTCAATTGCTAGTTGTTGGAGAAAAAAAATGGTGGGATCAGGATCATGAAAATGCTTTTCAAAATCTCCAGTTTAAAAACGAAATTCATTTTGCTGGACGACTTCAACCCGAAGAATTACATAAAGTACTTTCTGCTGCTCAAGCATTAACGTTTGTCCCCACTTTTGAAGGTTTCGGGATACCCATTCTAGAAGCATTCTCGGCCGGAATCCCCGTGATAACATCCAATGTTACTTCAATGCCTGAAGTTGCTGGAGACGCGGCATTATTGGTAAATCCATTTAATATAGATGCCATTTCTGAGAAAATGATTGAATTAAATCAATCTCCCGAATTACAAAAAGAATTAATCGAAAAAGGAATTAAAAGAAAAGAAGAATTCTCTTGGGATAAATCAGCACAACTTCTTTGGAATTGTATTCAAAAGGAAATCGATTATCTCAATCGTTCTTAATTTAAGTAATGGGTAAAAAAAATCCGGTCCCGCAAGCGAGACCGGCAAAACAAAAAAATTAACCTAACCTTAACTTTTTTTTGTTTTCAATCATCTTTCGATGACTAGGATTAACCTGAGCAACGTTAATCACTCTAATCCTTCTTGCAAAATTAAAATATTCAACTTACTTACATGGACTCAATTGATTATCAACTCGGAAATGTTGATATTAATTTATAAAGTCTTAATGAGCAAACACTTGAAATGATTAAAAGTTTGGTTCTGGATTTTTCATTATTACTTGAATTTAAAAACAATATGAATTTTCCTCGATGAGCTTCAATGCAATTTGTTGACGTAATTCTTTGGTATTCAAAGGTGTTACTTTAGTAAATCGTCTTAATCCCATTAACATCATCCGTTGTTCATCACCTTCTGCAAAAGCATTCAACGCGTTCTTGCCAGCGATGTGAATTCGGTCAGCAGCATCATTTATATATACTTTCATCATTGCGGTCTTTAACGCTCCTTCTGCTTCACCGTAATTCAATGTTACTTTTTCGGCACGCAACAAAGTCGATTCGGCCACATATACTTCAATCATCATATCGGCAATGTTCATGAGTATTTCTTGCTCTTTTGCCAAAGTCATCATGAGCTTTTGAACCGCAGAACCTGCAACCATTAAAACTGCTTTTTTAAAGTTTGAAATGACACGTTTCTCTGCTGCGAATGGAGCATCATCTTGCACACCAAAATCAGGAATAGCCATCAATTCCTGAGCTACTGATGTAGCGGGCCCAATTAAATCTAACTCTCCTTTCATGGCACGTTTCAGCATCATATCTACTGTCAACATGCGGTTAATCTCGTTAGTACCTTCAAAGATTCGATTAATCCGAGCATCGCGATATGCACGATCCATTGGCGCTTCGGCCGAATAACCCATTCCACCATAAATCTGTACACCTTCATCAACCACATAATCTAAGGTTTCTGATCCGTGTACTTTCATGATAGCGCATTCTACTGCAAATTGCTCCACACTTTTCAATTTTGCTTTACCGGGCTCCATTCCTCCTGCAACTAAGGCATCAAAGGCATCATCGATATTTTGACCTAAACGATACGCTGCCGATTCACTCGCAAAAGTTCGAATAGTCATTTCAGCCATCTTATGACGAATAGCTCCATATTTAGAAATTGGACGACCAAACTGCTCTCGCTCGTTTGCATATTTAATAGCTGTCGATATACATTGCTTACATCCCCCAATGGCAGCAGCTGCCAACTTAATTCGGCCAATGTTTAATATGTTCACGGCTATCTTAAATCCATTCTGACGATCTGATAACATATTCTCAACCGGAACCAGACAATCGTTAAAGAAAACTTGAACGGTAGATGAGCCTTTTATTCCCATCTTTTTCTCTTCTTCATTCAGGGATAAACCCGGAAAATCCCTCTCTACAATAAATGCAGTCAAATTTTCATCATCATCGATCTTAGCAAAAACGGTATACACATCTGCAAATCCACCATTGGTGATCCACATTTTTTGTCCGTTGATGATATAGTGTTTCCCATCATCCGACAATTTAGCTTTCGTTTTCCCACTATTTGCGTCCGAACCCGACCCCGGCTCAGTAAGACAGTAGGAAGCTTTCCATTCGCCTGTAGTTAATTTAGGAATGTACTTCTGTTTTTGAGCCTCATTACCATAATACAAAATGGGAAGTGTTCCAATTCCTGTATGAGCTGATAGAGCTACTGCAAAAGAAAATCCTGCTCCGGCAACTTCCGCTACAAGCATCGAGGTATTAAAGTCTTTTCCAAATCCACCATATTCTTCAGGTACTGAAACCCCCATCAATCCTAGCTCACCTGCTTTGGTAAGCAATGAATGCATCAGTCCGGGTTCCATTTTATCAATTCTATCCAGATTGGGATGAACTTCTGCATCTAAAAAATCTTGCGCCGATTGAGCAATCATGCGTTGTTCTTCGTTCCATTCTTCTGGAATAAAAACCGAAGTAGCTTCACTCTCGCGGATTAAAAATTCACCGCCTTTTAAGGATGATTTATTGCTTGTTTCCATGTTATTGAAGATAGGAATACGTTGAAAAGAAAATTATAAGCGTTCGAAAATTCCAGCTGCGCCCTGACCCGTTCCTACACACATGGTAACCATGCCGTATTTCTTATCACGACGTTTTAGCTCATTAAGTAATTGTACCGTGAGTTTAGCTCCTGAACATCCCAAAGGATGACCTAAAGCAATTGCTCCACCGTTCACATTCAACTTAGTTGTATCTAATCCAAGAGTGCGAATAATAGCCAAGGACTGAGATGCAAATGCTTCGTTCAATTCTATTAGATCAAGTTGATCTAGCGTCATTCCTGCCGCTTTCAAAGCCTTTGGAATAGCTTCAATTGGTCCAATTCCCATGATACGTGGTGGAACTCCAGCAACTTGATAAGTCACTAAACGAGCAATGGGTTTCAAGCCTAATTCATTCACCATTTTTTCGGACATCACCAATACAAACGCAGCACCGTCGGAAGTTTGAGATGAATTGCCTGCAGTAACAACTCCATCAGCTGCAAATACAGGTTTTAATTTAGCCAGCATTTCTAATGTTGAATCGGTACGCGGACCTTCATCTGTATCGACTACATAACTGCGAGTTTTACGTTTTTCTTTATTGTCCAGGAAGATCTCTTCCACTATTATAGGAACAATATCATCCTTAAATCTACCCGATGTTATTGCATCGACTGCTCGACGGTGAGATTCCAATGAAAAAATATCCTGATCTTCTCGACTGATGTTATATTCCCGAGCAACGGCTTCTGCTGTTAAACCCATCCCCCAGTAATAATCAGGATTATTTTTAGCCACATCGTAATTCGGAACAATTTTCCATCCTCCAAACGGAATTGGCGACATGCTCTCTACTCCACCAGCAATAATACAATCAGCCATTCCAGCTTGAATCTTGGCTGTTGCGATAGAAATCGTCTCAAGCCCAGAGGCACAGTAACGATTAACAGTCATTCCAGGAACTTTATCAGTCTTTAAACCCATAAGTGAAATCATGCGACCAATGTTAAGTCCTTGTTCTGCTTCTGGTGTAGCGTTTCCAACAATCACATCATCAACGCGATCTTTGTCAAATTCTGGCACCGACTGCATCAAATGTTCAATCACTCGCGCCGCCAAATCATCCGGTCGAGTAAAACGAAATAATCCCCGTGGCGCCTTTGCCACCGCTGTTCGGAATCCGGCTACTATGTATGCTGTACTCATTGTTATCAGATTTACGATGATCGATTTACGATTTACGAAAAAAAGTGTCGTTAAGGTTTGTATTGACTTCTGTTACTTCTATCAACAGAATTATTCATTCTTATTTGTAGATTGTAATTCATTCGAATTAAATGATCCATTAGCTCAAGCAATCTGTCACGGTTTTGTATATCAATATAATTCCTTCTAATTGATAATTCTAGTTGAAATCTTAATTCATAAATGGATCCATTCGAAATTCCTATAAAATGATTGAACTCTTTATTACTATTTCGCCCAGCACCTTCAGCAATATTAGAACTTACAGAAACAGCAGCTCTCCTCATCTGATTTGTTATCCCAAATTTTTCATTTTCAGGAAATTTATCAGTCACTTCATATATCGCATCAGCCAGTTCTAAAGCTTTTTCCCAAATTTTCAATTCTCTCAAATTATGCATAATCTAAATTTTAAGTGTTTATATCATTTATCGTAAATCGTAAATCGTAAATCGTAAATCGTAAATCGTATATCGTAATTCTTTATATCAGTTCCTAAGCACCTTCCCACTGGTCAAAATACTTTGAACACGTTCTAAGGTTTTGCGCTCTCCGCAAAGGCTGAGGAATACTTCGCGTTCGAGATCAAGTAAGTACTGTTCGCTTACGTCGGTTGGCTGGGATAAATCGCCTCCACATAATACATAACCTAGTTTTTCGGAGATTTTTCGGTCATGTTCCGAGATATAATGTCCGCTGAACATCGTGTTAGCACCAGCGTAAACCATTCCCAAACCAGTGCGACCTAATACTCGAATATCTTTACGATGAACAGGTTGAGTATATCCAGCTTCTGCTAATTCAACGGCAGCACCTTTCGCTTCAGCAATAACGCGTTGTGAATTTGGGATGATTTCGTCGTGACCTTTTCGAAGTATTCCTAAATCAAATGCTTCGCTTGCAGATGTGCTCACTTTCGCTTGACCAATGGTTAAGAATCGGTCGCGCAATACATTTAGTTGTATATCACCGTCGCGATAGGCATCTGAAGCACGAAGGGCAAATTCCTTTGTTCCTCCACCACCTGGAATAAGTCCAACTCCAAATTCCACTAAACCTATATATGTTTCGGCTGCAGCAACAACTTTATCGGCATGAAGATTAATTTCACATCCTCCACCAAGAGATAAACCATGAGGTGCTGTAACCACTGGAATGGATGAATAACGCACGCGCATCATGGTATTTTGAAATGCGCGAATGGAGAAATCTAGTTCGTCCCATTCTTGTTCAACAGCCATCATAAATAGCATGGCTAAATTGGCTCCGGCAGAGAAGTTAGGGGCGTCATTTCCAATCACCAATCCACGGTAATCTTTTTCGGCAACTTCTATTGCTTTATGAATCCCCATCAGAACATCACTTCCAATAGAATTCATCTTAGTATGAAACTCCAAATTCAGAATTCCATCACCTAAATCACTTAGTGTGGTACCGGTGTTTTTCCAAAGTGTTTTTTCCTGGCGAATATGATCTAGTATGATAAATGATTCATAGCCTGGAACAGGAATGTAGCTTTTAGAAGGAATATCATAATACAATTTCTTACCTCCTTCAATCTTGAAAAAGCTAGTATTGCCTGTAGCAAGAAAGTCATAGACCCATTGAGCCGGCTTCATATTCATGGCTTCCATTCCTTTAACACCATCGGCTACGCCAATATAATCCCAGCTCTCGAATGGACCGACTTCCCAGCCAAAGCCAGCTTTCATGGCCTCATCAATGCGGAAGAGTTCATCGGCAATTTCTGGAATACGATTCGACACATAAGTAAATAAGAGAAAGAAAGATTTACGATAAAACTCTCCTGCTTTATCTTTTCCACTAACTAAAACTTTGTAGCGATCACTGAGTTTTTCAATGGTTTTGGTCGATTCCAAAGTGGCAAATTTCACTTTGTTTTGAGGACGATATTCTAATGTATTTAAATCCAAAGCTAAAATCTCAGACTTCCCTCCTTCTCCTTTCGATTTCTTATAAAATCCTTGTCCGGTTTTATCTCCCAACCACTTATTCTCATTCATTTTCAGAACATACTCAGGCAAATCGAACAGTGCTTTTTGTTCATCGTTCTGACAATTAGCTTTTAACCCATTAGCCACATTTACAAGCGTGTCTAATCCAACCACATCGGTAGTTCTATACGTTGCCGATTTGGGGCGTCCAAGAACGGGACCGGTAAGTTTGTCTACTTCTTCCACCGTTAAATCCATCTCCTTCACCAGATGAAAAAGAGCTAAAATGCCAAATACACCAATACGATTAGCAATAAATGCTGGTGTGTCCTTGGCTAATACAGTGGTCTTTCCAAGGAAGAGATCACCATAATTCATCAGAAAATCTACAACAGAAGAATCGGTGAATGGAGTTGGAATAATCTCCAGTAATTTTAAATAACGTGGAGGATTGAAGAAGTGCGTACCACAGAAATGCTTTTTAAAATCATCTGATCTTCCTTCAGACATCATTCCAATTGGAATACCTGAAGTATTCGAAGTAATGAGCGTACCCAGTTTACGGAACTTCTCTACTTGATCAAAAACAGTTTTCTTAATGTCCAACCGTTCCACCACAACTTCAATCACCCAATCACATTCGGCGATTAGCTTCATGTCATCAGAGAAATTTCCGATTTTAATACGTTTAGCTACATCAGTCGAATAAACAGGAGAAGGCTTTGATTTAAGTGCAAATGCCAAAGCGTCACTCACTATTCGATTTCTCACAGCTGGATGTTCAATAGTAAGCCCTTTTGCTACTTCAGCTTCGCTTAATTGAGGAGGAACTATATCAAGAAGCAAAACTTCTACTCCAATATTAGCGAAGTGACAAGCAATACGAGAACCCATTACACCTGAGCCTAGAACTGCAACTTTACGGATGAGTCGTTTCATGCATTTTCGTTTTTACCGTTTCCGGTGGATACTAATATTTCATTCATCACCTCGAAAAAGATACTAAGTTTTTCCTCAGGGATGCGATTACGAATTAGATGGTTGAAAGTTAAAACGGTGTTTCGAGCAGCCTCACGCTTTTCCTTGCCCAAATCGGTCAGAAAAATCCGTACGAGTCGCTTGTCACGATCCTCGCTTCTACGATAAATAATTCCGTTTTCTTCAAGATTCCTCAGCATCCGTGTTAAACTTCGGGTTTCAAGTCCGATTAACGGTGCTATTTTAGTTGCAGGCGTTCCAAGTTGAACGTCAATATTCAATAAAACAAAACCTACTGCAATGGTACTGTTGTGTTTAGCCGCTTCAGCATTATACATACGTTGAATAGCATGCCATGCTGTTTTAATCACATAATCGACTGTCTCTGTCGGCTTCATTTCACAAACCTAAAAAAGATTTGTTATGCATGCATACCTTATTTCATTTTTTTATGAAATAAAGGCAAATTATTTCCCCCTTACTTCAACAAGGCGAAATCCCACATATGGACTTTTGAAATCGGTAGAAAAATGAAAACGAAGTGAATTTCTGCACAGCCAAGAAGATCCTGCCCAACTTCCACCACGAACGATATATTCGGTTCCATTAATTGGACCTTTTGGGTTTAATAAAAGTTCAGCTGAATAGGGTCCATACCAATCGGAGCAGTATTCCCAAACATTCCCACTTAAATCGTAAATACCTAATTCGTTTGCTAATTTAGTTCCGACAATATGGCTTTTCCCATTGGCATTATAGTTATTCCAAGAAACTAAATTGGCATCGGAAGAACCAGCATACATGAAATTACGACTTTTCTTTCCCCCACGAGCAGCATATTCCCATTCGGCTTCTGTTGGCAAACGATAATTCTTGCAGCTTAAAAAGTTAAGCCTTTTAATAAATGCATCGACTTCAGCATTAGTAACATTTTCTATAGGGAACTGATTGCTTCGTTGATTTAAGGAGGGATTACTTTCCATGATAGCTATCCAAAGCTCTTGAGTAACTTCCGTTTTGAGCAAGTAAAAATCTGAAATCTGAACCGAATGAATTGGTAATTCGTCTTTAGAATAATCAATTCCTTGATTTGAAGTTGCTCCCATCTGAAAGGTTCCACCATCTACCAATATCATCGATTTGTCGAACTTATCAAGTATAAGTTGACGTTCATCAACTAGATTACGAATAGTAGCAATAGTTGTAGCCGGAATTTGAGATTTACTCTGAGAAAATGATAAGCATAAAATGAAACATACACTAACTCGAAATGCACAATAATTTAAGCATGTAGTAATCTTCATAATTCTTAATAATTTTTAATATGCTTTTATAATCATAAAACTATCAATGAAGTTAAAGTTATTAAAGCATGTTTAATTAGTCTTCGTATAGAGGAAATTCAAAAACCATCTGTTTTACTTAATTGAAGGAAGAAAGTTTCGAAAGCTATTTTCCAATAGATTAATAATTAAAGTATGAACTCACTTTGGGATTAATAAGGCATAAAAAAACGGGTAAACAGAATGAATCTATTTACCCGTTTCAGAAATTAAATTTAATTATGCCTGAGCAGTAGGTCCACCAAAATTCATTGGAAACGCAGCAGCTCCATTATCAACTTTAATTGTTCCATGAACTGATTCAAATTTTGCTACATTTTCTTTCAAAGCAGTGAGCAAACGTTTGGCATGCTGAGGTGTAAGAACAATACGAGATTTTACTCTCGCTTTAGGAACACCAGGCATTACTTTGATAAAATCAACAACAAACTCCGAATTGGAATGTGTTATAATAGCTAAATTGGAATAAATTCCTTCAGCTACTTCTTCAGAAAGCTCAATATTTAACTGTCCTTCCGGATTTTGATTTTCTTCCATAGTAATTTAGATTAAGCCAATTCTTCTTTACGTTTCTTTGAAGCCATTAATACGTTGTATTCATCTTGAGAACCAACTACAATGTTTTCATACTCACGTAAACCTGTACCTGCTGGAATTAAGTGACCAACAATTACATTTTCTTTCAGTCCAAGTAGTTCATCAGATTTAGCACTAATTGCAGCTTCATTCAACACTTTAGTAGTTTCCTGGAAGGAAGCAGCAGAAATGAAGCTCTTCGTTTGCAATGAAGCACGAGTAATTCCTTGAAGAACTTGATTTGCAGTTGCAGGAACTGCATCACGAGATTCAACAACTCGTAAATCTTTACGCTTCAACATCGAATTTTCATCACGAAGCTTGCGAGCAGTAACAATTTGACCAGCTTTCAACGTTGAAGAATCACCCGGATCTAACACTACTTTCTTATCGAAAATATAATCGTTCTCCAGATTGAACTCCAATTTGTTGTTCATCTGACCTTCTAGGAATTTCGTATCACCTGGATCGAGAATCTCTACTTTACGCATCATCTGGCGAACAATTACCTCGAAATGCTTATCGTTGATTTTCACACCTTGTAAACGATATACTTCCTGAATTTCATTCACTAAGTATTCCTGAACTTTAGTTGGACCTTTAATAGCCAAGATATCTCCTGGTGTAGTTGCACCTTCACTTAATGGCTGACCAGCTTTTACGTAGTCGTTCTCTTGAACCAAAATGTGTTTACTTAAAGAAATTAGATATTTCTTTTGTTCACCCGTTTTAGATTCAATAATTACTTCTCGGTTACCACGTTTCACTTTACCAAATGAAACAATACCATCGATTTCAGAAACTACTGCTGGGTTAGAAGGATTACGAGCTTCAAACAACTCAGTAACACGAGGTAAACCACCTGTAATATCTCCTAATTTACCATTTTGTCGAGGGATCTTAACTAGAGTTTCACCTATTTTCACTTTTTGACCATCATTCACAACAATGTGAGCTGCAACTGGAAGTGAATAAGAACGAACAACTTCTTTGGAACCATCAATGATTTTAATCATTGGGTTTTTCGTTTTATCACGACGCTCAATGATTACTTTTTCACGGAAACCAGTTTGCTCATCACTTTCTTCACGGTAAGTAATACCATCCTCTAAGTCTTCAAAACTAATCTTACCAGCTGTTTCAGAAATGATTACAGCATTGTATGGATCCCATTCACAAATCATATCCCCTTTCTTCACTGTTGCACCATTTTTAGCGAACATAGAAGCACCATAAGGAATATTAGCAGTTGTTAAGATAACCATCGTCTTTGGATCGATGATACGCATCTCAGCTGAACGACCAATTACGATCTCAACTGGATTACCGTTCTCATCTTCCTTAGATACAGTTCGTAATTCATCAATTTCAAGAATACCATCAAATTTAGCTTCTACTTTTGAGGCAGTTGCTGTATTTGAAGCCGTTCCACCTACGTGGAATGTACGAAGTGTTAACTGAGTACCAGGCTCTCCAATCGACTGAGCAGCAATAACTCCTACTGCTTCTCCTTTTTGAACCATGCGTCCACTAGCCAAATTACGACCGTAGCATTTTGAACAAACTCCTTGTTCAGATTCAC
>JBAXTB010000010.1:0-37756 GCA_037130425.1 Bacteroidota bacterium
AAGATTCCGGTGAAGCGGGTGTGAGGTATTTTTGGGCAAAACAAAAACCGGCCGGATGAAAGTGTATTTCGTCCGGCCAGTTTTTGTTTTATGGGGCTGTATCATAAGTTAACGTGAAAATTTTTGCCAAATAAAAAGTTGAGATCGCGCCTAATTGTCGGGTTGGCTACCAGCCACCCCGACAATATGCTCGGTCATCCGAATAATATTTTGCAAACTATGCTCAAGTTGCTTAAAAAAACGACTTATCATACACCTTCAGTTAAAAAACTTTACTTTTGTAAACGTGATTTGGCTATATCAGTTTAAACACTTATTTCACCTTTAATTTTTAGATCATTTTCGATGGAAATGAGCCGAAGTATGAAGATGGGAGTCAAAGAATTCCTGCTTATATTTAAACAGTTCTCAAAAGAGGATCAAATTAAGATTGCCGAAAAAATCGCCTTGCAAACCTTCAAGGATAGATGGGTATTGTTGGATGAGGTATTACCTGATACCGATGAGTTTTCTGAGGCCGATATTGTCGCAGAGGTAAATGCTGTTCGGTATGGCGAAGAAGAAACACTTCCCTACTCTTCATCATCTTCAAACTTACGCGGCTGATAACCAGCGTCTTCCATCGTTTCATTATCCGGTTCCCAATCCTCGCCAGATTTTGGCCGTTTAGCGGTGTTGTTCACCCGCACTTTATCGGCTGCCACGGGCTTGGCTGGAGTACGATCCGTTTCAATAGCATCACCGAAAGCATCAATACCGGGTGTTTCCGTATTGCTATCTTTTTGCGAATTGGCGATATTTTTACCGTCTACGCTTTTGGTTGCGTGCGGCACCAAACGGAGGCGCTCCTTGCTAATCAACAATCCTGTGACAGAACAGATACCGTAAGTTTTATTTTGTACCCGCAACAGCGCATTGCGCAAATCCACCACATAACGCTGCTGGCGCACCAACATCCGCTGTAACATTTCCAAATCGGTGTGGGCTGTAGAATCGTCATACCAGTCGCCGCCCTGCTGATTAAATCCATTTTCATTCAAATCAGCAATTTGCTGTTCCGTACGGGTATATTCCTCCTGAGCCAAATCAAGTTTGCCTTCGATCAGGGTTTTAAATTCTTGCAGGTCCTCGTCATTATACCGCAATTTCGGTTCGTTAGACATGGTCGAGGTTTTTTTAGTGCGTGAAAAAATTAAGTATGTATGTTTTGAAGCCGCAAAATTAGGCCAAAAGATTCATTGTCAAACAGCTGTTTTGAAAAATTTAATACTCATATTAAAGTTTATTTCCAAAACCCGATGTTTTTTCATTGTTTTTGCCCAATAATCAAATGAACGACGGCGCAAAGGTAAGCTCAAAAAATTAACTAACTTTGCGCTGCAATAAATACTTAACCAAATTCGCCACATGGTTGAAACCAAATCAGCGCCTGATCGTAAAAATTCAGGCGTAACTGCCCAGTCCCCCCTAAACCGTTCTGAAATCCTTGAAGATTTCCGTATTTGCTGTATCAGCCGGGAAGCCAGCGTCATGGCGCGCAAAGAGGTTCTGGCTGGTCGCGCCAACTTTGGAATCATCGGCGACGGCAAAGAACTTGCTCAGGTCGCAATGGCAAAAGCCTGGCGAAAAGGTGATTTCCGATCCGGGTACTACCGCGACCAAACGCTGATGTTTGCCTTGGGTATCAGCACTTTAGAAGCGTTTTTCGGACAATTGTACGGCGATCCGAACAACGACCCCTTCTCCGGCGGCCGTCAAATGAATTGCCACTTTGCCACCCCGTTTGTGGATGAACAAGGCAATTGGACCGATCATATCAACCGTTACAATATTACCTCCGATATTGCCCCGACAGCAGGCCAAATGGCGCGCGCACTGGGCCTTGCCTTAGCCTCAAAAAAATACCGGGAGATTCCGGAAATATGTAAACAATTGTCTGTCAATGGCAACGAAGTCACCTTCTGCACCATTGGAGATGCCTCTACTTCAGAAGGCGCGTTTTGGGAAACCGTCAATGCCGCCGGCGTGTTACAGGTTCCCTTGGCCATTTCCGTTTGGGACGATGGTTACGGCATTTCTGTTCCGCAAAAATACCAAACGACCAAAGAAAGTATTTCAACCGTGCTGGAAGGTTTTCGTGCCAATGAAGGCGACGAAACCGGTATTGATATTTATACGGTAAAAGGCTGGGATTATGAAGCCCTTTGCCGGGTATATCAGGATGGCATTGAAAAAATGCGCGAAACGCACCGCCCTGCCTTGTTCCATGTGCAGGAGGTAACGCAGCAACTCGGCCACTCTACTTCGGGCGATCACCGCCGTTACAAAAGCCCGGAGCGCTTGGAATTTGAAGAAAACTTTGATTGCAACCGCAAATTTGCGGAGTGGATAATTGCAAACGACATTGCTTCAACCGCAGAAATTGATGAGATAAAAGCGGAAGCAAAACGCAGCGTGGTAGCGGCGGCCTTACATGCATACCAGGCTTATCATCAAACTGTGAGCGATCTGCGCCAAGGTCTTGACCAAAGCCTGCAAGCTGCCCGTGCCGAATATCCGGAACTTTCAGCGCTCGGCGTGATTGCCGAAGAATTGCGCCAACGCCGCGATCCGCTGCGTTTTGAACTGATCCAGGTAGCGCGCCGGGCCGCATTTGTGTTGGCTGGTAAAAATAGCGCCGCTAAAACTGCGCTTGCCGCATTTGCCGCATCGGAAATGAAGGAAGGCGAACGGATTTACAGCGATCATTTGTATTCCAGCAGTCCAAACAGCGCCTTGAAAATTGCTGAAATTCCTGCGCAATACGCTGAAAATGCGCCACTTAAAGACGGTTATGAAATCCTAAACGCTTGTTTCGATCATAATTTTGCACAGTATCCCGAATTGTTTGCCTTTGGCGAAGATGTTGGCCACATCGGCGACGTAAACCAGGGTTTGCGTGGAATGCAACAAAAATACGGCATCGAACGTGTGTTTGACACCGGTATTCGCGAATGGACGATCATGGGTCAGGCGATCGGCATGGCGATGCGCGGTTTGCGCCCCATTGCAGAAATTCAGTACCTCGACTACCTGTTATATGGTTTGGCGCCCTTGTCTGATGATTTATGTACCCTGCGCTGGCGTTCCAACAATCAGCAAGCAGCGCCGGCTATCATCCGCACCCGCGGCCACCGCTTAGTAGGTGTTTGGCACGCCGGATCGCCCATGACGATGATGCTCGGATCTTTACGGGGTATGTGGATTTGCGTGCCCCGCAACATGGTACAAGCCGCAGGTATGTACAACACTCTGTTAAAATCAGATGATCCGGCGATTGTGGTTGAAGTTCTGAACGGCTACCGATTGAAAGAACGCTTACCGGATAATATTGGAACATTTACAGTTCCTTTAGGCGTACCTGAAATTTTACGCAGCGGAACGGATTTTACCCTAATTACTTACGGCGCCTGCGTGCGCATCGCAGAAGAAGCCAGCGATTTGCTTGCAGAACACGGCATTTTGGTTGAAATCATTGATATTCAAACACTTCTGCCATTCGACCGCACGGGTGTTTGCATTCAGTCGCTGAAGAAAACCAACCGCGTACTTTTCCTTGATGAAGATGTACCTGGCGGCGGTTCTGCCTATTTGATGCAGCAAGTACTGGAAGTGCAGGGCGGCTACCGGTATCTTGACACAGCGCCTTTGACATTAGCATCGAGAGAACATCGCCCTGGATACGGCCAGGACGGCGATTATTACAGCAAACCGCAAGTTGAAGATGTGTTTGAGATGATTTACAATGCCATGCGTGAATCTGCTCCAACGCAGTACGGCCCTTTATAAAACAGGCAGTATTGTATGTTAAACGACATTTTAAATCGTCGGGAAACAAAGTATTTAAGGCGATTGTCAGGATGCGATAAAAAATTGGAATAGTTCTTGTACTGATTCTGCGGCTTCAATATGCAAGGCCAAGTTAAATACAGTCTTTTTTAATCATAACAAACACTATGCGTAACGTTATTCAAAACCTGCCTGAGCAGCAGGGTTTCAGGCATTTGCCTGAAATGATGCATTCTTGTCAGTATTTGCGTGCTGACGTAATCTTCGGGTCGCCCAAATTGGATTGTCTTGGCAATGGTATTTGTAAAATTGTAAATTATACCAATTCAAAGCCGATTCAATTGGGAAAAGATTGCAAAAGGGCCCCCGCCTTCCTTCATTCGAACCATAATGGTTCAATTTTACAATTGCTGCTTTTTCGTGAACTTGTATGCTTGAATGTGTACAAAAACCATCTGCGTTCGGGTGTTTTTGACATGTCGTCTGCTTGTTTTGTCGATGCCGAATTATCTGCCGAATTAGGTCTCAATAGCAGAGTGTTGGCGCCCGGCAAATACGACATCGTAGAAAAAGGCAATTGTTTTTACATCAATATCCAAGTTCAATAATCATTTCCCCAACGGAAAGAAGAAAGTCGAAATCCGGCAAGATCCAGCACCCGGTCTACAACGGTAGCCACTGCCGCTTCAATGGTGGTCGGTTTTGCATAAAATGACGGTGTTGCCGGACAGATGATTCCGCCTGATTCCGTTACTGTTTTCATATTGTTGATATGAATCAGGCTTAATGGCGTTTCTCTTGTTACCAGAATCAGGCGGCGACGCTCTTTCAGGATAACATCGGCCGCTCTTGTCATCAGGTCGTTGCTGATACCCGTCGCAATGCGCGCCAACATGCCCATAGAACAAGGGCAAACTATCATAACATCATAACGCGCTGAACCCGAAGCAAATGGCGCGTAAAAATCCTGTTTTTTATAAAATGTAAAAGGATAATGGTCGAACTTGGGCGCGCCGACCTCCAATTCCCAATTGATGATTGCATTGTCGGAAAGGACAACCCCAACCGCATCCCATTGATCCTGAAGTTCAGCCAATTTATCCAGCAACACTTTAGCATACAAGGCGCCGGAAGAGCCGGAAATGGCAACCACGATTTTTTTCATAGCCTCTTATAACCAAGAAAAGGAAGGATTGTTCTCTAATTCTACAGCGCAAAAGCCAACTATTATTTTAAAAAATCCGCTACCCATTTGATGACTTTGAGTCATCTGATGAGTAGCGGATTTTTTAAAATAATCACGCCTAATTGTCGGGTTGACTACCAGTCACCCCGACAATACGCTCTGTCATCCGAATAATAATCCTCAAGTTGCTTAAAAAACGACTTATGATACACCCTCACTAATTATGCCCTCAATTACTTCCCAAAACCAATCCCTCTTCGGCGGAAAATCTGCAATTTATCTTTATCAAACGTAAAGGTTGCCACGTCGTCCAAGCGAATTGTATGGAATTGCTCCTCGCCTTCAGATGGCATTATCGCCACGCGCAGGTTCTGATTTTTAATGGTTTCCATCACTACCTGCCGCACAGAGCGGGCATTGCCAAAATACTTATCGCGGAATTGATACAAAAAGGCTAAGTATTTGCCCAAATGTTCGCGCGCATCTTCTTCCACCCGGTAATTTTCCTGCTGGAACATAAACAGCGCAATTTCAAGCAATTCTTCCGGCGCATAGTCTTCAAAACGCAAAACCTTGTCAAAACGGCTGGCTAAACCGGGGTTCGCCTTCATAAAAGCATCCATGTTTTCAGGATAACCCGCTACGAACACGAAAAATTCGCCCCGATGATCTTCCATACGCTTCAACAGCGTTTGAATGGCTTCATCGCCAAAATCGCCGTGCGAACTGCGGCCGGTTGAAGTAAGCGCGTATGCTTCGTCGATAAACAATACGCCTTGCATGGCTTCTTCAATGCGTTCTGCCGTTTTGATGGCTGTTTGGCCAACATAACCCGCTACCAAACCCTGGCGATCCGTTTCAATCATGTGGCCGCGTTCCAAAACACCAAGCGCTTTGTAAATTTTGGTCAAAATACGCGCCACGGTCGTTTTACCGGTTCCAGGATTGCCGACAAACACCGTGTGCAGGAAGAAACGCCCCAGCACATCGCGGCCATTGTCGCGGTAAAAACGCACTAAATTTACCAGTTCGCGAATGTCTTTTTTGATGTTCTGCATACCGATCAGGCTGTCCAATTCATGGAGCGCGATGGCGAGCAGGTTTTCATCCACCGGAATATTCGGCAGCGGGCGTTTTTGGCTAACCCGTACTTTTTCAACGTCTTCTCGTAAGATAACGGTGAGAATCTCAGGCGACAATTCACGCACTTTAGGATTTGCCATAACGCGTAAACCCAACTGAATCTTCGCTTTATCGATCAAATCATGCACAAAGCGCGCGTTCCCGAAGGTGCGGTCGCGCGTGCGATAGGCTTCCGTGATGTACTCATCAATCAGGACTTTGGCCTCTGCCGCGAGCATCACTTCTTTTCCCTTGCAGGCGTAATCGGCAATCAGCGCCAATTCCTGCGGCAAATAATCCTGAAAGTCAAAACTTAATTTGAAGCGGCTGCGCAAACCCGGATTTGAATCTAAAAAGGTTTTCATTTCCTTCGGATAACCCGCCACAATCACGGCCAGATCGCCGGGACCATTGGACAGTTCCTTGACCAATATCTCAATTACCTCGCGACCAAAATCCTTGGAATCTTCCATTGAACGGGCCAAAGCGTAGGCTTCGTCGATGAAAAGCACCCCGCCGCGCGCCATTTCAATGGCCTCCTTCACTTTGGGCGCTGTTTGGCCAATGTATTCGCCCACCAAATCGGTGCGATCTACTTCATGCACGTGGCCTTTGGACAGCAAACCCATTTTTTTGTACAAACGGCCCATCATTTTAGCGACGGTCGTTTTGCCGGTGCCGGGATTTCCGCTAAATACAGAATGTACGTTTATACCGTCTTTCTCATTAAAGCCCTTTTCTTTACGCAATTGCAAAAATTGAATATATTGCGCGTGTTCCCGAACCTTGTGTTTAATTTCGTTTAGCCCAATTAAGGCGTCAAGTTTTGACAACACTTCTTCAAACGAATCGGCATCTTCTTCTTCAGGTTGCAGGAAAATCTGCTGGCCTTTTTCAGGCAGCCAAACGCCGTTTACACCTTCTTCCCATTCGCCGGCAACTTCAAAGGGCATAACTGCCAGCAGTTGATCCATAAACACGATTTCAGCGGTGTAGCGGTCGTTACGCCAGGAGCCTTTTACATTCGATCCCCAACCAGCCGTTATTTTAACGCCGTCGTCGCCTTTATCTACCCGGTGCAGCCGTACTACCTGGCCTTTGAGTTCGCGGGCATCGTTGTAAAACTTGATAAACAACTCGCATTGCCATTGCTTGCTGAGCAGCACGTTTTTCAGCGTAACCTCAGCATATATATAACGTGTGTCTTCGCCGTTGAAGCGTCGCATGTAAAGGCGCTCAAACTCTGGCGTATCATCATAAGGCCCTTCGTACATACGCAGGGAACTGATGCTGCAATACGGGTTGTCGGATTTGGTAAATGGCCGCCCGCCGTCTTCGATGTGAAAATGTTTGGTGGCAACTTTTTCGCCTTCTATCCAGGCTTCCCACAGATAAGCGCCTTTTTTCCAGAAAACGCCTTCCTGTTTGTTGCCCCAGCCTTCGCGCACATACCCGACAGGGTCGTATTTGCTCACTTTGCGTCGGAAAGGCAGCACACAGATTTCCTTGCGTTGCTTCTTGACAGCATAGCAGCGCAGTTCAACGTTTACTTCCCAATCCTCAATGTCATAATACTTGTTGTGAAATGACAGTTCTGCGTAGATATAGGTCGTCTCGTGACGATCGAATACCTGACGGTACTTTTTCTTATTGTCTGCAAGCCACTCTGTTGAAGCGTAGATTTTCAAATCGCGGAACTTCCAGCGTTTGAAATCAGGCGCTTCAAATGGCGGTTGTGATTGATGCGTTCCGAATTGCATATTGATGTTTCCCTCCTCACGGGGTTTTAAGCCGGAAAATTAGGTTCATTTTTTGGATTTGGCAAATTTTCAGTAAACTGAACAACAATATTCTGTCTTTGCGCTGTAAATTGTATTTTCGCCCAACCGTTTTGACTCAAATTGCGTCTTCAACGTATAAAAATCATCGACCATGAAAAACACGATCCTTATTTTCATAGCTATTTTTACATGCGGTGGGTTCTTCGGGCCTGTAAATGCGTTGGCCCAAAACGGCGACGTACCGGACCCTACCTTGGTTAAGCCGCCTCATATAATTTTTCAGGTAGGGGTAAGTTCGCAATGGTTGGGCGGGAACAACTGGCGCTCCACTGTATTTTCAATCGAACATCCGTTTGGGCTTTATGAACATTTGGGTGTAGATGCCAATTTTATTTTGCCGAATTATACGGATAATCAATACTATTCATATTATTCTTTTGATCGGCAGCTTTCGAAAGGAAGTTATGAAGTTGGTTTGTTTTATAAAATTTTCCTGCATGGCCGCCTTACCGGGAGAAAAAGCAATTTGTATGTGGCGCCGGAATTGAAGTTTGGACGTCGGAATTTCAAGCAAAAATATTACAATGATGTATATCCTTTGCCAAATACGCCGTCTGAAATTCATTTTCATGAAAACACGACCAAATTTGTGTTCCGGGTGGGCGCACAATACAAGATAGGGCCTGCTATTTTAGAAATTGCATTGCCCATTGCCATCGAAAAGTTTAAAACCATAAATCCTGCAACGGTTTACAACAGCTATAATTATAACGGGACGAATACCCACCTGCTCCTGTTGCCATGCCTACAACTCGGTATTGCGTTTTAAGACCTGATAATTTAAACAGCCTAACCTTTCCAATCGCCTAACAACCACTATATGTTAAATTTATTACGCCTAATGCGCCCACGATTAGCGCTGCTTCTTTTGCTTATTTTTTCGCTTCAACAAGTATCTTGCGTGTACTACCAGCGCTACCCGATGGCAAAATCGCGCTTGAATAAAATTGATACGAAATACCTTACTTTTTTCCTGATCGACAACGCGCATCCGCTTACAAAAGCCTGGGAAGTAAAAAGTTATGACATTGATGAAAAATCAATGTTTTGTGCCATGTCGGCATTGAGCGAAAAGGACGCGCATGATGTGGTAACGGTGCGCAACAATGCCGATGCGCGCGCCAGCAAAAATGAAGTGTTGTTGTTTTTGAAACCCGAATTCGCTAAAACCCTGACTGATACGGGGTCAACAACGGTGCATTTTGACCAAATAGACCGAATTGAAGTGTACGAAACCAACTTTGGAAAAACCATTGCCGTATTTTCGATGGGTTATTTGGCGATCGGCCTCACTGCGGCGGTTATTGCATTGATTAGTGAAGGAAGTTGCCCATTTATTTACGCTGATAATCCGGACGGTGTTTCATTTCAAGGCGAAATGTATTCCGGGGCCACGTATCCGCAATTGGAACGGCATGACTGGTTGCCGCTGCCCGGACTTCATGCAAATGGCTCTGAATATCGGATTCGAATCGCGAATGAAGCCAAGGAAATTCAACATACCAACGTGCTTGAATTAATGACGCTTGACCATCCCGTTGGTACGGAAGTGCTTATTGATAAATACGGCACCTTACAATCAATTTCAAACCCGATTCAAGCAACGGAAGCCCTTGATTTTGAAGGACATACAGCCTTACCAGCCTTGAGCGCCTGCGACACTTCCACGTGGCGCGGGGACATCAAAAACAAACGCCCGGAAGCAACAGAAGGCTTAATGCTGCGCTTTCCCAAACCTGTAGGCGCCAAAACCGGCAAACTCATCCTGCGTGCCAAGAACACCTTCTGGATGGATTACATGTACGGGCAATTTTTAGATGAATTCGGCACATACGCTGATTTTGTACACCGGCGTTATTTGCAAAAAAGCAAGGAGGAATTGAAATCCTGGATAGACGATCAGCATGTTCCTTTACAGGTTTCGCTTGAAACCAGTCCGGGAAAATGGGAAAAAGTAGAAGATTTCAACCTTGCCGGGCCGATGGCGCTAAAAAAAGACGTGTTGGAACTCAATTTAGCCAATGTGAGCGGAAATGAAGTCCGCATTAAACTCGAATCCGGTTTTCTGTTTTGGGAAATCGATTATGTTGCGATGGATTATTCAGCGCCGCAAGCCGTTACCACGCATGTTTTGTCGCCATTATCTGCCATTACCCAAACCGGCGTTGATATGGCCGGCGCACTCCTTAGCGACGATGACCAATATTACAGCCAGCCGGAAATTGGGGACGTAGCCACGGTGCGCTATCCAGTGCCGCCACAAGCCCCAGGAACAGAACGTTCGCTGATTTTACACGCCAAAGGACATTATGAGATTTTGCGCGACCCCGTGCATAAAACGCCTAATCTGCGCACGCTGAAAAAGTTCCAAAAACCGAATGCCCTGCCCAATTACAGTCGGGAACTTTGGTTGCAACTTCCGGATACCAGACTGGCATCCAGGATTCGCTAAAAACCTCTTAATCAAGCAAATATGGGCACTGAAATCCAAAACGCGGAACACGTGGAAACAATCGTTCCACCGCCACGCATCATTTCCGGACTGCAATTCCACCTGCATCGACTTAAAATTTTACGGCGGGCTTTGAAGTTGGCATACCGTTCCTACCCCACCCTCGCAGATACGCGGGCGGCCCTGCGCGGGTTGCGCGCGGTCATACGCGAGAACGATCGCATTCGGCATATTAGAAAAGCGACCTTGGTTAATGGACGTTTTTTCCCATTGATGAGTTTCCCTGGCGGCGTTTCTCCGGCACATGATGTATTCATTCTCAATGAATTGCACAGAGCCGTACCGATTCCGGGCCGCACGCCGGGACTTTTGTTGATGATATTGGCCATGACCAAAAAATGCTCCTTGCAATGTGAACATTGTTTTGAATGGGATCAACTGAATGGCAAAGAGCAACTCACGGTTACGGATTTGTTGCACATCATTAAAAAGTTTCAGGATCGCGGGGTGGCGCAAATAGAACTGAGCGGCGGCGAGCCTTTGAATCGCTTTGATGATTTACTTGAAATTTTAGACAAAAGCGATACTTCAGCCTCCGACTTTTGGATCCTCAGTTCGGGTTATCGGCTTACAGCAGAAAAAGCGCAACTACTTAAAAATGTGGGGCTTACGGGCGTTTCCATCAGCCTCGACCACTGGGATGCGGCGGAACACGACCGATTCCGGGGTATGAAAGGTTCTTTTGAATGGGCAAGGGCGGCCGTTCGTCATGCGCGGGCGGCCGGGATGGTGACGGGGCTATCGCTCACGCCGGTAAAGTCATTTTGTACGAAGGAGCATTTGTTTAAGTTTGCGGAACTGGCGCGCTCCTGGGGCGTACATTTTATCCGCATCCTTGAGCCGCGCGCGGTCGGGCATTTCGAGGGGCAGGACGTAGAATTAAATACGGCGGAACTCGCTGTGATTGAGTCATTTGCGCGCACAATGCAGTTGGATGCGCGTTACCGCCAATACCCGATCATTGATTATTACGGCGCCTACCAACGGGCTGTGGGTTGCTCCGGCGCAGGCGAACGGTATTTGTATGTGGATACGGAAGGCGATTACCATGCTTGTCCGTTTTGCCGAAACAAGTGCGGCAGCGCGGTGCATAACAGTATAGAGGAAGGGATAAAAGCGATGCAGGCGGCTTGCGGTTGCCACGCGTTTAAAACAGTTTAATGATTTGAACGGACAGAAATCATAAATCTATGGGTGATCCGGATTACCTTTGCGTCGATTTTTTCGATAAAAATAGCCATTCCAGTTATGAAATCAATATTATTTGCCGCGTTTTGTTTGTTTATGATGGTGTCTTGCCAAAACGCTTCCAAACCGGCATCAACCGGATCTAACGCCCCTGCCACCGCAGCCGCAGCCATTCATTTTGACAACAAAACCGACCTTTCCTGCGGTATGGAAGTAACACCGGAGTTTACCGATTCCTGCCATTACAAAGGAAAAGTGTACGGTTTTTGCTCGGAATCCTGCAAAGAGACGTTTTTGGGAGATCCGGAGAAGTATTTGTCGGGGAAGTAAACTATAGTTCCAACAGATTTGATAAAGAGAACAAAAAAGCCGCCTCATTTTCTTGAGACGGCTTTTTTTATGTTAACATAAACTATTTTGCGATCGTAGCCGCTTCCATGATGTAATCGTAGCGATAACCAGCAGTAAAATCCTTGTCAACGGCAATCGTTCCTTCCATCGTAATAATGGATCCTAATTGAACATCATCGGCGGTGGTAACGGTCAGGTCAAGTTTTTTTCCGGAGCCGTCTTGAAGATGCACCCAGTTTTTGCCCATAATATGGTTATTGACTTTGACGACTTTACCGGTTACTTTCACGACTTTCCCTTTGTATTTGGCTAAGTTTGCGACCAATTCTGAAATTCGGATCGCACCGGGCGCCGGGGTAAGGTTTGTAGGCGGCTCCAATGCCTCTTTGGCTTCCGGAACGATATCGTCTTCATGATCGGTACTTTTCGAACCCTTGGCAGCAGCAGTATCCGATGCGGTTGTAACGGGGGCAGCCGAAACAGTCTTTTCGTCTGTTTTAGGATTGGAATTACAAGCAAAAAGGGCAATTACGAACAGGTAAAGGAAGCATTTCTTCATTTTTATCTTCTTTTTATGTAAAATCATTTGTTGTTTGATTCAAAATCGGCTCGTGTAATCTGAAGCCAATTGTACTGCATTCCCTCCGACTCATAAATTTCAATCAACTTCAGGCCCGATTTTTCCAGCACATGCCGGGAGGCCAAATGTCCGATTTCCGTGGTCGCATAAATATTTTCGAGGCCCATTTCGTGAAATCCATACACTAAGGAAGCCTTTGTTGATTCGGTTGCAAAACCTCGTCCCCAAAATTTACGGATTAAACGATAGCCCACATCAATATAGTTAATATGGTTATTCCGCATCTCCGTGACCAACTTTAGCCCCGTCCAGCCAATAAAATCGCCGGTTTCTCTTTCAATCATGGCCCAGCGCCCAATTCCATTGTCGATATATTGCTGCCGGACAAATTGGATGACGGCGCGCACTTGTTCAATATCCGTTACCGGGTTATTTCCCAAAAAGCGGTGTACCTCCGGATCGGAATCAAGATCAAACATGCCTTGATCGTCTTCCGGCAGGAGCTCGCGCAGGATAAGACGCGCCGTTTCAGCATAAATTTTCATGCCGCAAAATAGGGTTAAACCTGATTTCCCCGAATTAAAATTTGTATCTTAATTCAAAATCAGCCGGTTCAAATCCGATTGAAAATGCCCCGCTTGAAACCAAATCCGCCGCCACCTGCCCAATACCATCCGAACACATCGCCGAATAACCATTGCAGCCGCCTGCAACGTACAAACCCGCGCGTTCAGTCTCGCCTATATACGGCCGGCCATGCGGTGTGCGACTGATGATGCAGCGCTTAGTCAAAAAAGATTCAAACGCAAGGCCGGGCATCAATTGTTCAAGCGCCGCTTTCAGCCTTGGAATAAAGCGGTCGCTGTCGCCATGCCTGAACCAATCCTGCACCTGTTCAATGTTTTCAAAAAAGATGTCTTCCGGCATGTTGCAGCCCATTTTGAGGTAAAATGCGCCATCGGGATATTGAACCGGTTGGATCAAGTAAATGCCTTCCGTTTCGCCATTGTCAATTTCATACAACAAGGAAGGCAACTGCGATAATTGGGCTGCTTGCGCCGGGTTTACTTTGGCCAGCAGTATCACTTCGCTTTTTAGTTTTAAATCTAAGGGCTTGGTTATCAGGTTAAAAAAGTTGACAAAAGCGCCTGCTGCCAGCAAAATCTTAGGCGTTTGGTAAGTATTTCCTTCCGCCGTTTGCACTTGATAGGCAGCGTCTTTGTAGGAAATATCCAGCACCGTTTCATTTAAAACAGTTCCTTGATGTTGTTCAAAAATATTGACTTGCGCTTTTATCAAATGCCTGGGATTGATAAAACCGGCCGGAGCGGTTTCAAACAATGCCTGCGCTTGTTCGGGGAAATGAAAATCCGGAAAGTCACGGGCAAGCGCGGGCGCCTGTGCGTAAGACTTGAAACCTAAGTGAAATCGTTCGCTTATAGTCGGCGCATTTGTCAGGTAGTCGTCTTGTCCATACGGATTTACATACAAACACCCGGCCTTGCCATGAAAATCAATGCCGCTTTGGGCGCTGATGGCGGCGTATTGTTGCACGGAAGCCTGGTTCAAGCGCGTCCACACATCGTCTTTGCCGATGAGGCGTTGCACGCGTGCCTGGTCGTAGTGGCTGGAAAAAACAAGCGCTTGGGCAGGATCTGTCGGCTCGTTGGGGCCGATGAGCGCGACGTCGGGCGCTTGGGCTGCGAGGTATTTAGCGGCGGCGCTGCCAAGGAGGCCTTTGCCGATGACGATGGTGGAGAAGTGGTGCATGGGATTGAATTTACCAAATTACTGAAACGCCATCTGATTCGTATTCCTTTATTGCCTCATCCTTACTAATAATCGGAATACGCATACATTTTGCCTGCCAAATTAGCATCCTGTCAAATGGATCCTTGTGAAAGACTTTTGTTAACTGGTTATAAGATGCAGCGATATGACCATCCAGTGGTATGATTTCAAAATTCATTTCAACACAAATTCCAGGAAAGTCTTCCGGCAAAACGTTTGTCAAATCCAATTTACCCAAACCAAATTTTAAGGAAATTTCCCAAAAGGTGATCGCACTGACCATAATTTGTTGTTCGGAATCTTCAATAATTTGCCTCGCTTTCGTCGACAATTTGTTCGGTTCCAGAATGGACCATATCAGGACATGGGTATCAAGCAAGTAGGTCATATTCCAAGAAACTCTGCTTCCGTCATCTTAAAATCATCCTGAAATACCGCAGTTGCACTTCCTTCCAATAAGCCGATTGGTCGCTTTTTGCCTTTGCGCGTTGAACGAGGAACCAAATAAGCTACAATCTCCTTTTTTTTGCCGAAGGCAATCGCAATTTCTTCTCCTTTACGGACCCACTCTAAAATCTCTGAAAAATTGGCTTTAAAATCGCCGATCGTGTAAGTTTTCATAATTTTTTAGACAAAGATAAAACAATCTTGTCAAGTTGTCAAGCATTATGAAATTTACATCTTCCACAAAACTTTCCCCCTACTCCACTGTTACACCAAACAATCCTATCTTTGCGGCGCTTTTAAGACCTATGGCTACAGTAAAATTTTTGTTTGAAGACCAATCGATCCCGGAACTAACTGTTTCGGGCGAATTTCAGGACATGTCGATCCTTGAGATCACGGAGGATTACGACGTACACCTCAATCACAACTGCGGCGGCGTGTGCGCGTGCTCCACTTGCCATATTTACGTGGAAAAAGGTGAAAATTTCATTGAAGAACTTTCCGATAAGGAAGAAGATTTTATCGACCGCGCCTTCAACCCGCGTTTGGAAAGCCGACTCGCCTGCCAGTGCATCATCCTGAATGAAAAAGCGGAAGTCATCGTAACCATTCCCGATCAAAGCCGCATCATCGGGCACGAACACTGATCCTATTTCCGGTTCGCTTTCTTTACCGCGTAAAAGATCAAAGCCGAAAATGTGCTGATGCCGATACCGAGGTACAGCCAGTTGATCCCGCTTTTAAATACCGCCAAAAAGATAATTCCGACCATCAAAATTGTCGGCACTTCATTCATCGCACGGTAATGCAGGTGGGTAAAGGTAGACGTGCCTTGTTCTAATTTGCGGATATGGCCTTTACAATAATGGGTATAGCCCGTCAACAGCAGCAAGAAGAACAATTTTCCGCTCAACCAGCCTTGTTCGAGCCAAACCGGCTGCAAAAAAAGCATCATGGTGCCAAAACTCCAGGTTATAAGCAGGGCTGGAACCAGAATAACCTTGTAGGCTTTCCATTCCATACCGGAAAACTGTTTCTCCAAAGTCCCACGCGCAGGCTCCGCTTGTTCCGAAGCCTGCGCGTGATAGACCATGATCCGAACCAAATAAAACAGTCCGGCCATCCAAGAAAAAGCGCCAACCAAGTGTAGCGCTTTTGCTACGGTATACCAATTCGTCATATATAGACAGAGCGCCGCCTGAAAGGCAGCATTATTTGTCATACTGAGCGCTGATTGTCAAGTACTTAGGCCGAAGGCCATGCACAAAACGATCCAGCGCGAAGTAAATTATGCGTTCTGATAAGATTCAATGGGCGGGCAAGTGCAAACTAAGTTGCGGTCGCCGAAGGCCTGGTCGATACGACCAACCGTAGCCCAGAATTTGAATCCCTCTCTTAAATAAGGCAAAGCAAAAGCCGCTTTTTCACGGCTGTATGGGTGTTTCCATTCGCTGGCGGTGAGCACATCCACGGTGTGTGGCGCGTTGTGCAACACGTTGTCGTGCGTATCATAAACACCGCTTGCGATTTCATCAATTTCCTTGCGAATTTCAAGCAAAGCATCGCAAAAACGATCAATTTCGGCTTTGCTTTCGCTCTCTGTCGGCTCAATCATAATGGTGCCCGCTACCGGGAATGAAAGCGTTGGCGCGTGGAAACCGTAATCCATCAAACGTTTGGCAATGTCTTCGGCGCCGGCAATGCTTTTGAACGGACGCAAATCAAGAATCAATTCGTGCGCTGTGCGACCGTTTTCGCCGGTGTACAATACCTGGTACGCGCCTTCAAGCCGCGCTTTGATATAGTTTGCATTCAAAATGGCGTATTTGGTTGCATCCGTTACGCCTTTCGCGCCCAACATGCGGATGTATGCGTAGGAAATCAACAAAATGCTGGCGCTGCCCCAAGGCGCGGCGCTTACCGCCGGGGTGGCTTTTTCACCGCCGACCGGTGCAAATATGTGGCCAGGCAGGTAAGGCGCCAGGCTGTTATTGCAGCAAATTGGCCCCATGCCAGGACCTCCGCCGCCGTGCGGGATGGCGAATGTTTTGTGCAAATTCAGGTGACAAACGTCGGCGCCGATGATGGCAGGGCTGGTCAGGCCAACCTGCGCATTCATATTTGCGCCGTCCATGTATACCTTGCCACCATATTGATGGATCACTTCGCACATTTCAACGATGCTGGTCTCAAATACCCCGTGGGTACTTGGGTAAGTAACCATCATGCAAGAAAGGCGATCGGCGTATTTTTCCGCTTTGGATTTCAAGTCAGCCACATCAATATTGCCGCGTTCGTCGCAGGCAACCACCACCACATCCATACCGGCCATGACGGCGCTGGCGGGATTGGTGCCGTGTGCGGAAGAAGGAATCAGGGCTATATTGCGATGCGCCTCGCCCCTTGCTTCGTGGTAAGCGCGAATCACCATCAAACCGGCATATTCGCCTTGCGCGCCCGAATTCGGTTGCAAAGAACAAGCGTCAAAACCGGTGATTTCACAAAGATAGGCTTCCAACTCCTTGATAATCTGCGCGTAGCCTTCCACCTGATCGGCTGGCGCAAACGGGTGAATATTGGCAAATGCTTCCCAACTTACGGGAATCATTTCTGTAGCCGCATTCAGTTTCATCGTGCAGGAACCCAAGGTAATCATGGAGTGCATCAACGATAAGTCCTTGTTTTCCAAGCGTTTAATATAGCGCATCATATCACTTTCGGTGTGGTATGAATTGAAAACAGGGTGTGTCAAATAAGCGGAATCCCGATGCAGCGCGGCAGGTATGGTAGCGCTGCCTGTAGGTGTTACGGCCTCGGCCCCAAAAATGTCAGCAATATCATTCAAATCCTGTTCCGTCACCGTTTCATCAATGGAAATCTGCAAACCGGATTCGTCGTAGTAAAAATTAATACCTGCTGCTTCCGCTTTTTGACGAATGGCGCCCAACTGATCGCCTTTCAACTCAATTCGCAAGGTATCGAACACAGAAGTGCTACTTGGCTGGAAACCGGCTTTGGTCAACACTGCGGCCAAACTCACGGTCATATTATTAATTCGGGTCGCGATGCCGCGAACACCTACTGGTCCGTGGTAAACAGTGTACATGGCAGCAATGTTGGCCAGCAAAGCCTGCGCCGTACAAATATTGGAAGTCGCTTTTTCGCGACGAATATGCTGTTCGCGTGTTTGCAGGGCCATGCGCAGGGCGCGTTTTCCCCGGTTATCTACCGAAACGCCGATGATTCGTCCGGGGATCATGCGTTTAAATTCTTCTGAACAAGCGAAATAGGCAGCGTGCGGACCGCCGAAACCGATCGGAACGCCCAAGCGTTGCGTATTGCCAACGGCACAATCGGCGCCCCAAGCGCCCGGAGGCGTGAGTAAAGCCAAACCGAGAATATCGGCAGCCACGCAAACATACACGCCGTTTGCTTTTGCTTTTTCCGCAAATGCGCGATAGTCTTCCACCACGCCCTGGCTGTTCGGGTATTGCAACAACACACCGAACGTTTTTTCAGAAATTTCGTACGTTTTCCAGTCGCCAATAACCAATTGAATCCCTTGCGGTTGTGCGCGGGTTTTCAAAATATCAATGGTTTGTGGCAGTACGTGTTCCGAAACAAAAAATTCAAAACTTTCTGTTCCTTCTTCTGCACGTTTGTTTTTTTCAGCAAAAAACATGTGCATCGCCTCTGCGGCGGCCGTGCCTTCGTCGAGCAAACTCGCATTGGCGATCGGCAAACCCGTTAAGTCGCACACCATTGTTTGGAAATTCAGGAGACTTTCCAATCGTCCCTGCGCGATTTCGGCCTGATATGGTGTATATTGTGTGTACCAACCCGGGTTTTGAAAAACATTGCGCAACACCACAGAAGGCGTAATGGTGCCGTAATAACCCATGCCGATATAACTGCGCATCAACTTATTACGCTGTGCGGTTTGCTTCAGCGTTTGGAGGTATTCAAACTCGGATAGCGGTTCGGGCAAAGACAAGGCGTGCTTGGTTCGGATGGAATCCGGAACCGTTTGCGCAATCAGCGTATCAAGCGAATCAACTTTTAAAGTTGCAAGCATGGCTTGTGTTTCGGCTTCGCCGGGACCAATATGCCGACGAATAAACTGGTCAGGATGCGGAAAATGATTCATGTGGTGGAACTCCTATATTGATGATCGTATTTTTGTCGTTAAAACTCGGCGAAGGTAAATATTGTTTTAATCCCCTACCCTTTTGCAGTATAGAATAAGCCGTTTTTTTCAACAAACTTGTATTGTTCGGAATGATTCTGAACTTGTGGCGTTATTTTTTTCTTTTTTCGTAGTTGTTTACCATCAAAAAATCCCGAAGGGATTAAATGTTTATAGAAAAGAGCATGGATCATTTTCCCCTAATCCCGAAGGGATTATATGTATTTAATAACATTTTTACATACAATCCCTTCGGGATTGGGGCATGTTTGCGCATCTTTATCTATAAACACATAATCCCTTCGGGATTTTTAGATCGTACTAAATATCTACTTTTTTTCAGATAAAACTAAACCGGAAATTTTAACTGAGTAAAAGATGACATATCATAATAAACACGCGACACAGCGAAAAGTTTTCTATCCGGCCAAATTGCTGCTGTTCGGCGAGTACGTGCTATTGCTCGGCGCGCCGGCATTTGCGATACCAACACCTGCGTTCGGCGGCAGGTGGGTAATGCCCGACGATCCGTCGCTGGGCTTGTCCCGACAACGGGATCTGAAGGCATTTGCCCGTAGCGAAGCGCTTGCGACGGTACACGGATTGGAGATTAAACGATTAGAAACTGATTTGGAAGCCGGGTTATATTTTGATTCCAATATTCCTTCAGGCTACGGACTGGGTAGTTCAGGAGCCTTATGTGCGGCGATTTATGATCGGTATTGCGTTGAAAAAACAGACGATGTGGCGGATTTGAAGCAGATTTTTGCCGGCATGGAAAGTTATTTTCACGGCAACAGTTCGGGCATTGACCCTTTGACCAGTTATATCGGAAAGGCGCTTTTAATTGAAGAAAAAACAAAGGTGCAAGTTGTGGACATGCCGGATTGGGGGCGTTTACCTCAACTTTTTTTGGCAGATACCCGACTGCCTCGGCAAACTGGCCCGTTGGTCCGCTGGTTTTTGGAGCAGGCTGAGACACAAGCCTTTTCCGAAATGTTACAAACACGGTATTTACCGACCCACCAGTACATGGTCAATGCCTGGTTGAACTCCAATGCAGACGATTTTTGGGAAACATTAAGCCTGATATCAGCCTTACAATATGCGTATTTTACACCAATGGCGCCTCAGCCAATTCGTGCCGCATGGCGCGAAAGTTTAGACAGTGCCGATTACCGTTTTAAAATATGCGGAGCGGGCGGTGGCGGATTTATCCTGGGTTTCGCAAAATCCGCAAGGGCATTAGAAAGTTGTAACAAGCAATTTCGTTTAACTTTGCCCTTCCAAACCTAAATAACCGACCAACTATGCGTCGTAAAATTCCGCGGACTGCCATTTGGACCATCGGGTTTATCCTTTTTTTAGCCTTTGCCCGTGATGTGGTGAGCAATGGCAGGCCATTATATTGCAAAATCGGCGGAACAAGTTATTTCCCGGGCTTAAGAACCATCTGGAAAGACCCGGATGCGCTATTCAACCAACCTGTACTTGACTCAATCAGGACGTATAAACTTTGGAAAACTTTTCCATACGATGCAGGCGCCCCATTGGTGTTTGCCCCAATTGCTTTTTCCGCAGGCGAACGCGACACAACCTGCGCGCGTCTTCCGCCGGGCGTCATGCAGCGCAAGGTCAAATACGCATACCGGCACTGGTTCGGCACCGATGATTCCGGATTTGATGTGGCAGCGGGTGTCGTGTCTGGCGCGCGCGTAGCAGCTTTAACCGGCATGATGGTAATGGGCATTGCTATGATTATCGGCCTTTTTTTGGGAGCCATTGCCGGGTATTATGGCGACAACCGGCTTCGGCTAAAACGCAGCACCTTGGTATTCAGCACTTTAGGCGTGCTTATCGCATTTATATACGCTTTTGTGGTTCGGGAATATAGCCTTCAAAATGACAATAACGGCATCGAATGGATGAAAAGCCTTGGAATATTCCTGTTTATTTTATTGGTTTTCAACTTATTAGGCCGACTTTCCAATAAAATACCGTATTTGAATAGCCCCGTATTAATCCCTGCCGATATGATCGTAATGCGCATGGCAGAGGTATTTTCCGCTTTACCAAAACTCATTTTGCTCATTTCAATTGCCGCTATTTTGCAAGAAAACCGCAATATCTGGATCATCCTTGCGGTCATTGGGATGTTTAGTTGGGTGGGCGTGGCAACCTACGTGCGCGCGGAACTGTTGCGCATTCGGGAGCTGGATTTCATATCGGCTGCCAGGGGCATGGGATACCGCGAATTGATCGTTTTATGGAAACACGCCTTTCCGAATGCCTTGCGCTCGACCCTCATTGCGGGGGCGTTCGGGGTCGGGTCGGCTATCCTGATAGAGGCATCTTTGTCGTATTTGGGCTTCGGCGACCCCAGTTTGAACGGCGCATCCTGGGGCAACCTGTTGGTACAATCAAGCGCTGCAAATATTAGTTGGTGGGTCATTTTACCTGCCAGCCTTGCCATTGGCAGCACCATCATGGCCCTCAATGCCATTGGAGAATCATTAAGCCAACAAACGTCGTAATGGGAAATATTGTTAATCGCAACCAATGAAGGGTATAACTGTTTTTATGGCATGATGAACCGATTATTCCGCTTTTCAATGGAGCGCGATCACCAATTGATCCTGCTGCTGGCTATTTTGCTGTTTGTCCCATTTTTGGGAGCGGTTCACCTGTTTGATTGGGACGAGATCAACTTTGCGGAATGCGCGCGTGAAATGATACGCAGCGGCGATTGGTTTCGGCCACAAATTGATTATGAGCCGTTTTGGGAAAAGCCCCCGATGTTTTTGTGGTTTCAGGCTATTTCTATGCAGATTTTTGGGGAAAACGAGTTTGCCGCCCGGCTGCCGAATGCGGTTTGCGGTTTCGCTACCTTATTATTGGTATATCAAATTGGCCGCCGGTTGCATGATCGGATGTTTGGCTGGTTGTGGGTTTTGGCTTGGACCGGCAGTATTTTGCCGCATCTTTATTTTCAAAGCGGCATCATTGACCCTTGGTTTAACCTGTTCATTTTCATTGGAATATACGGATTTATTGAGTTCCGTTGGCAGTTTTTTACGGTAAAAGGCACACCTTCTTTTTGGGTGCGGTATCGACATTTGTTGCTTGGCGGACTTGCTATTGGGATGGCTGTATTAACCAAAGGACCAACCGCTTATGTCATTGCCGGTTTGGTTTTGGGCCTTTATTGGGCGCGGTATCGTTTTAGAGGTAAAAACTATTTTTGGCACCTGCTGCTTTTCTTTTTTGCTGCCGCCATCGCGCCAATAGCCTGGTTTGGCATGGAGTATTTGAAAGACGGCCCCTGGTTTATCCATGAGTTCATTCTGTACCAGATTCGCCTGTTCAGTACGCCCGACAGCGGCCACGGCGGTTTTTTCGGATATCATTTTGTGGTACTGCTGCTGGGTTGCTTTCCGATTTCAGTTTTTGCCATCGCGAACCTTTGGGGAGATAATACATGCCAGGACGAAATGCTTGAATCTGATACGCTGGATTCCTGCAAACGCTCTGATCTTGGTACTTGGATGCAGATCATGTTTTGGGTGGTGCTGATTCTGTTCAGCATCGTGCAGACTAAAATCGTGCATTATTCATCATTGGCTTATTTCCCGCTCACCTATTTAGGCGCGGTTACGATATGGCGCGCGATACACTGGCAGGTTTTCCCACGTATTATTAGCGTGTTATTGCCGATCATTGGGATAATACTGGGCGGAGTATTTGCGGCCATTCCCTGGTTGGGCCAACATCTTGAAATACTAAGGCCCTTGCTTTCCCGCGATCCATTTGCACTGGCCAATTTAGATGCGCAAGTTTCCTGGTCCTATTGGCAAGGCATTCCGGGTTTTATTTTGCTGGCAGGTTCTGTGATCGGATTGTACTATTGGCAAAAAAAACAAGCCTCTTTGGCAACACAGATTATTTTTTCCAGCGGTACCATCTTTATGGCGCTCACCCTGGTTACCATTGTTCCAAACATAGAAGGGTATTCTCAACGGGCAGCCATTGAATTTTATGAGGGAAAATGCGGAGAAGATTGTTTTATCAAACCGGTCGGCTTTAAAAGCTACGCACACCTGTACTACGCCTGCAAACGACCGCTTATCGGTGATGTTAAGCAGGATGATTACGAAAACCTGGCTTTCGGAAATCCGGGCAAAAAAGTATATTTTGTAGCAAAAATCACCAATTTAGGCGATTTGCCAAATCTTCCCGGTTGCCATGAGTTGTACCGGAAAAATGGGTTCGCGTTTTTTGAACGCTTGATGGCGGGGAAATAAGTTCCTGAAAAATCTGTGTTCCATCCTCCGCGTGCGAGGGGACGAAACACAGATTTACAGGATGCAAGCAACACAGATGACCTGATCCGAAGCACCAAAAAATCTGTGTACGCAGGTCTGTGACATCTGTGTTTACTAATCCTACGCATTCAAGGCAAAAATCCTATCCCAGCTTCGCCAACGACTCCTCCAATATCTTAATCCGCGCCTGACCATCCGAAAGTTTCTTTCGCTCAGCCTCCACGATTTCAGCCTTTGCATTGGCCACAAAACGCTCATTGGACAGTTTGCCTTCCACCGAACGCACAAAGCCGCGCTCGTATTCAAGTTCTTGTTCAAGTTTCGCGCGTTCAGCCACCACATCAATCGTCAAATTCAATTCGACGTAATAGTTTTCCGTGCCGGCAATAAAGGATCTGCTGTTCGGCTGTTCCGTTTCAACAAATTCCAAGGATGAAGTGATCGCCAATTTTTCGACCATTTCACGCAAACCCGCCTGCGCATACAAGGCGCGAGCGGAAGCGCTGTCCTGAATAGCGACAGTTAGCACCTCTTTTGGTTTGATCTGGTACTGATTACGCAAATCGCGTACATTTGCAATGACATCCTTGGCCGTTTCAACTTGAAACACCAGCGCTTCGTCCACCGAACTTGCTTTCGGGTAAGGCTGAATCATACAGTCTTCACCTTGGGCACGCTCGCGCAGTTGATGCCAGATTTCCTCCGTGATAAATGGCATAAACGGATGCAGCATCACCATTAGGTCGCCGAAAATATCAAGCGTGGCTTCGTATGTTACCCGATCAATCGGTTTTTCGTAACCCGGTTTAATCATTTCAAGGTACCAGGCACAGAAATCGTCCCAGATAAAGCCGTAAAGGCCAACCATTGCTTCACTCAAACGGAAACTGTTGAAATCAGATTCCAGGCTAAGCAAGGTTTTGTTTATTTTTTCCCGCATCCAACGAACCGCCAGGGCATTGTTGCGCTCAATTGATTCATTTTCAGGCGTTTCTGTAACTTCCCAGCCTTTTACCAAACGCAGCGCGTTCCAAAGTTTGTTGGCAAAATTCCGGCCGTTTTCCACCATTTTCATGTCAAACAACACGTCGTTGCCAGCTGCCGAACAGGACAACATCCCATAACGCACCGCATCGGCGCCATGCTCGGCAATAATGTCTAAGGGATCAGGAGAATTCCCCAGCGACTTCGACATTTTGCGGCGTTTGGCGTCGCGCACAATCCCTGTGAAATACACGTGTTGAAACGGTTTTTCACCCATATATTCATAACCCGCCATAATCATACGCGCCACCCAGAAAAAGATGATTTCCGGCGCGGTAACGAGCACATTGGTCGGGTAATAGTATTTAATCTCGCCATCCGGTTTGTTAAACCCGTCGAACACGCTGATCGGCCAAAGCCAGGAAGAAGCCCAGGTATCCAGCACGTCTTCATCTTGACGAAGATCAGCTGCCGTCAGTGCGGAATTTCCAGTTTCAATACGGGCTTTTGCAACGGCTTCTTCTTCGTTTTGAGCCACAAAAATGAAGGTTTCCTTGCCCCGCGCGTCTTCTTTCAAGTACCAGGCTGGAATCCGATGCCCCCACCACAATTGGCGGCTCACGCACCAGTCGCGCAGGCCGTCCATCCAGGAGCGGTACATATTTTTCATGCTGTCGGGGTAAAAACGGATGTCCCGATCTTCTACCGCTGTAACCGCCGGGCCGCGCAGGTCAGTCATTTTGACAAACCACTGCAAGGACAATTTCGGCTCTACCACTGCATTCGTGCGCTCTGAACGGCCGATGCTCGTGGTGTATTCTTCTATCTTTACAAGACTACCGCTTTCTTCCAGCGCCGTTTCCATCTGTTTGCGGGCATCAAAACGATCCATACCTACGATTGGCTGGTAGGTACATGCATCATTTATGCGACCGTCGTCATCAATGGTATCAATGATCGGCAAACCATAACGCAGGCCGATTTCATAATCGTTCGGGTCGTGGGCAGGCGTAATTTTAAGCGCGCCGGTACCGAATTCAACATCCACATAATCATCGGCAATGACGGGAATTGGGCGGTTTATCAAGGGAATTAGCACGTTTTTGCCCACTAAATCTTTGTAACGCGGGTCATTCGGATGCACGCATATCGCCACGTCGGCAAAAATCGTTTCCGGACGTTGCGTCGCAATCACGATGCCGCTGTTGGAATCGCCTTCAAGGTTATACCGGATATGAAACAAACGCGATTGTTCATCCGTATAAATTACTTCTTCATTTGACAAAACGGTTTTAGCCGCAGGATCCCAGTTCACCATACGCTGGCCGCGGTACAGTTTGTTTTTACCGTACAAATCAACAAACACGCGGATAACGTCTTCGTAATAACCTTTATCCATGGTAAACGCCGTTCGATCCCAGTCGCACGAAGCGCCGAGTTTACGCAATTGACTCAGGATGATACCACCGTATTTTTCTTTCCATTGGTAAGCGTATTCCAGAAATGCTTCGCGCGTTAAATCGCCCTTGCGAAGGTTTTTTTCTTCCCGCAACCAGCGCACCACTTTGGCTTCCGTCGCGATGCTGGCATGGTCGGTGCCCGGTACCCAGCAAGCATTTTTACCGTCAAGCCGCGCTTTCCGGATCAAAATATCCTGAATCGTGTTGTTGAGCATGTGTCCCATGTGCAACACGCCGGTAACATTGGGCGGCGGGATCACAATCGTAAAAGGCTCACGATCATCGGGTTCGGAGCGAAAATAGCCTAATTTTTCCCAATGTTCATACCATTTGGATTCGGTTTCGGACGGTGCGTAGCGGGTCGATAGTTCCATAAAATAGGAAAGCAGTTGTTGTGTAAATACAAACTAAACCATTCAGTCTATGAACGGAGTTCCGTAAAGAGTGGCAAAAGTAGCAACTTCATTACGGAAATGAAAGGTTGTTTAAAAACGGCAGAAGGTTTAAGCGGAAGTTTCTAAACCTGCTACCAGTTCTTTCGCTCGCGCCACCGCGCCGCTGATATGTGAAAACACGTTTTTTTCACCGGCTATCTCCAAAACATGTCCGTCCTGAAGTTCCTCCATCAATTGCGGACTTACCCCGGAAAGAATCACTTTTACCTTTCGATCATGTAAATTTTGAATGAATTCCCGCAGGTGATGTAGCCCGGTTTCATCAATCGTAGGGACTAAACGCATCCTCAAAATCATCACTTTAGGCGCTTTGGCCACCCGGCGCATGGCTTCTTTAAATTTATGCGCCACGCCAAAAAACAAGGGGCCGTTTATTTCAAAAACCTGCACCTCTCTCGGAATCGGGTAATATTGCATGCTATCAGGGTCGTCGCCATCCTCATGGTCGACCATTTGCTCAGTCACCTGGCGTATATCACTGATTTCGGCCATACGCCGCATAAACAGAAAGGCGGAAAGGATCACCCCAACTTCAATAGCGACCGTCAAGTCAAAAACGACGGTCAGGAAAAAGGTCGTCAGCAGGATTGCCACATCCGAGCGTTGCCCCCGCGCCAATGCCTTGAAGGTGCGCCATTCAGACATATTATACGCCACATAAATCATCACACCCGCCAGCACTGAAAGCGGAATCCACTTGGCCCAACGCCCGAAAAACAACATAATCATCAGTAATACAAGAGCATGTGTAATGCCGGCAATGGGTGTTCGACCTCCGTTCTTAATATTCGTGGCCGTTCTGGCAATGGCGCCTGTAGCGGGAATACCGCCAAAAAAGGAAGAAGCAATATTGGCAACGCCTTGCGCCACCAATTCCGTATTGGAGCGATGGCTGGCGCCGATCATGGAGTCAGCGACCACACAACACAACAAACTTTCAATGGCCCCAAGCAAGGCAATGGCCAAGGCCGGACGAATCAGGTTTTGTATCGTCGCCCAATCCAAATGCGGAACAATGGGCGAAGGCAAACTGGAAGGAATATCACCAAACCGCGATTCAATCGTTTCAACCGGCAACTGGAAATATTTGGCAATCGCCGTAAAAAGTAAAATCGCAATTAATGCGCCGGGAATTTTTGTGGTAACGCGCGGAAAAATAAACACCAGCACCACCGTTCCCAAGGCAAGTGCCGTTGCCCAGGGGTTCCATAAGCCCGCATTTTGAACATATACGATCCATTTTTCATGAAATGCAGCCGGCACCGATTGGATACGCAAACCGAAAAAATCGCGCATTTGGGTTGAAAAAATAATCACCGCGATGCCCGTAGTAAAACCCACCACCAAGGAGTGTGGTATAAACTTAATGATACTGCCCAAGCGCGCCAACCCCATGATTACCAATAAGATACCTGCCATAAACGTACTAATCACCAATCCGTCAACACCGTATAATTGCACGATACCATACACAATCGGGATAAATGCGCCGGTCGGTCCGCCAATGACCACCCTGCTACCGCCAAGGGCAGAAATGATAAACCCGGCAATTACGGCTGTCACCAAACCTTTATCGGGCGTAACACCCGACGCAATGGCAAATGCAATGGCCAGCGGCAAGGCGACCACGCCAACAATCGCGCCGGAAATAATTTCCTTACGCCATTGTTCCTTTGTAATTCCTTCTTTTAAAACCGTAAAAAGTTTGGGGCGAATGCTCTCTTGCTGAATTTGAATAAAATACCTGAGTCGGTCGCGCATATTATCTGATTAGGCGGAACAAGATTGGGTTGTCATTGTTCCGTTGAGGTAAAAATGCAAAATTAAAGGCGCGGCGGATACAAAGCGTCATTAAAATGAATTATTTCGCCCTTACGTTTGTTAAGAACGCCATGAACACGGAATTATTAAAGCAGGAAATTATATACCGCACCGCCCGATCAGGCGGCAAGGGTGGGCAAAATGTCAATAAAGTGGAAACAAAAGTGGAAGCGCGCTTCACGGTTGCGGAAACGAATGCCCTAAATGAGGAGGAAAAAGCCCTGATTCTGGAAAATCTGTCAAACCGAATTTCAACCGAAGGTGTTTTGGCTGTTACCAACCAAACAGAACGCTCTCAATTAGCCAATAAAGAACTGGCTACTAAAAAATTGATACAACTTCTGGAAAAGGCGCTCAGAAAACCCAAGGCCCGAAAAGCAACCCAAATCCCACACAGTGTGGTACAGGCAAGGGTACAGATGAAAAAACAAAACGCCGAGAAAAAAGCCTTTCGTCGGAAAATTACAGGAGCGGATGAATAAACCCAAGATTATTGGATTTATACCGTTAAATTAAGGGCAGAAAGATTGTCCCCAAACGTTTTGGGGTGAACCGGCAGGGTTGTTTTCATACCTGCCGGTTCATGTAGTTAAAGGTAAGCATGGATTAAAATACTTCTGAAGCGTGTTTTGACGTTGCGCAACTGTATTTTACAATTACGTAAATGATCGAAGCATATTTTGAAAACGGGGGCCTTCCTTGCAGGTGCAATTGTGCTCGTTTTACGGATTAAACGGATTATAAAAGCGCGTTAATTATATGTTTGACTTCCGATTAAGGATGTGTGTCTTCGTAAATGATAAAATCAGCGTTTTGCTGCACTTGTACACTCTGAGCGTTCTGTGTTGCAGGCGTTCCTGTTTCTGAAGCGCTGAGGTTTGAAAGAAGAAGGCTGAGAACTAAGGTGATGATTTCCATTTTTATCAGTTTTTATTGTGTGAATCAATTTAACTGACACAAAGGTCATACTATCCCCTGCCTCAAAAAAGGACAAAAAGCTTCATTTCAATCCGGTCAGATTGATATAAAACGTTTCCCACTGATGCCGGAGCATCGAATAGGTCAATGAACATTAAACCGCAGGCTTTGATTATCAATGATTTCCGTTAAAAACGGGCTTCATCTAAAGGATTCTTTTTTGAGTGTTTAAAAATGTCTTAATTTTGTTTGTCTGTTTTTGTTCTGTTTATCGTTCTGCAAAGATGCGGCTGTATTGGTCCCTCAAAAAGGACAATTTTCTTCATTTCAATCCGGGCAGAATTTCTTCATCCGAAAGATTCACAGCACATAGCGCTTATCGTTTTTTTTTAAAGTATTGAATATGGAGTTTGATGCCCTTAAGGATTTAATACAAATCATCACCCGAAACAAGGTAAAAAATATTGAAATATTGGGTAATCCGGGTCCGGATGAGAGCAGGACGGAGGCATTGTATGACGGCATCTCAAAAGGGAAATGGACATCAGACGATCAAGCGGCAAATTTTTTCTTCGGCTCGAACGAAAAAGACCCCAACTATAAAAAATTGCGTAATAAACTTGTTCGCCAGCTCATAAACACATCTTTGTTTATTGATGTGAACCAACCGATGTTTAACGAACGCTCTAAAGCGCTGTATAACTGCTACCGCGATTTTGCTGCTGCGAACATCCTCCATTTGAGAGAGGCCAACAAAGCGGCAGTTTATTTAATGGAGCAAATTTTGGAACAGTCAATGAAGTATGAATTCACCGAACTGGTTGCAGAGATCACTCGATTTCTGCGCATGAGGTCCGCACGATCTGTTGGCGATCGCACTAAACATGAATATTATACAGAACTACACCAAAAATATGAAGAAAAACGCCGCTTGGAATTAAAAGCGCTGGATTATTATGAAACCCTAATCAACTATTACATTTATAAACGTTCTCCAAATGACGAAGTCCACAAACTGGCGTCCGCTTATTACGACGAACTCTCCCCTTTGTCCACCACGATTGATACTTCACAATTTTATTACCATACGTTTCAAATAGGCATCATAAAATACATGTCGATTAACGACTGTAAAACCGCACTCAAAATCTGTGAAACCGCTTTAGAGACTTTGCAGCGCAGAAAAAATACAAGTCGCTCAGGTTTATCTTCCATTGCCGGGCAAAAATTAGCTTGCCTGACACAATTGCGTATTTTTGGCGATGAAGACGGCGAACGAACTGCGCAATTCACCCTTAGTTTATCAGAAGAAGGCAGTTATAACTGGTTTCGCACCTTAGAAACCTATTTTCAATACAACATCTATACGAAACAATACGAACGCGCCATTGATGTGTACAAACAGGCTACCCTGCACCCACGTTTCAATGTTTTAAACCCAAATGTGCTCGACAAATGGCAGCTCTATGGTGGCTACCTTCATCTTTTAGCAGCCCTCGGCAAACTCACGCAGCAAAATGTTGAGGAGGTCGTCGGCCCTTTCAAATTCTCTAAATTTACCAATGAATTCGAGGTATTCGACAAAGACAAGGAAGGTATGAATATTCCGCTCACCTTGCTGCCCATGTTGTTCAGCATCGCCAAAGGGGAAGACTTTCAGGATACTTACGGCCGCTCGCTCGATGCCCTTGAAAAATACCGCAAACGTTATTTGGACATTGATATGAACCGCCGCAGCGCCAGTTTTTTGAATATTCTGATGGCCCTGGGTCGCCTGAAATTCGAACAGGAGAGCGCCGAACGGAAAATTAAAAAAGAGGTCGCGATCCTGGAACGGATTCCATTACAGGTTGGCGGACAGTCATTTGCGGTGGAGGTTATTCCGTATGAAGATCTTTGGGAAATGCTGAAGACCACTTTAAAAATTAGCTAATTCCTTGTTTTTCAAACGCTTTTAAGTCTAAAAGCACAGCGCCACACCGGAATGATCCGGCATGGCGCTGTTTTATTTTTACCAACCTTTAACGGCTGGAACAATACATTTTACTTTATAAACAAATCAAACTCCACCCGACGGTTGGTATCCCGACCTGCTTTGGTAGAATTGTCGGCAATCGGTTTGGTTTCGCCATAACCTGCGGAGGTCATGCGCGTTGCAGTTACACCTTTAGCAGCCAGGTAGTCGAATACTGTTTTAGCGCGGCGCTCAGACAATACCTGATTCATTTTGTCATCACCCACATTGTCTGTATGGCCGCTGATGGTTAGGCTGTATTCAGGGTATTTCACCAATACGCCCGCTACATCATCAAGGATTTTCTTAGACGATTCCAACAGAATGTCTTTGCCGGTTTCAAACTGTACCGCTTTTACAGCCAGTTCAACTTTAGCCTTGTCTTCTTTTTTGATTTCAGGACAGCCTTTATTCGAAGCGGGACCTGCTTTGTCCGGGCAACGGTCTTCCGGATCAATTACACCGTCGCCGTCTTTGTCCGGGCAACCTTTCAGCGCGGCCGATCCTTTCAGATCCGGGCAAGCGTCGTCTTTATCCGCAACCAAGTCGCCGTCTCTGTCAGGACAGCCTTTGGTAGCAGCCGGGCCTTTATCGCTTGGGCAAAGGTCGTTTTTGTCTTCAATACCGTCGCCATCGCGGTCGCGAATCGGGCAACCCTGGTTGCTTTCCGGACCTGCTTCTTTCGGGCATTTGTCATTTTTGTCGGCAATACCGTCATTATCGGTATCCGGGCAACCGTTAAATGCCGCTACGCCTTTTTCATCCGGACAAGCGTCATCTGCATCTGTAATACCGTCGCCGTCTTTGTCAGGGCAACCGGCAAGGGCTGCTACACCTGGAACATCCGGGCATTTATCATCGGCATCCCCGATACCGTCAGCGTCTCTATCCGGGCAACCCATCAAACTTGGAAGACCTGGAACATCCGGGCATTTATCCAAATTATCCGTTACACCGTCTTTATCGCGGTCTTTCGGGCCGGATTCGCCAAAGTAAATATTAAAACCGGCACTGTGGTGCCAGCCGTTGCGGCTTTCAATTGAAAAGCGGTATTGGCTTTGTGCAGTAATATACACATTTTCAGCCATGCGAATTTGCAGACCCAGACCAACCGGAATATTAAAATCCCAATTATGCCTGTTTAGATCCCAGGTAGTACCAACGCCCAAATGAATGAGCGGATTCACGGCGCTGCCATATTTGAATATGCTGTATTGAAGCAAGGCGTCCAAATTTCCCAATAAAACCTGTTTTGAGCCTAAACCACCGCTTTTTTTCGGATAACTCGCAAGGCCAAATTTTACAGGGACGACCAAATAAGTGTTTGATTGAATGAGCCGGTTGTATGCCAGCTCAACGCCGCTACCAGAACTTGATTCGTAGACATCTGTCCAGTTACTCCAATCCGGGTTTGGATTGACATAATTGTACCAGGATGCACGGTAAGAAAAGCCATTCTTTGGTTGGGCAAATGCCTGCTGCTGCATAAAAAGCATAGCGACAACAAAGCAAAAAATAGTAATAAGTTGCTTCATATTAAAAGGATTTAGTGAAAGAAAGGGACTTGGTTTCGCGTCAAATGTACGAATACCTTTTGTTTTGTGACGAAGTTTGCTAAAAATGTCACATTCTGAAAAAATGTTGTTATTTTAAAAGATCACCTAAACGCCCCACTTTCTAAGTTGCGTGATGACCGCAGCAAAATCTTTGGGAAGTTCTGACTTGAATTCAAGCCGTTCGCCGGTAAAGGGGTGGTCGAGGCGCAAGCGCGTTGCGTGTAAAGACGTTCGCTCCATTAATGGCCGCTCTTCGCCACTGAACTTGCCCGACTTGTAGGATTTTCCTTTTATTTCAGACAATTTAAATGACGACCGTCGGCCATACAAAGCGTCTACCGCTAAAGGGTATCCGATGCTTTGAAAATGCACCCTGATCTGGTGGGTTCTGCCTGTTTTAATCAGGGCTTCTACCAGGGTAAACCGTTTAAATCGCTCTAAAGCCCGGTAAAACGTAAGGGAAGGCTTGCCGCCCTGGTGTACAATGGCCATTTTACCGGAAATAGCCGGATGTTCTCCAATAGGCTTGTCAATTTCACCTTCTTCATGGTGCAGCACGCCTTCAAGCAGGGCATGGTAGTATTTATCGGCAGTGTGGTGCTCGAATTGCATGGATAAATGCCTGTGCGCCGCTTCATTGCGGGCAAAACAAAGCAGTCCGCTGGTTTCGCGATCTAAGCGGTGTACCGTAAACACAGTTCCAAACTGTTTTTGCAGGATGTTCAGTACGCTTAATTGGCTGCCGTTTCGATCGGGAATGCTCAACAATCCGGCAGGTTTAATTATGACAAGCAAATGCTCGTCTTCGTGTATAATTTCGGGCTTCAAATTCAATTGAATAAATTTTCGGAAATATGTTTTCAGGCCGATTTTTCGCGTTGCATCAGCGCACTGAATCGTTTTACCCTGCGAAGATAGTGTTGAAAAACGATACTCCCCCGGTAAATACCCGTTTCATCGACGGGGCCGACCTGTTTCATGCGAATGATCTGTTTTATCATGGCACGTTTTTTCAAGGTCGCGCCAAATTGGCGGTAAAATGAACCGTGCGCTTTCAGGATTGCACCAATCGCAGCATACTGCCCTTTTAAGGCAAACCGCAAACCCGCAACGCCGTCTAAAATCAGTCTTGCAGGCAATTTCCAGTATAAATTTGCGCTACCTTCATTTTTAAGCATGGTAAGCAAACTATTGCGAAAATTTAAAAACACTTTCCGCGGACTTTCATATTCGAGTGTACCGCCACCCAAATGATACACCGTTGATTGAGGAATGCACCAAACACTGTAACCTGCCCTTTTCAGGCGCCAACACAGGTCAATTTCTTCATTGTGCGCAAAATAATCGCCGTCAAAACCGCCAAAATCATGATATAATTCGGCGCGGATAAAAAAAGCGGCGCCGGCAGCCCAAAAACAGGCTTGCGGTTCGTCATATTGCCCGAAATCTGTTTCCAAAATATTAAAAATACGGCCTCGACAAAATGGGTAGCCCAAGGTATCGATCCAACCACCCGCCGCGCCGGCATATTCATAAATCGTTTTATCCCGCCAAGCCATTATTTTCGGTTGGGCAATACCAATCAACGGATTCTTATACATGGCTTCGAGCACAGGCTCCATCCAACCGGCGCTTACTTCCACATCGGAGTTCAACACCACATAGATTTCAGCCTTTACCCGGGCCAATGCCTGGTTATAACCTTCCGCAAACCCGAAATTTTGCTTCAAATCAAGTATTTCAATTTCCGGGAAATGTTTTTTCACAAAATCAATGGAGTCATCCGGCGATCCGTTGTCGGCCAAAATGATGCGCGCGCCGGTACTAAACGCCACAACCGAAGGCAAATAAGTCTCCAAATGTTTCCGGGTATTGTAATTCAGGATTACGATCGCTACGGACTCAGTTCGATTCGGCACATGCGCACTTTCCTGTTCAAGTCGCGCTAAAATCTGTATTTTATCCCGGCCGATTTGTGCGGTCAAGGCTTCTAAACTATCAAATTTTTGGTCAGAACGAATAAAGTCTATTACCTCACAATGCAAGGTTTTGCCATATAAATCACCTTCAAAATCAATTAGATTTACTTCAATGACCAAGCGTCCATCGGTTGCGACCGAAGGCCGGTCGCCGATGTATAACATGGCCTGGTAGGAGCGCTCCCCTACCCTTGCGCGCGCAGCGTAAATGCCCTGCGGCAACAACAGTTTATGCCGATCTGGAATCTCCACATTTGCCGTCGGGAACCCAATGGTGCGGCCGACTTGATTGCCTTGCACCACGATGCCGCTAAACAGGAAGGGATGACCGAGCAGTCGGTTGGCCAGTTTAATTTGCGTTTCATCCAGCGCTGTTCTTATTTTGGAAGAGCTGACGGCAATTTCATCCACTTGTTGGGCTAAGATTTCAACGATTTTAAACTTTCCGGCAGCCTCGTATGTGCGCAAAAAGTCGATACCGCCTTTCCGGTCTTTGCCAAAACGGTGGTCGTATCCAATGACAATGCATTGAGGATGAAAACGTTGGATCAAAAAATCTTCGACGTATTCCTGCGCCGTTTGATTGGCAAAATCGTGGGTAAACGGAGCCACGACTACATTATCAATACCTGCTTGCCTGAGCAGTTCAATTTTTTCGTCGGTCGTCGTGATAAGTTTAAACGTATGATCATCCGGTTTGAGTACCGCACGCGGGTGCGGGTCAAAGGTGATCACGACACTTTCTCCATCGCTTTCCTTTGCCAGCGATTTAATTTTTTCCAGTATGTAACGATGGCCGGTATGGACTCCGTCGAAGGAGCCTATTGTAATGACCGCATTTCTAAAAACCGGCAATTGGTTTAAATCGGCAAAAACCCGCATAGACGGCAAAGGTAATGTTGATTATCAAACGCCAAATCTACTCGACCACAAATTTTACGGTTTTAAACCCACCCCGATACGTAAACCGGGCCAGATAAATTCCGGAAGGAAGGTTTGGCAGGCTAATTTGGGACCACGTATCAGGTAAAACATGCTGGGCGCCGCGGCTAATTGACGCGCCATTCATATCATAAATTGCATAACTAAGTTCGTTTATGTTGCAGTTACCTGCATTGAATTGCAACCAATTCGGTTTTTCAGCGGAAACAAAAGCCTGAAAAGCGCAATCCGGCGCGCTGTTGGTACCTACAAGCCCCTGGAAACTTACTGTTTGATAATCAGCGTGTTGCAGTTCAACCAAGTTGGCGGCCGTTGCGAGCGTTGCCTTTACAACATTGGACATGAAGGTAAAACTCAATTTTCCGTCCAGCGTATCAGATGGCGTATGATAGCAGTGGTTTCTGAAATTGGCGCCATCCGTCAGCATCAGCGCTTTGAAACCGCCATCCCAGAAGGGCGCATGGTCGCTGCGACGCAAATCTGCGGCCAATTGGCCATTACCGGGCACGTTCAAACTGATTACTTTCAAAGCAGGCACATATTGAGTGGCCGCCGCCTGAAGTTGAGCGGTTAAAGAAGCGGAATACGCATTGCCTACATTTGTAAGAAAATCGCCTCTATTTTGGTTGGTTACCACCTGCGTGTAAGCATCTGGAAACAACAAATCAAAACCGGCGGGCAGTTCCTGGGTAAACGGCGCTTCCGAATAATACCCGATCATTTCAAAATTCAGCACCGCATCAATTTGATCGCCCGCCGGGATTCCGTTTGTGACATATTTTATGCTGCCGATCAACCCCGATTCTTCCAGGTCAAAACCGATAAAACGCAGCGATTTTTTAGCCGGATAGCGGCTCAACAAACGGGCAATTTCCCAAACGCCTACCGTGCCGCTACCATTGTCGTCGGCGCCGGGCGCATTGGAAACGGAATCGTAATGCGCATCCACCACCACGACCTTTTCCGCCTGTGCTGTGCCCCGATTGGTACCGATGATGTTTCTGCCGGTATATCCGCCGGTGTAACTAAAAGTCTGCTCTTCCGAATACAATCCGACATTGGAAAACAGGTGTTTCATGGAATCCCGAACCGCATTCAGGTGCGGCAAACCGGTTGCGCGGTGGCGAATGCCTTGTACAAACTCCAAATCCGCGCGCAGGCGCGTGGAGTCAACTTCATTTACAATAGATTGAATATCAATTGGTTGCTTATCATCCGCCACTAATTTAACTGTAAAATTCGGCGCAACGCCCACCAAACTTTGCACGTCGCAATTGATGGTATGAACGGTTGTACCGCCGGGTGTGACAGGAAAGCCTACATCCCCGGTCGTCGGAATGGCGCCAAGGGTATATGTTTTGCCGCCGTCTTTTGAAAAAAAGAGACTTACTTCAAGGGGATCGTTTTCGGTATCTTCAACGGTGTATTGAATGGTCAGGTTGTGGTTTGGCCAGTCAACGTTGGCGTTCATCGTAAGGATGACGGGCGTCTGGTTTTGCGCAGAAATCGTGCAAAAATGTCCTATGAAAAGGCAGAATATGAGTTTGAAATGCTTCATTTGGCGCGAATTTTTAAAGTAATTCAATCATGGGCGGAAAGATATGGAAAAATAGGGCTGTATCATAGGCAAATAGCAAAACTGAAATAGCAAATTTTATTTTGAAAAAAGTAGATACTCATTTGATGACTTGGAGTCATCTGATGAGTATCTACTTTTTTCAAAATAAAATTTGCCTTGGCGAAATCAATTGATACTTATGATACAGCCTCAACAAACATAGCAGACTTCAAATACGACCTGTTAGTCATTATATTCTTATGCAGTTGCAAAATCCGGTATCATTTCACGCCGATGTGGTGCATGAAAGCCTAATACAATATCATTTTTAGCAATACCTTTTTCTACCAAAAGTAAGGCGATACGAAGATCTGTTCCATCGTGTTGTATCCAGACTTTCGCATCCGGCTTAACATCAATATGGACGAAGTTATTAAGCTCACGTTGTTGACCATTGTACCAACCAACTGAAGATAATAGATAGTGCCCATGTTCATCGTCCGCAATGAATTGTGTTTCAACCTCATTATCAGACGGCATCATGTTCGCAATTTCTTCCACAATCAGGCGAACAATGGATTTATGTTTTTCTAACTTTTCCATGCGACAATTTTTTGACCGATTTCATCGTATACAATCATTTTCAAGTCATACAACAGCGCAATTTCCTGAAAATAACTGTCCTCAAATAAATTTGAATAAAAATCAGAAGGTA
>JBAXTB010000100.1:0-16586 GCA_037130425.1 Bacteroidota bacterium
CCTCCAACACACAATGCGTAAATATCAAATTTTTGCCCTTTTACTGTTTTGCTGCTGTACCCTCTTGTCTACCACGTCGTGCAGTCCCAAAAGCGGCTGCCCGGCTCAGGAGAGTCTTAAACCTAAGGTTAATAAAAAAGGGGAAATCGTGGCCACTCGGAATAAGCACCAACAAGGTTTGTTTCCCAAAAAAATGCGGAAAAGAATGAAATAGGCAGTTTTTATGTCTAAATTTGACATTAGCCCATTTGTGGCGTAGTTTTCGTAGTATTTTTGTCCGAATACTATGATAATTTAACCCACTAAATGGTCCTATGAACCGAATTTTACTCCTTTTTCCGCTTTTGTTCCTTGTTTTTTCCCTTCAAGCAACGCCTTTTTCTTCTTTTGATCCGGATCATTTCTTCCTCCCGGAATTGGCAGATACCATACCGCCTGTTGTGACATGCCCGCCGAATATAACGTTGGGCCTTGGTATTGGTAAATGCGACACGGTATTTCATTATATTGTTACTGCCACCGACGACCAATCAACACCCCTCGTGGTGCGCGCGCAGGGCATCGCATCCGGAAGTCTTTTTCCCATTGGAATAACGACAAACCTGTTTGTTGCCTTAGACGGGAGCGGGAATACTTCAACCTGTTCATTTACCGTCACGGTAAAAAATCGAAGCGACATACTTGTTTGCAATGATTTGACGGTGGTAAAAATGGACGCAGATTGTTTCGTTTCCATTTCGGCATCTCAGGTGTTGGAAGGCGATTACGGTTGTATAAATTCCTTGATTGCCGAGTTGGACAAAACCCCGCCATTGGGCAACGGCCCCTGGGAGTTGGCCGCAGTTTATCCCGTAGATCTTGGGAAAACCTATCAGGTCAGGATTTCGGATTTATCGACTGGAAACAAATGCTGGGGCAGTCTGACGGTCAAGGATAGCCTGGCGCCCGTCATTACTTGTACGAACCTGACCATTTCCTGTGCAGCGGAAAATACTTCCCCGAATTTTTTGCGCGATAGTTTGGAATTAAATGGCGCAGTACCCGTTACCATGGATAATTGCAACGGTTCGCCTATCCCATCCTTCGTGGATCAGGTACAAGACTTGCCTTGCGTAGCCGCATCCAACGGAGTCAAACGCATTATAAACCGCGTTTGGACGGCAAAAGACAATGCAAATAACAAATCAACTTGTTTGCAAACCATCACGCTGAAAACAAGTCTCGCCGATGTCCATTTCCCGCCGGATACGCTGATAACAGTTTGTAACCTGAAACAAATACCGCAATCCCTGACCGACGTTCCCTATTTGCAGGTGGGCGCGCGCCGATATTCGGTGCTGCACGCATTTGATTGCAAATTAGATGCGAATTATTATGACACAATTTCTAACGCAGCGACCTGCGATGGCTCGTCCCGATTTACAAGAACCTGGAAAGTATATGATTTATGCTCGGCTACACCGGCGTCTAACCCGAAAATTGGCGTTCAGCACGTTGAAATTAAAGATAAGGCCGGACCGGTATTTGTAAATTGCCCCTCAGATATTACCGTCAATGTGCAGGCTGCCGATTGTGTTGCAAAAATTGATTTGCCGGATTTTGTTATCAGCGACGCGTGCTCGCGCGTGCATGATCTGCAGGCATTTTGGACGGTACACGGATTGGCAAAAGTCGGGTTTGGTAAACTGACCGATTTCCCGGGCAATAACCTGGCCGTAACTGATACGCTCGGCGTACTGGACTCAATCGAACTGGCAGTTGGCGTCAATACCATCGTGTATGTCGCCTCCGACGATTGTGGTAATTCAAGCGAATGTTCGTTTAATTTGCACCTTTGGGATCACGAAGCGCCCATTGCAACTTGTGACACCTTGCCGATTGTGCGATTGATTACCGGCGGAACAACGCTTGTTGATGCAAGCGATTTTGACCATGATTCACACGACGATTGCACCAATCTTACATTTAAGGCCAGAAGGGTAGGGCCGAATGAATGTCAATCTAATAATCTGTTTCACAACAAGATACAATTTTGCTGCTCCGATGTCGGCGATACGATTCCGGTGCTGTTGCGCGTGTACGACGTGGTAACGCCTGCAGGCGATGTAGACAGCACTTTCGGCGCCGGCCAGCACGGGGAATGTTTGGTATCGGTTATTGTACAGGATACCCTGACGCCCGGTTGTATTGCGCCGCCCAAGGTGGTGGCCAATTGTGAAACACTTGATCCGATGCTGGCTTATGGTCAAGCCCAGCCGGTATCATGTTCTATTGACTCCATTTCTACCAGCGTGAATTATGCTCAGTTTGATTCGGTTTGTCAACACGGCACAATTACCAAAACATTTAAAAGTTTTGCAGCAGGTATTCCAAAAGGCCAATGCACACAACAAATACAGGTTGATTATCTGCAAAATTATTTTATACGTTTCCCGGATGATGTAATTGTTACAAAATGCAGTAATACAGGGTATTATGGCAAACCGTTGTTTACGGGAGTGAATTGTGAAAAAATGCAAATTACTTACACGGATGAAGTATTTCAGATCGTGCCGGATGCTTGCTACAAAATTGAACGAACCTGGAAGATTATCAATACCTGCAAATATGACGCAGTCGCTCCTTTAATTTTGGTGCCGAATCCAAATCCTAACCCAATTACCAATAATGTTGCAAACCTTGTCGGCCCAATTGTTTCAGCGCCGGGTACGCCTGTTCCCTGGGCTTCCTCAAATGTCAAAATCACCTTCACCGATCCAAATTTTACAAATTTTAGCACATTTTGGTCTCCGGATCCAAACGGCTATTCGTACAAACAGATTATTAAAATAATTGATACAAACGATCCGATTATCACGAATTGCCCGTCAAGCTATGTTGACATCAGCGATGTTTCGGACAATGACCCACTATTATGGCACGATGGCTATTGGTATGACCAGGTGCTGATGCAAACGGATTTGGCAGAAGGCTCTGCTCCGGAACTTTCCATCGTGGCTACCGATTCTTGCAGCGGCGGAGATCTTAGCATCCACTATTTGTTGTTTCTTGATTTGAACGCCGATGGAACGTTTGAAACGGTGATCAACAGTGATTTTACTGGAACAAACGGCTTGGGCTGGAATGCCGTACCTTATGGAAATGGGCAAAATCCGAATTACACAGGCGGGACGGTTCGTGCATTCGACGAACGACCGGTGCCGGTAAATCAGAAGTTCGGGTTTGGATTGGAAAAAGTAAAAACCGGTCAAGCGGTAAAAGCATCTGTTGCTTTTAATACGCAACAAGCCCCAAATTATTATGTACCGGCTCAGTTGCCATACGGAACGCATAAAATCAAATGGTTTGTTGATGACGCCTGTGGTAACGAATCGATTTGTGAACATACATTTATTATTAAAGATACCAAGCCGCCTACCGTCGCCTGCCTCAATGGGCTTTCAATTAATATACCTTCCGACCAAACACTTATGCTTTATGCATCTGACTTTTTAAAATATACCGAAGACAATGTAACGCCTACCGCTCAGTTGCGTATTGCCTGCCGAAAAAGCGGAACAGGCACAGGCTTTCCGGTTGACGGAAATGGCCATCCTGTTACCGAACTCGTATTAACCTGCGCCGATACAGGATTTACAAACATCGAACTTTGGTCTATTGATAAGGCCGGTCGCAGTAGTTTTTGTTTATCTCCTGTGCAGTTAAAAGATGATAATAATTATTGTTCCGCTCCAAGTGCCCCTGAAATGGTCGTTGGAAATATTTCTACCGTCATACCAGACGGCGTACCGAATGTAACAGTGCAAATTCAAAAGGTATCGTCAAACGGCCCGGCTCAAACCCTCGTTGAATCCAAGACCAATTCATTTGGAGATTACGTTTCGGACTTAAACGGCTTACCGCTTATGTCTGATTTGGTCATCCGACCGGAAAAAAACACCGATCCCGCTAACGGCATTTCTACTTTTGACCTGTTGCTCATGTCGAAACATATCCTCGGCGTGGATACAATTGACAATCCTTATAAAATTATTGCAGGCGATGTTAACCGCAGTAATTCACTTACCACCTTCGATATCATAGAGTTACGCAAATTGATATTGGGTATAAACACCGGTTTTGCGAACAACAAATCCTGGCGTTTTATTGATAAATATTTTGTGTTCCCAAACCCGGCGAATCCATTTCAAACGAGTTTTCCTGAATTCGTTGCTGCCAACGGGCTTACCGGCCCAGCCGATTTTATCGCCATCAAAGTCGGGGATATTAACCTGAGCGCCCAAACAGACAGTTTGCTGGTTCCGGATGATCGCAACCGGCCAATTGCTTATTTCGATCTGGAAGACCGGGATGTGAACGCGGGAGAAACGGTCACTGTGCGATTACGCGCGGGCGAGCCGATGCTGGGTTACCAGTTTACCCTTGGATTCGACGGATTGGAAATGCTTGAAGTGTTGCCTGAGGCGGGCCTCGACCGGGATCATTTCGGTTTTTTCCCTGATGCGCTGACCGCTTCTGTGGAAACGGGCGCTCCTGCATTTTCAGTTCAATTTAAGGCTAAAACAAGTGGGCGTTTGAGCGAATTCCTGCATTTTTCAAACCGGATTACGCGATCAGAAGCCTATTTGCCGCAAGGCCAAACGGCCGAACCCGCCTTGCGTTTTGACGGTAATCAGGTAACGCGCGTGGGTTTTGAATTGCTTCAAAATACGCCGAACCCGTTTGATAACAACACGCAGATCGGATTTAATTTACCTGAAAATTGCCGCGCAACCTTGCGTGTGTATGACCAAACGGGGCGTGAAGTGTTCACACAGACAGCTGATTATCAGCGTGGATTGCATTATTTAAACCTTGAATGGTCGGCTTTGAACGGCGCAGGTTTGTATTATTATGAACTGCAAACGCCAAACGAGCGGGCGGTTCGGAAAATGACGGTACTGCGGTAACGCTTACTTTTCTTTTCCGATAATTTCAAACGGCTGCACCAAGCGATAACCGTCCTTGTCCACAATCGTCAGGCTATGTTTTCCGACGGGCGGTTGAAGGGCCATTTGGTGAAACGTTTTGGTGCTGCCGAGGTACACGCCGTCTAAATGCCAAAACAACTCGGTTTCCGGATTGCGGTGGGCTACTTGAAACACCGTGCTGCTAAGTTTGCCGTCGAGGTCGACAGGCACGTAAATCTTTGTAATGTGCTTAGGATAAATAAGTTGCATCGGCGCCTGATCTTCCGAGCTTTGGGCGCCGATACAATCCGAGCGGAAGGGTGGTGGCGTAATATAAGACGGGTTTTTACTTTTAAAATAAAACTCCTCGATCGGCGGCAACACAAACCAGGGTACATGCTGCATCTCGGCAGGATCGGCGCAATCGCTTGATACCTGATACTGGCGGGCGGCATCAAGGTGCAACAGTTTGTGATAGGTGCAGGCGCCTGCTTTCAACCCGCTTTTCGGAATCCAAACGGTGTCGGCTTCACAGTATTCGCCGGCGCGCATACCGCTTTGTTTGCAAACTGCTGCTTGCACCATATCGTCATAAGGCGGGTCGAACCATTGATCGCCGCCGGGCAATTGCTCAAAAATTTCAAACAGCACGGGGGCCGCGGCTTCCACCCCGATCAGCCCTGGTCGACCTTCCCCATCCGCATTTCCAACCCAAACCCCGACGGCATAACGCGGTGTCACCCCGGCAGCCCAGGCATCGCGAAACCCAATACTGGTACCGGTTTTCCAGGCAATGCGTTTGCCGGCCCGAAATAATTCCCATTCTCCCGAACTGGTGGGGCGCTCCACCAATTGCATGGCTTCAAAAGTATGCCATATCGCCCCCGCGCTCAACAAATCGGTCGTGGTTTGCAGGCCGCCCTGGCTGCGTTTTTTCTTTTGAAAAATAAAGTTTGGTTGACGAAAATCAGTGGGATCATACTTGCCGTTGCGTTCGTAAAAACTGCCCAATTCACGGGCCATGCAAGCGTAAGTATTGGTAATATCAAGTAAATTCGCCTCCGCGCCGCCAAGGATCAAGGAGAGTCCGTAATGTTCAGGCGGCTTGTTTATGGTGCTGATTCCCAGTCGTTTAAGGTTGAAGTGGAATTTTTCAAGTCCGTATTTTTGCAGCAGCAACACAAAAGGCACGTTGAGCGAGCGTACGAGCGCGCGCCGCGCAGGAACCGCGCCGTCATACGTTTCGTAGTAATTTTCAGGTTTATACTGCCCCAATTGGGTGGGTACATCGTGCAACAGCGTATTGGGCAAAATATCGCCGCTTTCAAGCGATAAGGCGTACAAATAAGGCTTTAGAATACTGCCTGTACTGCGTGGCGCGGCAATTACGTCAACGGATTCGCCGTGTTCTTTCCCCGCTCCGGCTACATTGCCCACATAAGCGAGTACGTCGCCCGTTTTTACATCCAGAATAACCGCCGCCATGTTGAACACGCCGTTGCCTTTGTATACTTCCTGGCGTCGGGCCAATATTTCCGTCACGCGTTGTTGCAGCGCCCGGTCGATGGTGGTATGCCAGCGGTGGCCGTTTGTTTGGGCAATGTGGTTTTGTTGAGAGGCGGATTCGGCAATTAAACGATCCATCAGGTGCGGCCCCAATTGCGGCAAAGGCAGCGGCTCGCCCGGCAGCGGTTCTTCATGGGCTAATTCACATTCGGTGGCATTTATTAAGCCTTGTTTTTGCAGGCGATCAAGCAGGCGATTGCGTTTTTCAAGCAGGGCATTCCGGTTCCGGCCAGGGTGAATCAGGCCCGGACTATTGGGCAGGACAGCCAGGGTTGCCGCTTCTGCCCAGGTAAGCAATTCAGGGCGTTTTCCGTAAAAACGCCAGGCGGCAGCCTCCAAACCGACGACATTGCCCCCAAAAGGCGCATGGGAAGCATAAAGTGCCAGAATTGATTTTTTTGAATATGTAAGTTCAAGCCGGGTGGCCATGCACAACTCAGTCAACTTTTCCAGCATGGTACGCGGCGGATTATGACGCGCCAAACGAATCACCTGCATGGTAATGGTACTGCCGCCGCTGACAACGTTGCCATGTGTGGCATTTAGCCAAATCGCCCGCAATATACTGATCGGGTCTACGCCGGGGTGCCACCAGAAGCGCCGGTCTTCAAAGGCTACAATGCAGTCGACGTATTTGTCGGGCAATTGTTCTACCTGCGGGAAACGCCATTGCCCGTCGTTTGCGATGCGGGCGCCGAGCAGTTCGCCGTCGCGGTCTTCCAAAACGACGGAAACCGGTTGGTCGAACAAAGGGCGCGGCAAACAAAACAGCCAAATCAACAAAAGCAGGCCCAATGCAATGGAAGTTTTGGGCCGCCGTTTTACGAACCCCTTCAAGCGCGCCGGGATAGAACGCAGGTATAAATTGATACGATTGAAAGTATCGGGCTTTATTTGGAACATTGGCGGCGTAATTTTTACAGGCACAAATAAAGCGGAAATCGGCGCAGCAAAAATGGGGAATTTAGTATTTGTTGCGTGCCGCGCGGCAAGAGCGCGTGATCGGCGATTATTCGTTGGGTCAGGATTGCAAAAACGCAAGCACATGATTAATGACCGATTTATCCTGCATTCGATGGCCAAGGCCCTGGGTTTGGATAAACTGTGCATTCCAGGCGTCCGCAATCAATTGTCCTTCTTCTACCGGCGCCACGTCGTCGTCCTGATCGTGTAATACCAAACCTTTTACCTCGTGTAGCAGTGCCGCTTTATCAACAACCGAGTATTGCTCAATGCGCATACCGCTTCGTTTTTCAATTTCTCGATTGATGTATTCGCTTACTACAGGCTTTAGTCCCAGGATTCGGCTAAAATCGTGCATTACCCTCGATGTTTCGGCAAATCCTGACAACACGACAGCCTTGCGCACGCGCGGAGCCTCAAATGCGCCCATGCTCATCACAAGGGCCGCGCCGCCAAGCGAGTGCCCAACCAAGGCTTCGGGCGTACCGTAATGCTCCATAAAAGCCTTGATAACGCGGCTGTACAAAGGAAGATTCACCTGTTTTCCGCTTGAATTTCCATGCGCGGGGGCGTCGAGCGCCATCACTGTGAATCCTGCATTGCAAATCGGTTTGACGTATTTTCGCCAACGCCCGCTGTTTGATTCCCAGCCGTGCAGAAATAACACAACGCGCTTTTTTTCCGACTTTTGGCTGCTATGCCAGGTATAAACCCTGATTTGAAGACCTTCTGCCTGCAAAATGGACTGATGTGCCGTACTCAGAAAAGATCGATCCTGATCGCGCAATGGCTGACGCCGGGGGCTACAGAAAATCCGAAATGCCAATCGACCAGCCTGTCGCGGTGCAACTAATGCCAGGGCATTGATAAACTTGCCGACGCGGCGCGCTTTTTTTAAGAAGGCATTGGAATCTCTCGCGCGCCGGTCGGGGGCAGGAGACGCCTGATTTTGCTGCTCGTCTGTTTTCATCAAGTGGTTCTTCCTACAGAAAATTATTCAAAACGGCGTTTGTAGAACCATGTATTGTCATTGAGCGTAAATCCTACTGTAATGCGGGCATACTTTTCTTCAATGGTCGTACCGGCGCCTATTTTTCCAAGTTCAAGGGCGGCATTTACAAACGAGGTTTGTTGACGAGGCAAGGTGATCGGGAAGCCGAAACCGAGCGTAATACCCACATTATCAAGCCCTTTGTCATTTATCATGCGCGGGTCTTGGCGATAAAATACGCCAGCCCGGTAGCGGATGCGTTTGCCGTAATGGTTATATGATGCAAAATCAGGTGTGTATTCAAAGCCGCCTGAAACACTAACCGAGTTTCGTTGTGTTTCAGGGTTTGCTTCGTTTTTGTATTTGGACCCAAGGTCATAGCCAACTTGTCCGCCAACTTTGAACTTATTGGCCTGCGCATATTGGATTCCAAATGTAAATGAAGCAGGCAGGGTAATGTGTTGCTTCAAAGCATTATCGCCGATAAAAGATACAAGCGTATCAGGGTTTACATATTGTCCGTCGGGTCTGGTAGCGCGCGAGCGAACAAACAGTTCTTCATTTTTAACATTGAGATTATGGTTGCCCGATGCTGTAAATCCGATCGTAATCCATTTCAAAGGCGTGTTTTTGTCGTTTTCAAAGTTTTTCAACACAATGTCGTGCTGAACACCGAAATTATAAACAAAACCGCTGATTTTCAATGCTTTCTTGCTGTTATCCAAATAGGAATACGTGTATGTGGAGTTAAAATCGGTCGAACTCGTGTACAGGGCTTTGCCAAACATCCAGCCTAAACTCAAGCCGACTGCGGTATTTTTATATTTGGCAGCGCCGTTCCAGTTGAATTGATAAGTACCGCCGTTTCCTTCAAAGGAGTTTGTGATTTTGCCCAGATCGTCGGTGTAGTCAGATAAAGTAAGTTTATAACCAACTAAGGAATAAGGTGTTAGGGATAGTCCCATACCATATTTCCAATGGGATTTTACTTTGTCAAGCGCTTCATTAATCGGGCTGTTCAGGGTAAAACCAAGCGCCAAATAGGCTAAGTTTCCGCTCCAGTTATTGAGGGTTGACGTAGAGGAGGTATAATGGCTATATTTTGTGTACAGACCTGGTTCAAATGCCGTTGACCTTAAAAAGGCAAAAGATGCCGGGTTCGCCAGGTTTAGGTGGTAGGGGTCGTGAAAAGCGGCCGTTTGGCCCGCCCAACCGGCTTGATTTGCAAAGTAGTGCGGTAAAATATCGCCAATTCCGTTGCGGGAATAAGCGGAATTTTGTTTGGGTTGGGCGTAAAGGGCAACAGAAGCAAAAAGCAAAAGCAGCGCGAAAATCGTTTGTCGCATGTATGTGTTTTGTTTGGGCCGCAGGGCCGTGGTATGGTTTTAAATGTTCTATTACAAAACGCGTGTTTTTGTGCGTTTGTTGAAGTTTAAAATATGGTTTAATCCAATGAGGGTCAAGTCTTTTTCAATTACAAGATTATTTATATCAAGGTACTGAACAAAGAACGCTGCATCTCCTCCTGTTAAAACGACCCGCAAAGGACTGGTTTTTTGCGCGAATAACCTTGCAAATCCCTCAATTTCCAGTACGGCGCCTTTTATTCCGCCATTTTGAATGGCCGTTTCTGTGTTGTAACCAATCCATGCTTCGGGCATCGCCATTGGAACTTCCGGCAATCGGGCGGTAAAATGATGCATAGCCTGAAGCCGCATACTGGCGCCGGGGGCAATATTTCCACCCATGTAAATCCCTTCCGAAGTAATCAGATCGTATTTAATACAGGTTCCGCAGTCAATAACCAAGCAATTTTCGCCTTCAAATTTTGCCATGGCCCCTGCAACGCCGGCCAATCGATCTTTTCCGAGCGTTAAAGGCGTCCGGTAGGTATTCAAAAACGGCAAAGGGGTTTGGTGGGTCAATTCCGCGGCTTCAAAGTTTCGGCGCAGGCTTTCCAGCATCCGGGAATCGGGTTCGGCTACCGATGAAATGATAATATGCTCAACGCCGGTTTGCTTGATGTACGATTCCAGTTCTTCTAACGTCCAGTCTTGCCAAATCGCTTGCTCCACAAGCAAATTTTCCCGAAATAGGCCGAGTTTGGTACGTGTATTGCCGATGTCAAGGACTAAGTTCAAGGCTGGATGCGGGAATTTTTGCAAGTAGATATGGGTGGCGGGAAAACTTAGGGCAAAGGTCGAATAAATAGCCCAAAAATAAAAAGGCCGTCTTCCAAGTCATTGAAAGACGGCCCATATCAATATTTTTTGTTTAGCCCAAATAGGCCTTCAATTCGCTGCTGTGCGATTTGCGCAGGCGGCGCAGGGCGCGTTCCTTGATCTGGCGTACACGCTCGCGGGTGAGGCCGTACAGCTCGCCGATTTCGTCGAGGGTGAGCGGCTGGTACCCGTTGAGGCCGTAGTAGGAGGAAATCACCTCCATTTCGCGCGGCGACAGGATATTCAGACCCAGTGCGACTTCTTCGCGCAGGGATTCGGCCATCAGGTGCAGATCAGGCTCGCCGGATTCTTCCGGGATCATAACATCAAGCATGGTGGCGTCGCCGTCTTCACTGCCTGCCAAAGGGGCGTCGAGCGAAACGTGGCGGTTGTTGCCGCGCAGCATGACCTGTACTTCGCGGGGCGTAATACCCAGCAATTCAGCGAGTTCTTCGTCGGATGGTTCGCGCTCAAACTCTTGTACAAACGAAATATAGGCGTCGTTTACCTTATTGTACGAGCCGACTTTATTGAGCGGCATACGCACAATCCGGCTGTTTTCAACAATTGCCTGAAGGATGCTTTGGCGAATCCACCAAACAGCGTAAGAGATAAACTTAAAACCTTTCGTTTCGTCGAAGCGTTTGGCGGCTTTGATAAGGCCCACATTCCCTTCGTTTATAAGGTCGGACAGAGAAAGACCCTGATTTTGATATTGTTTGGCTACGGAAACTACAAAACGCAGGTTCGCACGGGTCATTCCGTCGAGCGCGTCCTGATCGCCTTCGCGAATCCGTTGAGCCAATTTTACCTCTTCCTCCGGCGTGAGCATCGGAATTTTACCGATGTCATTCAGATATTTATCCAGCGCGAGGCTTTCGCGGGTGGTAATTTTATGAGCAATTTTTAACTGGCGCATGATCTTAATTTACGGTTTTTGTCGGTTGTTCACAGCAAAGTATTGAGGACTTCGAATGCCTTTATGACGGTGATTAAATGAGAAAGTTTCGGTTACTTTGAAGTTCGGCTTCACATCTGCATATATAATACATAAATGACGCAATAAGTTTCTAAAAGGTTGGAAAAATTAAACACAAAGATTATTTTTTACACAAAAAAGACTTATAACGTTACAGCCGTGCAAGGTATGAATTTTAAAGGTTAAGTTTTTGGGGATCAAGCGAATATTGCGCCAAAATCTGAGAATAAGGCGCTACTTTTGCACAGTGTTAACGAAGATGCGGTAAATTTGTATTTCGCGTCCTCTTTTTAATCCTTTTCGACGTTTGTCAAGCATTTTCCTGTTTAATAATTCAGTGTTTACTTAGTCATAATCTTCATGAAAAAACTTTTATTTTTGCTTTGCGCAATTGCCTTGCAGATTTCCTGCTATGGTCAATTACAAACTTGGGAGCTAAGTGCTCAACCTGGAAATCAGGTTTCCAACAATTCCACCACAAATGCGGCAAACACAGGTTCCGGTATCCTCCAACGGGGTGCAGGGGTTGCCGCTGCTGCTGCGGGCGGTTGTATTTCGTCTAACGGCTGGTTTAATACCGCTGCCGCTACGACCCTGGCTCAGGCCATTACAAACAACGAATATTACGAATTTACGCTGCCTGTAAACGCCGGTTTTCAGGCGAGTGTGACGCAGGTTTCGTTTTATATCCGCAGTTCAGCCACTGGCCCAAACACGGCTACCTTGCGCAGCAGTGCGGATGGATTTACGGCTGACTTAGGTACGATTACGATCCCGAACAATGCAAGTACTTCCACCTTGTTTAATCTGCCGCTCAGTTTAACAGGTGTAACAGGCACGCTTACCTTCCGCTTATACGGATACGGTGGCGCTTCGGGTGGCGGAACACCTGCTTCCGGCGGTACTTGCCGCATCGGTTCTTCTCCTACAGGTACTGATAACGATTTGATTATTACCGGTACTGTTTCTCCACTGTCTTCCTGCAATATTACCAGTGCAGGACTGACGAACGTACATTGTGAAGATAATAATTTAACGCCTAACATGGCGGATGATTTTATTTGGTTTAACCTAAACCCTGTCGGTAATAACTTAGGTACTGGTTATAATGTGACGGTGAATACAGGTTCTGTTTTACTCAACGGAACAACAGCCGCTACAAATGTGCCTTACGGCTCATCCAATCTTTTTCGCTTGCAACAAGGTTCAGCAGGCGCAGGGAACGTGATTGTGACGATAACAGATGCAACAACGGGCGCTGCCTGTTCGATTCAGGTAACGATTGTGGATCCGGGAAGTTGTTCAATTCAGCCTTGCTCCATCAATGCAAGCGGCTTAGCTAATGTAGCCTGTAATAATAATGCAACGCCAAATAACCTTACGGACGATTATATTACGTTCTTCTTGAACCCGACCGGCGTAAGCCTTGGCGCTACTTACAGCCTTTCTGTAAGCAGCGGTACGGTGACAAAATTTGCCGGTGGCGCTGCAACCGGTATTCCCTATGGTGTTTCTACTCAATTCCGCCTTCAAAATGGTTCTGCCGGCGGTGGTAATGTAACGGTGACAATTACCGATGCAAATAGCGCAGGGTGTACGTTAAATGTACCAATTACGGATCCTGGAATTTGCTCTGTGCCGACTTGCGGTATTACGGTAACTTGTCCGCCTGCACCAAGCGGCACTTACAATTGCAATACGCCGCTGCCTGCGCCTGTTACGACACTCGCAGGATTTACAGCGCTTGGCGGCTCCATTACCGGAACGCCATGCGGTACTTTGTCAATTACCTCTACAACAGCTACAATCAATAACTGCTCGGCAACCGTTGTGCCGCGTACTTATACCATCACGGACGGAACGACGACGACACAGTGTACGCTGAATTATACTTACTCACCTGACAAGACGGCTCCTACTTTTAACGGTACTTTGCCTGCCAACATCACGCTGGCTTGCACGGATAACCTTCCGATTGCGCCAACACTCACAGGAACGGACAACTGTAGCGGAAGCGGTTCCGTACCGAATGTGATCTGGATCAACGAGTTCCACTATGACAATTCGGGTACGGACGTTGGCGAATTTGTTGAGGTTGCCGGTTCTGCCGGTATCAACCTTACGGATTATCAAATTATCCTGTACAACGGAAACGGCGGTGTTGTTTATACGACAACCCCGTTAACTGGTTCGATTGACAATGAAGGCAGCGGATTCGGCGCCGTTTCATTTTCATACCCAACCAACGGCATCCAAAACGGTTCGCCGGACGGTATCGCTTTGTATCAGGTTTCTACCAATATGGTGATTCAATTCCTGAGTTATGAAGGCGTTTTCCAGGCGGTAGACGGCCCCGCAACTGGTATCTTCTCTACGGATATTGGTGTAGCGGAACAAGGAAATGAGGCTGCCGGACTTTCTTTACAATTGACCGGAACAGGCCAAATTGCATCAAACTTTACCTGGGTAGGCCCAATTGCTCAATCTCCGGGTACTTTGAATGCTGGTCAAACCATCAATCCTTTGCCGGCTTCTATTCCTGCTACTTTTATGCAAACACAGGTGAACGGCGCTTGCGCAGGTTCGCGCATCGTAACACGCACCTGGACAGTAACGGATGCTTGCAGCAACTCATCTGTTTATACACAAACCATTAATGTGGGCGACACCCAGGCGCCGATTCTTACGCCAACGCCTCCTAATGTGACCATTTCTTGTAGCGACCCGGTTCCTACGGCGCCTGCGGTGGTTGGTACGGACGGTTGCGACCCAGCCGGTATCATCAACGGTCCGGTATGGATTAACGAATTGCACTACGACAATGTAGGCACAGACGTAGATGAATTTGTTGAAATTGCGGGTCGTGCAGGTACCAACCTGAGCGGTTACGAATTGTATTTCTACAATGGTTCAACCGGCAATACGGGCGGCACTTACGGCAACCTGTCACTATCCGGTATTATTCCAAACCAAAGCAACGGCTTCGGTACAATCGCATTTTTCCTGCCGGTGAACGGTATTGAAAACGGGCCATCCGATGGTATTGCTTTTGTAAAAGGCGGTACAGTTTTGCAATTCCTGAGTTATGAAGGCGTTATGACTGCAATCGGCGGCCCTGCCAACGGTTTAGTTTCTACGGATATCGGCGTTGCTGAAACCGGTAGCGAAGCCGCCGGTCAATCCTTGCGCCTTTCTGGCAACGGCGCGACTTATGCCTCCTTTACCTGGAACAACCCTTCTGCAAGTTTCCCGGCCACACCAGGTCAGGTGAATCAGGGCCAAACCTTCCCGGTTCAGCCACCGAACGGATTGCCTGTCACCTTTAATCAGGTAACTTCAGCGCCGTCGCCAACTTGCCCGAACGCTTATACCATTACCCGCACCTGGTCTACTTCAGACGCTTGCGGAAATACGGCAGTTTATACGCAAACCATTACCGTACAGGATGTTACGGCGCCGGTAGTAACTTGCCAGCCGCTTACCGTGAATTTGAGTATCAACGGAACGGTTGTGGTTAATCAATCGAGCATTACCTACACCGCCACCGATAACTGCACGCCAAGCAATGCCCTTGTAGCCGTTCCGAATTCCGTGACGTACACATGCGCGCAGGCAGGCACCACGCAGAATTTCTTGCTGAGTATTAAAGATCAGTGTAATAATGTAGGCACTTGTACGAGTGTTATAACGATTAACCCTTCCGTGCGTTGCACACCTAAGATTCTGATTTCGGATCCTTGTGTTTGTAAAAACAATGCAACAACCCTGGCGGATGGTCAGTTTGGCGAACAAATCAAAATTGAATCACTTACAGGCAAAACCTGGACGGTTATTGCGGTTACTGGTTTATACGCAGCGAACAGCCCTGCTCCTCCTGCTGCGCCGATCCCGGTTGCAATTGGCACTACCTTAGTTGAAAGTCCTGCAAATAGCGGCGACTACTACTTAAACGGTGTGCATATTGATGCAATTGGTTATTCTGTAACGATACGCAGCGAAATCGGTCAGGTTTTGACCATTGGCAATTCTTGTCAATATCCGAACCCGGCAATCACTTCGAACCTTGACGGCCCATTCTGTTTGTACTCGGCTCCGGTGACTTTGACCGGTACGCCAGGCGACGCCAATATTACCAGCCAAGGCTTTACGATCAACGGCCAAAATGCGACGGTATTTAATCCGGGCGCAGGTGTTGGTCAATACACGATCACATATACCGTGAACGGCGGCACGCCGAAAGCGGTTGGCCCGAACGATCCAGGTTGCATCCAATCAGTATCAAAAATCGTAAATGTAATTGCCACGCCGGCTGCGCTTTCTTGCAATGATCTTGTGTATGTTTCCCTTGATGTTGATTGTGTAACCGAAATTACACCGGATGATATTCTTGAAGGCAGCTATGGTTGCTATGACGATTATATTGTAGAATTAGATAAAACGGTACCATACGGCAACGGTCCTTGGGTGCCGGCAACCGTAAATGCAAGTGACATCGGCCAAACCTACCAGGTGCGCGTAACGCACCTCGTGAGTGGCAACAAATGCTGGGGCAATGTTAAAATCGAAGACAAACTCGCGCCTGAAATTCAATGTACAGACGTTCATTTGTCCTGCCCGATCACAACCTACGATCCGAACTACCTGAAAAACACGCTGAATATCGCGGATGCTTATCCGGATGTAGTAGAATGTTCACAGTACACCTTGTCTTATGTTGACACCTGGCACGACCTTGCTTGCAACCAGGGCTTCAACGGCGTGAACGACTTGAGCGCTTATGTCACTAGAAAATGGACGGCAAAAGACGCATCGAACAACACGGCAACCTGCATCCAATACATCTACTTCCACCGCGTACACGTGGGCGATGTGGACTTCCCGGCTGACTTTATTGTCAACTGCGGTGCAAACGTAAA
>JBAXTB010000101.1:0-16557 GCA_037130425.1 Bacteroidota bacterium
ATGCTGTGGTTTTCGCTTGGCCACCCCAAACCCCTGAAGGGGCAGATCGCAAGGAACTAATAATCAGTTGTTTATGGTACTATGATTTTGGAAGGAGAAGAATGCTCATTTATTTTTGAAACACTAAATCAACGAATTTTTCAAAACAAATCCCAATCGTTCCCCAATGCAGAGATTATCAACTCCTTGCGATCGGCCCCTTCAGGGGTTTGGGGCCGAACAAGCGAAGGGTACTCATCCATTCCAACAAATCTATACACCCTTAAACTGTAAAAAATATAAAAAAGCCGCGACTCATCAAATGACTTCCCATCATCAAATGAGTCGCGGCTGTTATTTCCGTAATATCGGTGATACTAATACGCTACGAGCGCTCAAACTGCCTTCGGCAGCTCCTTCGGCCTTTGGCCTCAGGATAACAATCCTACTTCTTCCGATCCAACACATCCTTCACTGCCCAAACCACGTCCTTCTTTCCAAGGCCGTATTTCTCCAGCAGTTCCATTGGTTTTCCGCTTTCACCGAACGAATCCTTTACGCCTACATATTCCATCGGAACCGGCAGTTGGTTAATCAGCACATTGGCAATGGCATCGCCGAGACCGCCGTTGCGCTGGTGCTCTTCGGCCACGACTACGGCGCGGGTTTTGCTTGCTGAATCCAGCACGGCCTCTTCGTCGAGCGGCTTGATGGTGTGGATGTTGATAACTTCGCAGGAAATACCTTCGGCTTCGAGTTCCTTGGCTGCTTCAATGGAGGTCCAGACAAGGTGACCCGTAGCAAAAATGGTCACATCGGTACCGGAAGCCAGGTGTAGGGCCTTGCCGATTTTGAAATCCTGTTTTTCCGGCGTGAACACTGGCCAGGCCGGGCGACCAAAACGCAGGTAAACCGGACCGTAATATTCCGCAATCGCCATGGTGGCCGCGTGGGTCTGGTTGGCGTCGCAGGGGTTGATGACCACCATGCCGGGCAGCATCCGCATCATGCCGATGTCTTCCAGAATTTGGTGGGTGGCGCCGTCTTCGCCGAGGGTAAGACCGGCGTGGGAAGCGCATATTTTTACGTTTTTATGCGAATACGCAATGCTTTGGCGGATTTGGTCGTACACGCGGCCCGTGCTGAAATTGGCAAAAGTGCCTGTGTACGGAATTTTTCCGCCGATCGCCAGGCCCGCCGCAATGCCCATCATGTTGGCTTCGGCGATCCCGACCTGGAAAAAACGTTCCGGAAATTCGGCTTTAAAATGCTGCATTTGCAACGATTCCAGCAAGTCAGCCGTGAGACCCACCACATTCGGGTTCTGCCGTCCTACTTCAAGCAGGCCGGCGCCGAAACCGTCGCGGGTAGCGCGGGTTCCGGTGGAAATAATATCTGCGAGTTTCATTTTTATCAAAAGTCAAGGGTCGAAAATCGAACGAGCGATTCCGAGCGTTAGAATTTAATGTTAGTAATCGCCGAGGCTGGTTTCCGGCAGTTGGGCCATTGCGGAGGCAAATTGTTCCGCGTTGGGCGCTTTTCCGTGCCATTTGTGGGTGCCGGCCATAAAATCGACGCCGTGGCCCATTTCGGTTTTCATCAGGATCACCACCGGTTTGCCTTTGCCGCTGCGGCGTTTTGCTTTGCGCAGCATGGCGATTACGGCTTCCAGGTTATTGCCCTGTTCGAGCACCAGCACGTCCCATCCGAACGCTTTCCATTTTAAAGGCAGGTTGCCGAGGCTCAGCACCTGGTCGTTGGAACCGTCAATCTGTTGGCCGTTCCAGTCCACCGCTACAATCAGGTTGTCCACCTTGTTGCCGGCGGCGTACATAATGGCTTCCCAGCACTGACCTTCCTGCAATTCACCGTCGCCGGTGAGGCAAAACACCCAGCGTTTGTCGCCGTCCATGCGCTTGGCCAATGCCGCGCCGATGGCCGCCGACATGCCTTGGCCCAGTGAACCGGAAGCAATACGCACACCCGGCAGTCCCTCATGCGTGGTCGGGTGCCCTTGCAGGCGCGTGTTGAGTTTGCGAAAGGTATTGAGTTCTGCTACCGGGAAATAACCACTGCGGGCCAGCACGCTATACCAAACCGGCGAAATATGGCCGTTAGAAAGAAAAAACAAGTCCTCGTTTTTGCCTTCCATGTTGAAAGGTTTGGGGCTGTGTTTCAATACGTCGCCATACAAAGCAACAAAAAATTCGGCACAGCCGAGCGAGCCGCCTGGGTGCCCGCTTTGAACATTGTACACCATGCGCACAATGTCGCGGCGCACTTGCGCGGACAATTCAGTTAGTTTTGATAAATCTGCCATTGAGTTGTAGGTTGCACGCTTAGCTGCGCACAGGAAAAGGTAAAGGAATCAGAATGGCGGCGAAGGTAAGGAAGATTTGGGAGTGGGCAGGGGGGATTTTTGCGTTTGGGGTTTGGCTTTTTAACAGCGCTTCACTTTCCCTGCCGGTGTGGTGGCGCCGTTCATTTCTGTTCGTTCAGGTTTGTCGAAAACATATATCAATGATCGGCTTCCAGCCCATATTTAATGGCCGCTTCAAGTACATCAATGTTTATATTTTTCAGCGTTTTAAACTTGATGCAATAACCGGTCACGCTCGCCTTCCCAAGTTTTTCACCGTAGGTTTCGGTTAAGTGTTTCTTATCCTTAAGACCAAGGATATAAACAGAAATTCCGGTTGTATTGGCGCTCAACCCAATTCGATAGAACGCTTTGCTTGTGCCATCCGCATATTTTATGGTGTAAGACCCATATCCTGTATTCGGGTTGGCCACTACTTTGCCTTCGCTGTTTTTACCATCATCGAACCATAGTTTACATGTAGGCGATATTTGAAGTACGCGCTCGTGCAAGGTTTGCATTTCACTGCGTTTTGGGTCGGGTTGGCCGGCGATATAGGCTGTAATTTGGGCTTTGATCTTGTCTACGTTTTCTTCTATCATGGAATCTTGTTTTTATTTCGATTGGGCTAATAATTTCTCGAGTGTACCCATTATGATCGTAAATCCTCGTTGGAAGTCTTCAAGCAACATATCCATCCGATCAAATGATTCATTATAAATGGTAATACGCACGGTTGTGATGCCGTTTTGTTCGCTGAAACTGTAATCCCAATCAGAGCCGTACAATTCAGGGTTTTCATCTTTGTCGGCAAAGACATTGTACATTTTGAAATTGGTTTTCGGCGTAATGGACGTATATTTCTGAATGGCCCAACGCTCTGCGCCTTCAGGACTTACCATGGCATAAAATCTTTTTCCGCCGACTTCAAAATGCATGTATTTCGTTTTGGACACCATAGGCGCGGGCGCCCACCATTGGTCCAGTATTTCCTGCCTGGTAAAGGCATCCCAAACCAATGAAAGTTCGGCATCAAATTCCCGGGTGATGAAAACCGTTTTGGCCGCTTTGTCGGCGGTGAAATCAAATAGCAAATTATGGCTCATGTTTTTGTTTTTTAATGGTGGATAGTACATTGTCAAGTTGGTTGAATTGAGTTTCCCACATTTTCCTGAATTGGGCCAACCAATGATCCAATTCCTGCATTTTTTGGGGGTTAAAGTGATAATAAATTTCCCTGCCGGATTGCTCTGGTTTAACCAGGCCGCATTCCTGTAATACTTTAATGTGCTTTGATACGGCTTGTCGGCTCATATCAAATTTTTCCGCCATTACATTCGGCGTTAATGCCTGTATGGCAAGTAAGGTTAAAATGGCCCTGCGGGTAGGGTCAGCAATGGCCTGAAATATATCCTGCTTCATGGTTCAAAGTTCAGTTGCGCAACTTTTAGGTTGCAAATATATGTGCAACTTTTTGGTTGCGCAAATTTAGTTGGGATTTTTTTTGAGAAGGTGCTGATCTAACAGCATATTCAATCCTTGGCGGCACAGCGGTTTGGCGATATAACGCTACATCAAATCCCCAACCCGAAGCCCCCTTCGATATTCGATATTCTTCTGTTCGATATTCGATATTCTCACTACGTTTGTTCCATGATGGAAAAACAACAGGGCCAATTGGCCCGCACCCTGTCCCTTTCAGCCGCCACTATTTTAGTCGTAAGTTCGGTCATCGGATCGGGCGTGTACAAAAAAGTGGCGCCCATGTCCTCCGAATTGCTTTCACCCGATCTGGTGCTCTGGGCCTGGGTATTGGGCGGCGTCATCAGTTTGTGCGGCGCTTTGAGCAACGCCGAAATTGCCGGTATGATGGCGGATTCCGGGGGCGAATACGTGTATTTTAAACGAATTTACGGTCGATTTACGGCATTTTTATGGGGATGGAGCACTTTTGCTGTAATTAAAACAGCGGCGGTGGCTTCTATTGCCTACGTGTTTTCCCAGTCTTTTAACGCCATGATTCCCTTGCCGCATTTGCCGGCAACCATTGAAAATATCGAAATCGGCGTGTTCAAACCCTTTGAAAATTTCGGAGTGAAAGGGCTGACCATCTTGCTGATTCTGGTGCTTACCTACCTAAATACGCGCGGACTCAAAGGCGCGGCAGCCCTGAGTACCTGGGTGACGCGCTTGGTGATTGTGGGCTTAGGCATGATTGTGGTGTCAGGTTTGTTGTTCGGCGGCGGCAGTTTCAGCAATTTTCAAACGCCGTCGATTTCGTACACGCCGCACGCCTGGACGGATTTTACTTTTATCAAGGCTATGTTTGCAGCTTTGCTGGCGGCGTTTTGGGCGTATGAAGGCTGGAACACGGTCGGGTTTATCGGAGGAGAAATCAAAAATCCAAACAAAAACCTGCCTTTGGCCTTGTTTTTCGGCATGTTGGTGATTATCGGCGCGTACTTGTTAGTCAATTTCACTTATCTGTATGTGTTGCCAATCGACGAGATCATCGGGGTGTACAAAACACAAAACGAGATTGCAGCGGTGGCTGTGGTGCGGCATTTTGCGGGCAATTTCGGCGCCACGCTGATTTCCATTATCATCCTGATTACCACGATGGGCTGCACCAACAGCACCATCCTCATGCCCCCGCGCGTGTACAACGCGATGGCGCGCGACGGCCTTTTTTTCAGCCGCGCCGCCGACATTCACCCGGAGTTTAACACACCCAATCCGGCGCTGTGGATGCAGGGTTTATGGGCTTGTTTGCTGGTATTGTCGGGAAGTTTCGATCAGTTGACCGATATGTTGATTTTTGCCGCCTTCTTTTTCTACGGCGCTACGGCGTTCGGGGTGTTTGTGATGCGCAAACGCGCCCCCAATGCGGAACGGCCGTATCGGGTGTGGGGTTACCCGGTGGTACCCGCTTTGTTTGTGCTGTTTTGCGCGGCGCTCATCATCATTACCTGCTTCACGCACCCGCGCGAGGCAGCCATTGGTACGGTGCTGATGCTCACGGGCGTGCCGATGTATTGGTATTGGAACCGCAAGCAGACTACAACAAATCCTTGAGAATCAAGTGTTTCTTGATGCGTTTGCCGTCTCGGCGAAGTACGATTTTTATCTTTTTACCAGCTTTGCGCTGCAATGTCTTTTGTATATCGTCGAGGGAAAGCATCGCGACCGGGAAGGGGCCGAGTTTTACTAATTCATCTCCCTTGCGAATATCAACATTCCAGGCCGGGGAGTTGAGTAGTACATTTTGCACCAAAAACTCGTTTAAGAACGGTCCGGAGGCAATAAAACTGAGTCCGCTGCGGTCGTACACAAAGGCTTTTCGAAAATCTTTGCTTGGTTTAAGCCATATTTTTGAATCGGCATAATCGATCATTACCTGATAGCGGCTCAAGAGGCTGTTGCCGATCAATCCGTTGCGGGAGTTCAGATAATCAATGTTTTGTGAAGAATCTGTCGACTGGAAATAACTGATTACATTATACTGCGAAATACTGTCGAGTTCAAGGGCATAAGTGCGCCCCGTGTAGCCTTCAAGGTAGCCGCCGAGGCCCATGCCGATATTGGAGGGAATGGCATTGGCGGAGGGATGGAGCAAGGGATGTGTATTGGTAAACAACAGCAATGCCAGCCCAGCGCCTGTATCGATCAATAGTTTTACCGGGGCTACGGAATCGCGGAGTACCTGTAATTTGGTGTTGATGTAAATTTTATTGCGCAGAATTTCAATCGGAAAGGACAGAAATCCCTGCAGCTCTTTGGCTTTAAAATACTTGCGATCGTACAGGGTGATGATTTTCCGCTGGTAATTGATTTTAAAAATAAATTTTGAGAATACGTTGCCGGCCAAAATGCCGTGTACATTCACCCCGGCATATTCTTCAAAGCGGAAATAGTCTTCTTTCAAGACTAAAATGTCTTCTTTCGGTGCAATCGTTCTGCCCGGAATTTCGAATTTTATTTGTCGAGCTAAATAAGCCGTGAGTTCGGTCGTCAGGTCGGAACCGGTAATTTTAAATTCGCGTTCAAAGTGTATTTTGAGCAGGTCGCCGGCCTGGCGTTTGCTCAAAATAGTATGTTCCGCCCCGGTGTCAAAAATGAACTTTAAAGGGAGCGCATCATTGACCAAAAGGGTCACGATGATAAAATTATTGGTGTACTCAAAAGGAATATCAACCTGCCGCAGGCCTGAGGGAAGTTCAAAGCCAGATTGTGCGGAAATTCCTTTGACCGCCAGTAGCCAAAAGAGCAGGACTGTTTTTATTTTCATGTGCCGGACAAGTATAAGCCGGGCAAGTTAACGCTTTTCTTTGGTTTTTTCGAGTATTAATCCAACAGAACGAATGCCCGGCACCGCGTCTTTGCGCATAAACTGCTCGAACGTGAGGACATATTTGCCAGGCTGTCTGAACACGGCGTTTTCCTGCAACACCGCTTTCAAACTGCAGCGATGCCCTGAACAGGAACCATTTGACGCGCCTTGCGGATTAAAAAAATCGAATGAATATGGGTTGCTGACGCGTTTGCCATCTGGGAACAGCGTCGAAATTTTCATGTACAAATTCTGATTCGGAAAAGTATCGGCATGGCTAAAATCAATATACATTCGGTATAAAGCGGCCGTATCTTCAATGGTAAACGGAAAATCCAGCGTATCTTGATAGCGCCATACGCCGTTTGGAATATCTTTCGAAGATTGATAAAAATAGTTTGGTCCGCAGGCCGAAAACAGGAAAGACAGGACTAAAACCAGAAATAGTAATTGCTTCATTTTATTCATTTTCGACAATAAACGACAAAAGCCGGCGGAATATTCAATGGAATGAAATCAACATCTACGTTTCCGAAGAGTTTTCGATAAAAATTAATCAAAATAGGGCTGTAGTGAAACTGGATAAAACCGCCGCCCGCGCGCAACCAGGTTTTGCAGGCAGCCGTAATGTCCTCTACCAACACATCGGGCAACATCACAAACGGAATGCCTGAAACCACATAATCCACCGCTTCGATGCCGTACTTCGTCAAATACCGCCCGATATGTTCGGCTGAATCATGGATGACCGTCAGGCGCGGGTCTTGAAAAGTGCTTTTGATTTTTTCGACAAACACCGGGTTTATTTCAAAAATCAGCAGACGGGCATTGGGCTTGAGTCGCTCCAATAAATAGCGGGTAATCACGCCGTCTCCCGGACCTAATTCGATCACAACCTGCGCTTTTTCAGGATCAATTTTGGATGCAATGCTTCGGCATAAAAAACGCGAGCTCGGCGCAACACTTCCCGTTTCCCGTATATGTTTGATGCTTTCGCGTAAAAATCCGAGCTGCGGATGTATTGTCATAATAATTAGCCTTTTATAAATGATGCAAGATCGGGATATTTTTTTATTAACCCAACGGCTTCCGGCTTCGATATCCGGATACCATTGAGGTACGCGACCACTTGTACGTCTGTAAATCCCTGTTTCAACAGTTCGGTGCGCAAGACGCTCGCCTTCGCAAATTGCGAAAACAGTCCTGCGGTGTACCGGTAACTGCCCGAACCTGACTTGCTTTCAATCATAAGATCGCTAAACATCGACAAGGCTTCGTTATTCAAAATTTGCCTTGTTACCGCTACCTCCAATTTATAAAAAAGCCCTTTGGTGTGTTCGTCAAAGTATTGCGCGGCCCCGGCTACCATCAATTCGGGCACTTCGGGTTGCAGCGCTTTGAATTCAAACGGCAGGGTTCCATCGGCCGAAATCGGTACAATGTCAATCCGGCGGTTCAGTTTCTGTCCGGCCGGGTTCGGCGCGGCGTCCAGCACGTTGCGCGCGCGCGGGTAGGCGGCCCCGCAACTGCGCAGGATCATGCGCTCGGGTGCGACGCCGCGTTCGCTGAGCATTTTACCCACGATTTCGGCGCGTTTGATGCCGTTGTACAAATCAAAACGAGCCGGACCGGTTTCGTCGGTATGCACCGTAATGCAGAAATTCGTCGAAGGGTATTTCAAGGCCGTCGTTGCAATTTGCTCAATGGCCTTCAGGTTATCGCCGCTGGAAATATCCCGGTCGCTGTCGTAGCCGAGGCTGGGTATTTGCACGGTTTCGGTGGTTTGCACGGCCGTTTGCGCGCCTGAACCTTGGCCTGTTTTGCCGACTTTTGCATAAATAATCGGCTGATGTTCAATGGTTTGTTCGCTTTGAATGTCTTTAAAATACGCGATATACAAGTCCCGTTTCCCGTAACTATCCAAACGATCAGAAGCAAAAATGCCCGTGGAACCGTCGCTTGCAAGCCGGAAAAACGCGTCGTCGCCGGGCGAATTGATGGGCAAACCCATGTTCACCGGCGTTTGCCAGGCTTGTTTTGCGTCGTCAAACACGGCTTTGTACACATCCAAACCGCCGATGCCGCTTGTGTTGTTGCTGCTAAAATACAGGCTGCGGCCATCGCGCGCAAGAAACGGGGTTGTTTCGTCGTAAGCAGAATTTACGGCAGGTCCAAGGTTTTCCGGCGCACTCCAAATGCTGTCCCGCAAAATGCTCAGGTACAAATCAAGTCCGCCCTGGCCGCCGGGTCTGCGGCTGGCAAACAACATAATGGTATCGTTAAAAAAATAAGGCGATCCATCGCCTTCTTCCGGCCGCATGGAACTTTTAAACTTGGGCGACTGCACCGCATACTCATCTTTGCGGCCGGCTGTGTCATTTAGTATTTCACCGCTGTACAAGGTAAATCCGCGGAAATAGTACAAAATATACCCGTTTTCATTAAAACCTAAGGGCGCTTCATGTCGGGCGGTGTTAAGCAGGCTGCCTAAGGGCGCGGCGAGTTCCCAGCCGCTTGGTTTGAGTTCGCCGACAAACATATCGGCGCACCAATGGCCTGCATCTTCGTCTTCTAAGCCGGCGTCGTTGCGCAAACCGCCTGTGCAACCCGGTTTAGCGGCAGCAAAATAAATGCGGTCAGCGTGGTTAACCGAAGCCACCGGCGCGTATTCATCGCCTTCGGTGTTGATGCGGTCGCCCATGTTTTCCACTAAAGCAACGGTTTCGTTTGTGGTCACGGTTAAGCCGCTCAGGCATCGGCGAATTTGGTCGGGAATGCTTGCGCGCAAAGGATGCCGTTCGCCGCAAACCCGCAGGAAAGATTTATAATAAACAATGGCTTTTTCGTATTCCTGTTTGCCGTGCAGGGCGCGCGCCAGGTTGTAATACAATTCCGGGTCGGTGCTGTTTGGATTCTGTTTCAGCACATATTCGAGGTATTTTAGTCCCTGATCGGCCTGGTGTAACTGGCAGAGTGCAATGCCTAATTTAGTGAGCACGACCAAATCGCCGGGCTTTTGATCCTGGTATTGACTCAAATACTGCCGCGCCTCCTGCCAGTGGGCGTTGGCGAAGTATTTTTCTCCACTTTTTTTGAGATCGGCAAGTTTTTGGGCGTTGAGCGCAGGCAGCAGGCCCAGGATCAGGCAGAGCAGCCCGACAATACGGAACCGGTTCATCGGCAACAGTTTGTAGGTTTGTTGCGGTGGGGGGCTACCCACAACAAGTTTAATGATCGGAAGGAAGGGTAGTCCCCGATTCGCTCCCGCTTACGACCAGCACAATTTCGCCCTTTACGTCTTTTTGGCCAAAATGTGTTTTCAAGTCCTGAAGCGATGCGGTTTTTACCTCTTCGTATAATTTACTTAATTCCCGTGCAACACAGGCCATGCGGTCGGGGCCGCATACAACGCTGAGTTCTTCCAGGCATTTCATCAATCGGAATGGCGATTCGTACAGCACAAAGGTGTGGGGCAACGCGGCTAAGTATTTCAACCGGGTTTGGCGGCCCTTTTTGTGGGGTAAAAAACCTTCAAAGTGAAAGGTACTGCAAGGTAAACCACTGGCCACCAATGCGGGGACAAAAGCGGTTGGTCCGGGCAAACATTCCACCCGAACGCCCTTGCGCATACAGGCGCGTGCCAGCAAAAAGCCGGGATCGCTGATACCCGGCGTACCGGCATCCGAAACCAAGGCCATTGTAGCGCCCGAAGCCAGTTCGTCGACAATGCGGTCGACCACCGTATGCTCATTGTGCGCGTGAAAAGCCCGCAACGGCGTACTGATCTGGTAATGATCGAGCAGGCGGCGGCTGGTGCGCGTATCTTCCGCCAGCACCACAGTTACCTCTTTCAGCACGCGCAAGGCACGCAGGGTAATATCTTCGAGGTTGCCGATGGGCGTCGGGACGATATAGAGCATGGTACTGCGCTTAGGCGTGTTTAAGCTCGTAAGTAAAGGTTTCCACAATCAGGTTGGCCAGCAGTTTTTGGCAGGCTGTTTCCACTTTCTGACGCGCTTCTGCTTCTGAAGCGGCCTCCAACGCAATATGAACGTGCCGTCCGATGCGCACGTCGCTTACGCCCGACAGGTCGAGGTGGCTCAGGTTGTTCAAAACGGTTTTGCCCTGAGGATCCAACAATTCCTTGTGGGGCATAATGTTAATTTCCGCGAAAAATTTCATGTTTAAACACGATTGAATAGACAATGTAAAAAACGATAATGGCCGGTAAGGCCAGTTCTTTTAAAAACCAGAGGGCTACCAAAAACACCCCGATAAACAACAAGGGAATGCGCAGGCCGGCCAGGTCAAATTTCTTTATTTTCATCCCCAACATGGGAATTTCTGTAATGAGTAAAACGGATAACGCGGCGGTTAAAACGTACAGCAACACCGGTTGCAAAGCCCAGGCGTCGATGCCGAAACGATGGTGCTGCACGGCCAAACTAAATCCCAGCACGAATACCGTACAAGCCGGGGTCGTTAAACCGATAAAATAATTCGTTTGACGGGTATCTAAGTTGAATTTCCCAAGGCGCAACGCTGAAACCATACTCAGTCCGAAGGCCGGCAGCGCGGCGATGCAAACCCCGCCTTGTCCGTGGCACAGCGACATTTCAAGCAACTTGTACATCATCGCGCCGGGTACGACGCCAAAACTGACGACATCGGCCAGTGAGTCCAATTGTTTTCCCAGCGGCGAATGCACGTTCAAGGCCCGCGCCAACATGCCGTCGAGGTAGTCGCAGCCAAAACAAGCGGCCGTACACCAAGCGGCGGTGACGGGTTCGTTGTTCCACGTAAAAAGCAGGGCGCAACAACCAAAAAACAGGTTGAAAAGGGTGATGATGTTCGGGATATGACGCGTCATAATGGCGAATGGCAGGGTGCAAGCGGCTGTTGCGTTCGTTCGAGCGGGCGTTTGCCTTTGCTCCGGAGACGCCGCGCGACCCTGCGGCAGCAAAAGTAGCATTTTTGCCGGGAATGGCATTTCGGTAATTTAAGAGATCAAAATACGTTTATATTTTCGGTTCGTGCGTTATCATGTACGATTCAGCCCAAATTTTAACCGTTTAACGCCTGTTTCATTTCGAAATCCGGATTTTTGTCCGTAATTTTAAGAAAACTTTGACATTGTATCAGACCAACAATTTACCCTGTTTTTGCGTCTTGGTTATATGTTTTACCCAAAAACCTTTTAACCACTCTATTTTAGTACCATGAGAAAACTTACCCTCGCCCTTTTACTGATGTGCGGCACGTTGCAGGTGTTGTGGGCACAACCTTCCAATGACGAATGCGCTACGCCGATTCAAATTGCGGATGTCACAAATTTTTGCAGCCCGGTGGCTGCTTATACCAATGTGGGCGCGACGGCTTCTTTATACGGCCCGCCCGGATGTTTTAGCGCCAGCCAGCATGATGTCTGGTTTTCTTTTGTGGCCCAATATACAGATGTGACGATTACTATACGCGGCGCAACCGTGCAAAATGCCGGCGGAACCCTCAAACGCCCGCAATTTGCCTTGTACGGGGGCGCTTGCGGGGGCACGCTCGACGAGTTGGAGTGCCAGAGTGCGGCGGGTGCAAACAACATCGTGGAAGGTTATCAGGGCGGTTTGTTTCCCGGCACCACCTACCTGATTCGGGTGCAGGGCGTCAACAACGAAACCGGTACCTTTCAATTGTGCATCAACAACTATAACCCGGTGGAAACGGCTACTTCCGACTGTCCGACAGCCGCAATTTTGTGTGATAAATCGCCCTTCGTGGTGAAAAGTGTAGTAGGCGCGGGTTTTGACATAAAGGAATTAAACGATGCGTCTTGTTTTTTCAACGGACAGGGAACCAATTACGAAACCAATTCAACCTGGTACGTGTGGACCTGTTCGCAATCAGGTACCCTTGAATTTACCCTGACGCCGAATAACCCTTCCGACGACCTTGATTTTGTGGTTTATCGCCTGCCAAATGGCGTAGGGGATTGTAGTGGCAAACAAGTGGTGCGTTGTATGGCGTCGGGGGAAACGCCGGGGGTGAATTCTACGGCTTGCCTTGGTCCCACAGGGTTGGTCGCAGGCGATCCTGATGTGAGCGAAGACGCCGGTTGCAGCGATCCGGGCGACAACGCCTGGCTGGCCCCGCTCGATATGGTGGCTGGTGAAACGTATGCCTTGGTGGTGAATAATTTTTCGACCACTGGAAATGGTTTTTCTGTAGAATTTGGTGGTTCTGGTCAGTTTTTAGGCCCAAAGGCGGATTTTACAACCGTTCCTGCGGCAGTTTGTCTTGGTACGCCGATTCAAATGGTGGATGCTTCTTCCAGTCCGTTCGGCGCCATTTCGGCTTGGCAATGGAGTTTCGGCGGCGACGCAGCCCCAAAAAACGCCACAACGAAAGGGCCGCATACGGTGCAGTTCAATCAACCCGGCATACACCCGATCGCGCTGACGGTGACAGCCAAAACGGCGCAGGGCCGCGAGTGCAAAATCACCGACATTAAGAATATAAACGTGTTTCCCGACGTGGTAGTGGACACCCTGATCGGTGTGCCGGATTGCAATGGCGGCACCAACGGTTCCATTACGATTAAGAATATCAAAAAGGGCACGCCGGCGTACTTGTTTAGTTGGAACGGTGGCCCTTTTGCTGCCGATAGTGTCCTTTCCGGATTGAGCCAAGGCGTTTATAAATTAGCCATTAAAGACGCCAATAATTGCCAGACCGACCTCAGTATATTTGTCCAGGAGAAAATTTTGAAGGTAAATGCCGATGTACAAAAACCGCTGTGTTTCGGCGACGATAATGGGGTGATTACCCTGCATATAATTAATGGCACGACGCCGTTTAAATTTGACTGGGGCAGCGGGTATGTTCCGAACAAAAACGTCCAGGACGGATTAGCGGCCGGGGTGTACACCATATTGGGCCAGGACGCCGAATTGTGCGAAGGCACTTTTGTCGTTACAGTCACCGATAATCCACCACTGGCGCTTGTAATGGACACGATTAATGTTACGTGTTTTGGCGCCAATGACGGGATGGCAAAGGCTAATGCGGCCGGCGGGGTAGAAAATTTTAAATATAAATGGTCGGATGGTCAAACGACCCAAAAAGCCGTGGGTTTGGCGCCTGGTCAATACACCGTGACGGTGTACGACGGCAACGAATGTAATATCATCGGCCAGGTGTTCATCACCGAGCCGGAAGATGTGGCCGTCAAACTGATTGATGTAGTGGACTTGATCTGCAACGGCGTGCCTGAAGGTGAAATCAGGGTGGAAGGTTCCGGCGGCATAAAACCGTATCAATTTAGCGCCGATGGCAATACGTACGTCGGTACAGACACTTTAACGAAACTGCTTGCGGGCGATTATTGGGTGAAAATCAAGGACGCGCACGGTTGCCAGGATTCGGTTTTTGCCACCATTAAACAGCCGCCACCCTTGGTCGTGATTGCCACACCGGCCGATACGACCATTGATTTGGGTTATTCATTTCACGTCAGCACCCTGACCGCGCCGGTGGGTCGCCCGGTTGATTTTCAATGGGCGCCGCCGCTGGGCCTGAGTTGCACGGATTGCGCTGAGCCGGATATTACGGGCATCAGCGACCAGTTGTATATCATTAAAATAACCGATGAAACGGGTTGCACGGCCTTTGATACAGTGTTGGTGAAGGTGAATAAAAAACGTCCGGTGTACTTTCCGAACGTGTTTGGACCTGATCGGCCTTACCCGAACGATCATTTTACCGGGTTTAGCGGTCCGGCAGCCACAACGATTACCTTGCTGCGTATTTATGACCGTTGGGGCAGTTTGGTATATGAAACGCGCGATATTCCGTTGAATGAACCGAATTTGGGCTGGAATGGCTTGGTGAAAGGCCAGGCGGTAACGGGCGTGTTTGCGTATTACGCGTTTGTGCGTTTTGTGGATCAGGAGGAATTGCAGTATCAGGGGGATGTGACGGTGTATCGGTAGGGGGCAGGATCATAAAGTCCCGGAATTAGACCAAAACATTCATATTGCGCTATTTTAAAACTGCCCCAACACTCCGTCACTCCGTCACACCGTCTACCGTCTACCGTCCACCGTCCACCATTCCCCTACATCGCCGCCGAAAACTGCCTTAAAAACCGCACATCGTTCTCAAAAACCAATCGAATATCCCCGATTTCATACAGCCGCAGCGTTTGGCGTTCAATACCCATACCGAAGGCAAAACCGCTGTATTTTGTAGCGTCGATGCCGCAATTTTCAAGCACTTGCGGGTCCACCATGCCGCAGCCAAGAATTTCGAGCCAGCCGGTGCCCTTGGTGAGGCGGTAGTTCTTTTCCGTGTCGGTGCCTAACCAGATGTCCATTTCAGCCGAAGGTTCGGTGAAAGGGAAGAACGAGGGTCGCAGCCGTATTTTCGGCGCGCCGAACATTTCCTGCGCGAAATACAGCAGGGTTTGTTTCAGGTCGGCAAAAGATACGCCTTCGTCAATATAAAGCCCTTCCACCTGATGAAACTGGCAGTGCGAGCGGGTAGAAATCGTTTCGTTGCGGTACACGCGGCCCGGCGCAATGATGCGGATGGGCGGTTTGCGGTTTTCCATCACGCGCGCCTGCACGGGCGAGGTGTGCGTGCGCAGGAGCATCCCCGGCGCATCCACCACATAAAAAGTGTCCTGCATGTCGCGGGCCGGGTGGTCTTCCGGCGTGTTCATGGAGGTGAAATTGTGCCAGTCGTCTTCAATTTCCGGACCGTCGGCTACCGAAAAACCGATGCGGGTAAAAATATCCACAATACGGTTAAGCGTCACCGCCACCGGGTGCCGGGAACCCACTGCGAGCGGTTCGCCGGGCGCCGTGAGGTCAAACTGCTTGGCGGCAGCGTTTTCCGTCAGGGCTTCCATTTCAGCCTTAAGGGTCTGGAATTTTTCCTCAGCGCCTTGTTTCAGGGCATTCACCAATTGGCCAAACTCCTTTTTGCGCTCGTTCGGGATGTTGCGCATTTCCTCCATCAGCGCCTTCACGGTCCCTTTGGCGCCTAAATATTGAATCCGGAATTGTTCCAGCGCTTCCATATTTACCGGGGCTTCCGCCGCGATGGCATCAATGGTTTGGCGCACTTGTTCGAAGATATCTGACATGGTGTAAATAATCCAATTAAAGTCAAGTAGTGATAAAGGAACATTAGTCTTCGCGTGTTGGCCCCCTACCCCTGAAGGGGAGTTGATCCGAAGAAAGCATTGATTTTCAATCTTGTAACATTAGATATTCTAACATTATCTTTGTTAGTTGATCCGAAGAATGGTTGATTGTCAATGCTTTCTTCGGGTCAACTCCCCTTCAGGGGTAGGGGGTGAACACGCAGAAAGCCGCCCCAAAGGTAAGCGCTCCTGTTTATTCACAAACCCATTTTTTGCAAATAAAGCACGGCCAACCGATAACCCTCCAAACCCAAACCCACAATACTGCCCTTGCATTTGGCCGACAAATACGAATGATGCCGGTACGCTTCGCGCTGATGCACGTTGCTAATATGCACCTCAATGACCGGCGCGGGAATGGCAGCCACGGCATCTGCCAGCGCAATGGACGTATGCGTGTACGCCCCCGCGTTGAACACAATCCCGGCTACCCGAAACCCGGCTTCGTGCAGGGTGTCGATTAGTACGCCTTCGTGGTTGCTTTGCACGTATTCGAGCGTGAGTTCCGGGAACTCGGCGCGCAAATCGGCGAGATAGTCTTCAAAACTGCGGCTGCCGTATATGTCGGGTTCGCGTTTGCCGAGGAGGTTGAGGTTGGGGCCGTTTAGGATGAGAATGGTCATAGGCGTTGGTTTAAATTGAGTCATAAAATGACCGACCAAGCCCTGCCCAGGCTGCTTCCGGCCTTAT
>JBAXTB010000102.1:0-16433 GCA_037130425.1 Bacteroidota bacterium
AAAGACGCAAAGGCGCTAAGAGTAGCGTGTACGCGCGTTGCGGCTTTGCGTGAAACTATTTAAGGCATACGCACCGAAACCCCATGCTCCTGCAAAAACTGTTTGAGTTCGGGAATCGGGATTTCACCAAAATGAAACACGCTGGCGGCCAAAGCGGCATCCGCAGCGCCTTGTTCAAACACATCCAGGAAATGCTGTTTGGTTCCGGCGCCCCCGGAAGCGATGACTGGCACGGGCACGGATTCCGACACAGCGCGGGTCAATTCCAGCGCAAAACCGTCCTTGGAGCCGTCGTGCAGCATGGAGGTCAGCAGGATTTCACCTGCACCCCGGTCGGCGGCTTCCCGAACCCAGTCGAGCACCAGGCGCTCGGTGGCAATTTTACCGCCGTTTATATAGGCGTACCATTGACCGTCTTCGTGAAGGCGCGCGTCCACGGCTTGCACAACACATTGATCGCCAAAGTAATCCGAAAGTTCATTCAGCAATTCGGGCCGTTTGATGGATGCCGAATTGACGCTAATTTTATCAGCGCCAGCCTGAAGCAAAGCCTCTACCTCTTGCACAGAGCGAATGCCGCCGCCCACTGTAAACGGAATATCCAGCACGCGCGCGGTGCGCAACACGAGGTCGGCAAAGGTGCTGCGCCCTTCCTGTGTGGCCGTAATATCAAGCAATACTAATTCGTCCGCGCCTTGTCGGGCGTACAATTCCGCCAAGACAACGGGATCACCGGCAAAGCGCAGTTGTTCAAACTGAATACCTTTAACCGTTTGGCCGTTTTTGATGTCCAAACAAGGAATAATTCTTTTTGCCAGCATGATTACACTTTTGTGCTGACCCTGAAATATTGAAGCGGAATTTGGCCTTCGTAAAACGCTTTTCCTACAATGGCGCCTGCGCAACCTAAGGTAGTAAGTTCTTCCAAATCAGCCACGTCGCGGATGCCGCCACTCGCAACTAATTCAATATCAGGGAATTGTTGGATAATATCCTGGTATAGATCAATCGCCGGGCCGGATAATTCGCCGTCACGTTCAATGTCCGTCACCGATATTTTGCGAATGCCCAAAAAGTGCATTTGTTGAATAAAATCGAACAAAGCGACCTCTGTTTGGTCTTTCCAACCATGTACCGCAACTTTCCGGTCGCGGACATCAGCGCCCACCAAAAATTTGTCAGGCCCAAATCGTTCCGTCCAGGCCCGGAATTCATCCTGCGCCAATACCGCTACGCTGCCGACAGAAAACAAAGCTGCCCCGGCATCCCACACCTGTTTAAGAGCGGGAATAGAGCGCAAACCGCCGCCATAATCAATTTCAAGGCGGGTGCGGGCGGCCACTTTGGCCAAAATATGCAGGTTGGACGGATTTCCGGAACGCGCGCCGTCAAGGTCGACCATGTGCAGCCGACGAATGCCAGACTCCTCTAATTGTTGCGCCAGTTCGAAGGGATCGGCCGGATACACGGTTTTTTGTTCAAAATCGCCTTGTCGCAAGCGGACGAGTTTGCCGTCTAAAAGGTCGAATGAAGGAATGATATCCATGGTTGTATTTGCTTATGAATGAATCGAATGTGGTGTTACTCCGCCGCAATAGGTTTTACAAGCTTAAAAAATTTTGCAACAACAGGCTCCCAGCCGGTCCCGATTTCTCTGGGTGAAACTGAACGGCAAAAAAGTTATCCCGTTGCATGGCGGCGCTAAAATTAAGTCCGTATTCCGTAGAAGCCGTTGTAAAAGGGCTTGCTTCGGCGTAAAAACTGTGTACAAAATAAAAGCGCGTATCAGGTTCAATGCCTTTAAACAAGGGGCCTTGCAGGTTCTCAACGGTGTTCCAACCAATATGCGGCACCTTTAATGTCTTGACAGACTGAAACTTACGCACCTGCACGTCCACAATATTCAGGCAGTCGGTGTTACCCTCCTCGCTGTGTTTGCAAAATAACTGCAAACCTAAACAAATGCCCAATACCGGTTGGGATAATCCTGCAATGACTTTGCTCAATCCCGTCGCATTCAAATATTCCATCGCCGAGGAGGCTTCCCCAACGCCGGGAAAAATCACGCGATCGGCCTGCCGAATTTCTTCGGGATCGTCGGTCCATGCGGCCTGCACGCCCAAACGTTCCAGCGCAAAGCGAACCGATTGCACGTTTCCGGCGTTGTATTTTACGATTACTACTTTCATCTTCAAGCAATTATGGGATTAAAGTACGCCTTTTGTGGTTGGCAACGCTTTGCTTTTCGGATCGCGGCGAACGGCTTGTTTGAGCGCGCGCGCAAAGGCTTTGAATATCGCCTCTATTTTATGGTGTTCGTTTTGGCCCTGCACCCGAATGTTCAAATTACAACGGGCGGCATCGGAAAAGGATTTGAAAAAATGGAAGAACAGTTCGGTGGGCATGTCGCCGATTTTTTCCCGTTTGAATTCAGCATCCCACACGATCCAGGGCCGGCCGCCGAAATCAATGGCTACGTCGGCGAGGGCATCGTCCATGGGCAGGAGCATTCGCGTAGGCGCGTCAAATCCGTAACGTTCGAGGCCGCGTTTGTCGCCCAAAGCCTGTAAAAATGCCTCGCCGAGGGCCAACGCGGTGTCTTCGATGGTGTGGTGTTCATCAATATGCAAATCGCCGCGCGCCTCCAGTTCAAGGTCGATGTTGCCATGGCGGACCAATTGATCGAGCATGTGATCAAAAAAGCCGATGCCGCTTGTGATCTTGCTTTTGCCGCTGCCGTCGAGGTTTAGTTCAATTCGTATATCCGTTTCCTTGGTGGTTCGGCGGTGCGCGACTTTGCGGGGCGGTAATTTTAAAAACCGGTATATGGCGTACCAGTCTTCCGCAATCAGTTCGAGGGTTTGGTCGGTTGCCGGCGGGTTGTATTGGCTGCGCGATTCTTCCGGCATGTTGTCCGCGATGGTTTTTAAAGCCGCGCGCGCGGTTTCGTTTTGTAAAAAAATGGCCTTGCAACCCAAGTTTTTGGCTAATTGCACATCGGTCATGCGGTCGCCGATGACGTAGGAGTGTTCCAGGTCGTAATCGCCGTTCATGTATGCGCTGAGCATGGCGGTACCGGGCTTGCGGGTCGGCAGGTTTTCATGCGGATAAGAGCGGTCGATGTGGATACTATGAAACACAACGCCTTCATTTTCAAATGTTTTTAACATTTTTTGCTGGGGCGGCCAGAAGGTTTCCTCTGGAAATGCTGCGGTACCGAGTCCGTCCTGGTTGGTGACCATGACGAGCAGGAAATCGGTTTCGCGGGCTAAGGCGGCTAAATGGGAGATGGCGCCGGGCAGGAATTCCAGTTTTTCTAAGCTGTCGACTTGCTGATCGGGCTGAGGTTCGGCGATGAGGGTGCCGTCGCGGTCGATGAAGAGGATGGGTTGTTTCATGTGTTTCGCGTACACGCCCAGGGTTGCACCCAGGGCTGGTGATGACGCCCTTTCAGGGCTTTGTTTGTAAGCTGTTGATAATTAAGGCTTTGGGATTGGGATTGGATTTTGGTGGTGGTTTTTATAAATCTTTCATTAAATCCAGTAGGCGATCATTTTCGTCCGGCGCGCCAATGGTAATACGTAAACAATTTTCACAATGGATTTCTTTGCTGCGGTTGCGCACCACCATGCCTTGCGCGCATAGCCGGGCATATATCGCATCCGCATCGCTTACGCGCACAAGCAAAAAGTTGGCGTCGCTTGGGAAAACCTGTTTTACACAAGGGATTTTGTTTAATCCGGCTGCCAAACGATTCCTTTCTTCCAGCAAAGTATCAATTTTTTCCTGCACCACCGAGCCGCATTGAAGCGCCGTTTCAAGTAAACGCATGGTAACTACATCAAGGTTGTACGGATATTTGATTTTATCCAGCATTTGAATGATAAATGCGTTTGAAAACGCCATACCCACGCGCAAACCGGCCAAACCCCAGCCTTTGGAAAAGGTTTGCAACACTACCAAATTCGGGAATTCATCTATCAAACCGGTCAAAGAAGGCGTTGCTGAAAAATCAATATAGGCTTCGTCGACGACCACTATGCCGGGGAAAAACGACAGGATTTCCCGCACGTCTTCTGTCGCGAAACGGTTTCCGGTCGGGTTGTTGGGCGAACATAGAAACAGCAATTTGCAATCCTTGCCTGCCTTGCGAATCGCCGGAATATCCGGGTTAAAATCCGGTTTCAAGGGAATGCGTTCGATGCGCGCATTTTGGATGGCCGCTTGTACGGCGTACATACCGTAAGTGGGCGGCAGTAGCAAAACCGCGTCGCGACCGGGTTCGCAAAACACGCGAATCAGCAAATCAATGGCCTCGTCGGAGCCGTTTCCAAGGAAAATTTGCCCGGAAAGCAGGTTTCGTTGTGCGCCGATGATGGCTTTGAGCCGTTTTTGGTGCGGATCAGGATAACGGCTGTAATCTTCCTCCAACGGGCCGCCGAGGCTGTTTTCATTGGCGTCTAAAAACACCATTTCAGACGGGGAAACAGCCGCGGAGGGGGCCGATTGAAACTCATCGCGAGCCGACGTGTAGGGTTTTAAGGCCAGAATATTGGGCCTTACTAAGGATTCGATGCTTGTGTTCATATAGATCTGATGACCGAGCGTATTGTCGGGGTGACTGGCAGTCACCCCGACAATTAGGCGCGATCTCAACTTTTTATTTGGCGAAAAAATCTTAGGTTACCTAATGATTTAGTGAAGAAGTGTCATTTTCGAGGCACGAGAAGGTGACATCTCTGAACGAAAGTACTCACGTTACCTTTGTTTTGAGATGTCACCTCCTCCTTCGGTCGGAGATGACACCTCAAAACGGACGCCTAAGGATACAATGTAGCGTTCAGGCGCACGCGTATAGCTTGGGCGTGGGCGCGCAAACCCTCTGCTTCTGCCATTTCCGTTACGACCGGCCCCAGGGTTTGTAAACCCTCTGGTGTAATCTGCTGAAACGTGATTTTTTTTACAAAACTGTCCAAAGAAACGCCGCCGAAGGCCCGCGCGTACCCGCCCGTGGGCAAGGTGTGGTTGGTTCCGGATGCGTAATCACCCGCGCTTTCAGGCGTGTACGGCCCCATAAAAACAGAACCGGCGTTGATTACTTTTGACGCAACAGATTCAAAATCATTTACTTGTAAAATCAAATGCTCCGGCGCGTAAGCATTGATCCAGCGCATCCCTTCTGTTAAATTCGACACCAAGAGCACACGACTGTGCGCTAAAGCCAAGGCCGCAATATCGCGGCGGGGAAGTTCGGCCAATTGCGTTTCTAAGGCCGCATGAACCGCTGGGATCAAATCTTCCGAATCCGTTACCAACAACACCTGACTGTCGGCGCCGTGTTCCGCCTGGCTCAACAGGTCGGCGGCCACAAACGCAGGATTGGCCCCGGCATCAGCTAAAACCGCAACTTCGGACGGTCCGGCAGGCAAATCAATGGCCGTGCCTTCCAAACTGACAAGCTGTTTGGCCGTTGTTACCCAGGGATTTCCCGGACCGAAAATTTTCCAGACCTGCGGCACCATTTCGGTTCCATAAGCCATTGCCCCGATGGCCTGCACCCCGCCAACTTTAAACACCCGCTGAATGCCGCAGCATTGGGCCGCAAATAAAATGGCGGGATGTACCGCACCGTCTGGGCCGGGCGGCGTGCATAATATAATGTCTGCACAAGCGGCAATTTGCGCCGGTACCCCAAGCATCAAAACCGTGGAAAACAGCGGCGCCGAACCACCGGGAATATAAAGCCCGATGCGTTCAATAGGCACTGATTTGCGCCAACAACGCACGCCGGGCATGGTTTCCACCACTTGTGGCTGCTCTTGTTGCGTTGCGTGAAAGGTTTTGATGTTCAAATACGCCTGACGGATGGCGTTTTTCAGGGATTTAGGTAAAACACGCTCGGCTTTTTCAAAATCTGAAGCAGGGACTTCGAATCTGTCGGGCGCTGCGCCGTCAAATTGAGCAGCAAAACGGCGCACCGCCACATCGCCTTCCGCTTTGACGGCGGCCAACATGCCGGCTACCTGCGCCTGTCGGCCAAGCGTATCGGCTTGCGGACGGGCTAAAATGCTTACCGCATCTGAAAAATCGGGAAATCGTATGATTTGCATGTTTTTTATTTGATTAGATAATCATGCGTTCCAGCGGCGCAACTAAGATACCCTGCGCGCCGGCGGCTTTTAATTGTTCTAACACATCCCAGAACACTTCTTCATGTACCACGCTGTGAACGCTGCTCCAACCGGGTTCAATCAAGGGCAACACGGTTGGGCTTTTCATGCCGGGCAATAATTGCGCAATAGTGTCTAATTGATCGTTTGGCGCATTGAGCAAAATGTAGCGGTGGCTCTTGGCATTTCGGTTGGCCTGGATGCGAAAAAGCAAGCGGTTCAGGATTTCCAACTTATCTGCGGCAAGGGTCGGGTTGGCGATGAGCAGGGCTTCAGATTCAAGAATGGTGCTCGCTTCGCGCAATCCGTTTGCCAACAACGTGCTTCCGGTACTCACAATATCAAAAATAGCATCGGCCAAACCCAGCGAAGGCGCAATTTCTACCGCCCCACTGATCTCGTGTACGTCCGCCTGAATCTGTTCGCGTTCCAGGAAATCAGTCAGGATACGACTGTAACTGGTGGCAATGCGAAGCCCTTGTAAATCGCGCACGGTTTGGTAGGGCATGTTTTTGGGAACGGCAATACAAAGCCGGCATTTCCCAAAACCAAGCCGCTCGACGGTTTGCACATTTTTGCGTTTTTCAAGCGCCACATTTTCGCCCACGATGCCGGCATCCACCACGCCTTCTTCCACGTATTCGGGAATGTCATCGTCGCGGAGAAAAATAATTTCTAAAGGAAAATTGGAAGCCTCGGTTCGAAGCGTGCGATTTGGGTTGTTGCCGAACCTGATTCCGGCGTCGCGGAGCAAGGCAACGGAATCTTCGAACAAACGCCCGGATTTTTGAATAGCAATGCGAAGCATAAGGAAAAGGAGGTAAAAAGCGTTAAAATAGACCAAAAACAAAACAGGCTTGCCGTATATGTGTCGGCAAGCCTGTTTGGCAAAAATCAAAGAATTCGATTTAAATGCAAACAATCATCTCATGCCGGCAGGCAAATGATGGTGATGATGCAGATGAATCGAAATACTATTTTTCATGGGTCAAAGATACGGGGCTTATTTTGTAATACTCAAGTAGTACGCTGTCATAATATTGTGACAAAACCTTGAATTTGTCTTCAATCCGACGAAGCGCACGCTAAATTGTCATCCAGTGACTATTTGAACCTTTTGATGCTGCGAATTTACGCTAACGCAGTACCATTGCATTGCAATTCGCAAACATCGATTCTGATGCGCTTTTAATTCTTTTGTCATCTTCATTTAATTCTATCGATTTCGCCTCGGTTCACAGCCCCCCACCCAAGCTGTGCTAACTCATCATTATCTTTGAGCTAGTCTGTACAAATCAATGTCCAGTTAACTAAATCCTGCACGAGTAACATCGTGACAGAAATCGATCGTATTAATCCGATTAAGACAAAACGAATATGCAACAAATTCTATTATCCGCGTTGTTTTTGCTTTTTAGCAAAGAGGCCGTTTGTTTTAACGACCACAATTTACCGAATAATCCTTCTGAAAAGTCATCAAAATCTTTATCCGTTAAAGGCCCGGATTCCGGCAATTCGCCTTTTTCGCTGATACTTCAGCATGCCTTTCGTCAGGCGCTTGATTCCATGCAAATAGATTGTTCCATCACTGCTGTGCGCGACTTTATCGCACCGGAAGCGCTGCATTTACAAATCAGTATGGAAGAAGATCAGTCGCCGAATCAAAAGCAAGGCCGCTCGGACAGCAAACGACTTGCGGTTCGTACCATGCTTTCCGGCGCCAATTTGCCGGCAGAATGGAAAAAAGACCAAACGGAGCACCTTACTTTTATCGTCGCCATTCCGGAGCACGTTCGGGATCTGCGCAACATTGCCCTGATGGCTTATCTGCAATCAGGCAGCAACCAAACGATTTATCAGGCGGCCGTAAGCCCGCCCAAACCTTTACCAAATGACCTGATTGCTGCCAGCGTGCAAGGGCTGGAATTCATTAATTGTCAAAACCAGGCGAATCCTGTTTTGGTATTCGGCAATGCAGGTACGCAAACGCTTTATGCTTGCAGAATCACCTATCGTTTCGACCAAAATTCGACACAGTCCTTTGCCTGGACCGGTAAATTGAAACCCGGCGAAACCACTGCTACGGCATTACCATCTTACAAACTTAGTTCAGGAAAACACAGTTTTGAATGTTCAGTTTCCGATCCGAACGGCTTTCGGGACGTTATTCGGGAAAATAATGCTGTAAAAATTGCCGAATTCCATGTGGTACCGGCGGTTAATGTGTTGCCATTTAACCTGTCTTTCCAAAAAAATACCGGAATCGGCGGCAGCCAACTTCCATTAGTGTTTCGAAATAACAACCATGATGCCGCCAAATGGGAAATCCATAACGGCGTAAGCAGTTTTGGTCGCACTGGTAAAGCGCTGGCCATGAACCTGAGCCAATCGGAACAAGGCGCTAAAGACGAATGCCTGATTACGGCTGTTAACTTAAGTAATGTATATGCGCCGAAACTGAGTTTTAACTACGCTTATTTGCAACAATCAGAGGAAAATGCGGATATGCTGGAAGTCCTGGCTTCTACGGATTGCGGCATGACCTGGAACAGTATTTGGTCTCAACAAGGCAGTGAAATGGCCACCGGCCAACCTGTGGGCGGAGGCTTGCATATTCCACTTAAAAAAGAGTGGAAAAACGTTGAAATTGACCTAAGCAATATTGCCAACCAATCGGACGTCATCCTTAAATACGTTTTAACCAGTGACCGAGGCAATGTTTTTTACTTAGATGATATTTCAATCAGCAGCGCAACGGTAAATGCCACAACCGGCACTGACATGATTGTAGCGCCGAATCCTAGCGCCGGGCCTTTCAAACTCACAATTAACAATGCACCTACGGGAGAATACATGCTCAAAGTGCTAAATACGCTGGGCCAAATCGTGTATATCGAGGTGCTGAATCTAAACGGGGGTACTTACACAGAACAAATCAATTTGCATCACCTTCCTACCGGCGTATATCCCGTGGTACTATACAACAGCCAAGGGATTTTAGGACAGGTAAAGCAATTGTTTGTTCAAAAAGCCTAATCCAAAACAATCGGGTATGCAGGGGCTAAAACGGGATTCCGGGTTAGCCCTTTTTTTATTCTAAGATGTTATTTATAAGTATTTTAGACAAAAACTAACGTAAAAAATTCATAATCAACAATTTAATTTATTTATTTTAAATTATTCATTGACAAGTTCCGTATTAATGTATTTTGTCATAATATTCCATTATCCCATTTTTGTACCATCAACGTTTGAAGCGCTGAACCAACTGCTTCAATTGATACTTATCAACCCATATTCATACACTTTAAATTAGTTTATCATGAGAACAAACGATTCACGGGCCTTATTGCTATTCATTTTATTATGGCCCCTCCCCATATTTTTAACGGCCCAAAATATTTGTCCGCCAACCCAGCCGCCTGCGGATATTTGTTCCGGGGCAACATCCTGTATCTATTGCAACCTGAATGGATTCACAGGCTCAACCGCAGGCTACAACTCAAACACAGCACAAGGGTTTTGCGATAATTTGGAGCATGACCAATGGTTAGGTTTTTTGGCGCCCGAAACAGGCAATGCAAATATTAAAATCACAGCCTCCAATTGCCAAAACGGCGATGGTTTACAGGCGGCTATTTATGAAACCTGTACGCAATCGCCTGTCGTCTGCAACCCAGGCCAAAACGGCGGCGGCAACATTCCAATCACCTTGAATACCGCCTTAACGCCTGGCAAAACCTACTATTTAATGATTGACAGCCGAAACGGCGATCAGTGTCAATACACCATTGCTTCCAATCCACCCGATTCGTTCAAAGTAATCGGCGGTATTCACGGTCCCGACTACATATTTCCCAACTCGCAACAAGTGTATAACATCACCCCGGTAAGCGGCGCATCTTTTTACAAATGGACGGCTCCACAAAGCGTTTTAATAAATGGACAAACCTCGCCCGTATTGTTGCCTGCCGCTACGGGAACCCATGTTACCGTAACCTTTGGGGAACAAGGCGGCGCATTATGCGTTACGCCTCAAAATGCTTGTGTAAATGGCGTAACGACCTGTTTAGACATCACGCTTGCGCCATATACCAGTCCCTGCGCCACGCCGCCGCCGCCGCCGGGCGCAAATAATTGCTCGAATGCCTGTGTACTATGTAGCAACCTGAATGGATTTACCGGCACGAACTACGGCACAGCGGATTCAAGTTATTATATATGCGGGCAAATCGCGGTCCAAAATAATCAATGGTTTGGATTTATACCCGGAACCGATTGTATGACAATTAACGTAAAAACCACTAATTGCCAGCAAGGCGAAGGTTTGCAAGTTGCCTTTTTTGAAAATTGTACGGATGATGCCCTTGTTTGCAATCCGGGAGGTTTAGGCGGAGCCGGGCAACCTTTGGTTCTTTCTTATTGTGATTTTGTACCTGGCAGAAGCTATTTTTTAATGATTGACGGATTCATCGCCGATGTTTGTGATTATCAAATCGAGGTACTTGAAGGCTCTGCTATTGCGCCACCAATAGGCCCGCTTTCTTTGGAAATCGCAGGACCAGCTACAATTTGTCCGGGAGGAACGGCCACCTACCGTATAAACCGGGTGTATGGCGCCAGCGCTTATGCATGGTCTGCGCCCCCTGGCTGTTCAATTAACGGGCAAAGCAATCATCTTGTCACGACGGATAGTACCATCACGGTACAGTTTGGGAATTTAGGGGGTACCATTTGCGTAAGCGCTTCAAATGCTTGTTCTGTGGGGAATAGCGCTGTTTGCAAAACCATCACGATTGAACCTTTATTACCTACCGTTTTACCGAGTATTACAATTTGTAACAATGAACTACCCTATTCCTTGCCTTGGGGCCAAAAAATAACAAGCAGCGGAACATATCAAGCTTCAATCCCCGGTTATTTAGGTTGCGATAGTATTGTTCGTCAACAGGTTACGGTTTTACCGCCCATCAATACAAATTTACCAACCATGGCCGTCTGCGCAGGCGAAACAATTGAAATGTGCGGCAATACCTACGGCGCATCTGGAACTTACGCGGCTGTTTGTCAGGCCGCAAACGGCTGCGACAGCACCATTAACTTTGAACTCAAAGTGCTCAATCCGGTTGCTGACATCCAAGGCGGTGGCAACCTGAATTGCACCGGTAATCAGGTATCGCTTACATCCGGCCCAAGCAATGGCATAAAAACCTGGTACAACGAAAGCGGACAAATCATCGGAACCGGCAACGCGCTTTCGGTATCCCAGACGGGTGTGTACACGCTCCGTGTAACCGAAACCTTAGGCGCTGTAACTTGCAGCGCAAGCGACACGATAAGCATTACAAATAATGGAACCAACATCAACGTAACAGCCGCCGGCGCTACGTTGACCTGCTCAACACCCTCAATATCAATTACTTGTACTGCTGATGCTCCTAATCCGATTTTTGCATGGATCGGTCCCAACGGCTTTATTTCCAACCAGCAAAATCCAATCGTCACTGAACCAGGCGATTATCAGGTAACAGTCACAAATCCGGCGGGTTGTTCCGGTACGGCTACGGTTACGGTGTTACAGGACAACGTGCAACCAATTGTGACGGCTGAAAACGCACTTTTAAATTGTTACCAACCCACCGGCAACATCCTTGCAAGCGCTTCTGTACCGAATACGACTTTTGTTTGGACAAAACCCAATGGCGAACAAGTCGCTTCGGCAAACCTTTTCGTCAGCGCGCCAGGTGTTTATACTGTTGTTGGCACGGCGCCAAATGGTTGCACCGGCGAAAAAACGCCGCTGGTAACGGCAGATTATCAAGCGCCTGTTTCTACCGTTGACCAATTTGGAATATTAGGCTGCGGCGGCCCTATTACGTTGATATGCAACACAAATGCAACAAATCCTTTGTTTTCCTGGACCGGGCCACAGGGATTTTCCGCTACAATTGCCGCCCCGCAAGTAACACTTCCTGGCACATACACCGTTGTCGTCTTAAATACCAATAATGGTTGTAGAGACAGTGTGTCGTACATAGCAAACCTGAGTACCGCCACCGGCTGCGCAAGTGCCTGCGTTTCTTGTACCGGAATTGATGGTTATGTAGGTACGAACAATGGCACGCCAAGCGGCGGCAACATTGTTTGTGGTCAAATTGTCATACACAACGACCAATGGATCGGTTTTACAGCAGGTACGGAAGCAATTAAGGTAAATGTGGCTACTACTAATTGCCTAACCGGCGACGGGTTACAAATTGCCTTTTTTGAAAATTGTGATGATGACGCCATTGTTTGCAATCCTGGCGCCGGCGGCAGCGCCGGCCTGCCACTCGAACTCAGCTATTCGAGTTTCATACCCGGCCACACTTATTACCTGATGATCGACGGCTGGGTGGCGGATGTATGCGATTATGAAATTCAGGTAGTGGAAGGATCTACCGCAGCGCCGGATTTGGGACCGATTGCAGCACAACCAAGCGGTCCTGCCACCGTTTGTCAGGGCGGATTAGCCAGCTACCAAGTTCCTGAAGTTGCAGGCGCCTCTTATTATTTGTGGACAGCACCCGCCGGAAGTTCCATCAACGGTCAGGGAAATACCGTTTATTCAAGCAGCAACATGGTTGAAATAAGTTTCGGAACGAATAGCGGCAACGTATGCGTAACAGCAGGGAGCGCCTGCCAAACATCGCCGAACATCGCCTGTTTAGCAGTTTCCGTTACGACGACTCAACCAACCGTATTACCAAAAATTTCCGTTTGCAGTAGCGAACTGCCTTATACGCTCCCTTGGGGCGCATCCGTTAACGCAAGCGGCATTTATCAAAATACCTTTACTTCGTTAAATGGTTGCGATAGCGTTGTAAGTCAGGAAGTTAAGGTGTTATTTCCGGTTGTAACCAACCTCGCAGCCACCGTATTATGCAGTGGCGAATCCATGCAGGTATGCGGCACTTCTTATTCGGCGAGCGGCAACTATTCGGTCACTTGTCTGTCTGTTGCCGGCTGCGACAGCATCATCAATTTCAGTGTACAAGTACTGAATCCGGTCGCACATATTCTGGGCGGAGGTAGTTTGAATTGCGCCGCCAGTCCGATTACATTGTCCGCTGAGGCGAGTCAGGGGGTAAAACTTTGGCGCAAATTAGGCGACAACCAAGTCCTTGGAACAGGAAACAGCATAATCGTTTCAGATACAGGAACCTATGAACTCACGGTAAATCAAAGTTTGGGCGGCGTAATATGTTCTGTTTCAGACACCATCACGATCAGCAAAACGGGTACGGAAATCGGAGTTGTCACCGGCAGCGCAACTTTGACCTGTTTTGCAAGCGCTGTTACCCTGCCATGCATGGTAAACGCTTTAGACCCGGTATTTGAATGGTCAGGCCCGAATAATTTTAGTTCAAATCTGCAAAATCCGCAAACGACGGCGCCGGGAACGTATCAAGTACAAGTTACCAATGCACAGGGCTGCTCCGGTACGGCGCTTGTCGTTGTAAATCAAGATATTACGCCGCCCGATGTTTCGGTAACAAACGGTCATATCGACTGCGCGCACCCGATTGATACCTTACACGCGGGTTCAACCATAACGGGCGTAATATTTATGTGGGGCGCTCCGCCAAACGGGCTGCCGCATTACGGCCCAGATGTGGTGGTATCCCAAGCCGGAAGCTACACCGTAATTGCAACCGCCCCCAACGGATGTATCAATACTGCAACTGGCGTTGTAACGGAAGACCTCAAATCGCCTGCTGCGATCATCCAACAGGACGGTATTTTAGGCTGCGGAAACTCCGTTACGTTGAACGGCTCAAGCGATTTGCCGGCCGTAATGTACTATTGGAACGGCCCTGGCGGATACAATTCAACGTATCAAAATATCGTCGTTAATGTGCAAGGATTGTATCATTTGACGGTTCGGAATCCTGAAAATGGATGCTCCGACTCCAGCCAGGTTTCGGTTCTTCGGGATGCTACGCCGCCGTCTGTTGCCATACTTTCGCATACAGATCCGGTTATCGGGCAAAACAATGGAAGCATTCAATTGTCCGTTCCATCGGGTCAATCTGTTACTTTTAAATGGTATAAAAACGGTATTTTATTCGCCAATACCCAAAACGTGGCGAACCTTGGGCCAGGAACTTATATATGTGTGGTAACCGGTTTAAACGGTTGTGAATCAAATATTTCCATCATACTCACCGGTATAACATCCACGCAAACGCCCGACCAAAACCTGCAATGGAAGGTATTCCCGAACCCAAGTGCGGGCCTGTTCAGCATCCGTTGCAATGGTTCGACCACCCCTGATGCCCTCTTGAATTTGTACGACGCTTCGGGTCGCCTTTGCTGGACCAACGAACACCCGCAACCGGCTCCAGAGGTACTGGATTTTGAACATTTCCCGGCTGGTTTGTACCACTTAGAAATCCGAACCGACAAGGTTGTGGTGCAGAAAAAATTAGAAATTATACGCTAAAACAAAGGCTTAAACGGGCGGCATTCTTTTGTAAAAGAGTGTGCAACCTAAAACAACAAGCGTTTTTCGCCAAATAAAAAGTTGAGATCGTGCCTAATTGTCGGTGTGACTCGCAGTCACACCGACAATACGCTCGGTCATCAGAATAATATTTCGAGAACCATCATTTTTATGGTAAAATACCGACTTTTAAGAAGTGTCTTTATGTATTTATACACTTAAAGCAAACCCCATTTTTGAACATATCCCCACAATTCCTGTTCTTGTGTCAAAATACAGACGGTATGAAAATTGAAATCTGGTCCGACATCATGTGCCCGTTTTGCTACATCGGCAAACGCAGGTTGGAAACCGCGCTCGCACAATTCCCTGAAAAAGAACAAATTGAAATAGAATGGCGCAGTTTTCAACTTGATCCGGACATGCAGCGGCAACCCGGCAAAAACATGTATGAATACCTCGCCGAACGCAAGGGCATGTCGCTTCAACAATCGGTTCAGATGCACGAACAGGTCACCCAAATGGCCAAAGACGCCGGATTGGATTATCGTTTTGACAAGGCCGTCATTGCCAATTCATTCGATGCGCACCGCCTGATCCAGTTTGCCAAAACCAAAGGCTTAGGCGACGCGGCGGAAGAGCGCATATTCCACGCTTATTTCACGGAAGGACTCGACGTTGGTGATTTGGCCGTTTTAACGACCCTTGCCGAAGAAATCGGGCTTGAAACAGCGGCCGTTACAGCCGTTTTGAACAGCAACGCCTTTGCCGACTCGGTAGATGCCGACGTGCGCGAATCCCAGCGTCTCGGCGTGCGCGGCGTGCCGTTTTTTGTATTGGATCGCAAATACGGGATTTCGGGCGCGCAACCGGTTGACGCGTTTAAGCAGGCTATTGAGCAGGCGTTTGGGGAGTGGAGGCAAGCGGTAGACGGTGGGCGGTAGACGGTGTGGAGGGAGGTTGCTTTTTTCAATGTTTTATCTCATCGTTTTGAAAAATACTATTATTTACTTAACTTTGTTTTGAACTAAGGATGCAGGTATCAACTAAAATGGGAATAACGCTTGAGGTTTCATTTGACCAACTGTTTGGTGTATTACTCCAACTATCATCGGAGGAAAAAATCCGCATGGCTGAACGGTTAAGGGCGGCAGCTGTAGCGGAGAAATGGCAAATTCTTTCTGTAAAACTCCCTGACGTGCCGGAAATGAATATGGATGATATTATTGCGGAGGTTAAGCATGTTCGAAAGCATCGCAATTCTAATCCTGCCTAATCTCAATGCGTGTTTTAATTGACTCCAACCTTTGGATTTCTGCACTGATCAGTCGAAGTATGCGGGTTCGAATTGAACGGCTTATTGCTGATGACCGATTGGAAATCCTTGCAGACGCTAAACTATTTACCGAAATAGAAGAAGTTGCTGCGCGACCCAAATTTTCGAAATACTTGAATGCCCCACTTGTATCTGATTTTATTCAAATTCTACGTGAACGGGTTCTAATCGTGGAAACAAAAAGCGAAGTACACGTTTGCAGAGACCCCAACGACGATTTTTTACTCGCTATTTGCTTGGATGGTGACGCCGAATACCTCATTTCTGGAGATTCAGACCTTCTTTCGATTGGACTATTCAGTAAAACGCAAATTCTTTCATTAACCGAATTTGAAGAGATCTTGTCGATAATTCCATAGGAGCCTGCTCGTATGTTACCTTTTCCCAACCTCCAACTCCGGCCACTCCGTACTCCCATCCTTCACGCGTTTGAAAACCATAT
>JBAXTB010000103.1:0-16384 GCA_037130425.1 Bacteroidota bacterium
GCGGCTTTGTTGTAGTAGGAAAAATTGCCGGTAGCCCTTGCTTCCTGCATAAATTCCTTGACCAACAGCAACATGGTTTTGGTATCATTCGGCTTTTTATCAAGGGTGCTATACAGGGTTTCCACAGATTTTTTGGTTTTCAGCCATTCGGGGTCGTTGGCGAGTGCGCCAGTTCTCTCTTTTAGAACAGGATAGGCAACTTTATCTTTTCCTTTGGCTAAAATAAAGGCACTAAAGGTGACACACAGGAGGACGAGTGCTCCGTACAGGATTTTTCTTGTTTGTGATTGCATGGCTTCGTTTAAATTTTTGAAATACATACGAAGCGATAGGTAGAGTCGGTTTTTGAAACTTGGCAAATTTTTCAGAAAAGCCTAACTTTGCAAAAAATGTTATGAAAAACGCGGCAAAACTATTGGATCAGTTAATGGAGGCGCCAAATCTACCTTTGCTGGCAGAGCAGGTGAATGCCCGCCTTTTGGAAGAAAAAAAACGGCGTCAAGCGTTTTGGGAATGGGTTACGCCGGGTATAAAAGCCGAATTTATCAACGGCGAAATCAAGTTGCATTCGCCTGTTACGCGCGGGCACTTGCGTGTAAGCGCCAATCTTTTCAAATTACTTGATATATATATTGTTATAAAGGATTTAGGCGAAACCTCTTACGATAAAGGCATGATTTCGCTAACCCGAAATGACTATGAGCCTGATATTTGCTTTTGGAATAAGGAAAAATCAGCGCATTTTACAGATGAAACGATGCTGCACCCGGCGCCCGATTTTGTAGTTGAAGTGCTTTCAAAAAAAACGGCGAAAACGGATCGGACAACAAAATATCAGGATTATGCGGCACACGGCATAGATGAATATTGGATCATTGATCCTAAAAACCAAATTGTTGAACAATATTGGTTACAAACGATTCCCGTGCAAGAATATGCACTGGTTGCCAAATGGCGCATCGGCGATCAAATTGACGCGCGTGCGGTACCTGGTTTTTCAATCCCGGTGGCGGCTATTTTTGATAAAGCCATTTGTGCGGAGGTATTAAAGGCGCTGTTTTCTTCGGGTAAGTAACTGTTCCTTAAAATAAATCATCCGGGTCAATTGCCAAAAACTCCTGCCATGAAAGCCCTTCCGAACCAATCAAAAGTATTTTGTGGGGCGAAAATTGTTTTTGAAATAGCCTCATTCCGGAATTCGGCTTTGCATGGGCTCCGCTTTTAACCTCAATGCCGATGACTTGCCCCCGGCGTTCTAATACGAAATCAACCTCATTGTTTCCTTCGCGCCAATAAAATAACCGATGTCCGTATTGTCGGCAATAATTGAGCAAATGCGCGCCAACTACCGACTCCACCTGCCTACCCCATGCGTCAGGTCTCATTATCATTTCTGAAAATAATTCCGGGCGCTGGGCAGAAATCAGGGCCGTATTGTGTACCTGAAATTTCGGGCTGGATTGTTTTTGTCGTAACCGATCGCTGGCAAATTTTTCCAAACCGCCCAGTAATCCGGCCGAATCAAGCAACTCTAAATAATGAGACAAGGTCGTTGTATTCCCTGCGTCTAATAATTGCCCAAGCATTTTATTGTAAGAAAGCATCTGGCCGGAAAACAAGCAGCCAAACTCAAACAATCGCTGTAAAAGCGCCGGTTTGTCGATCCTTGTAAGCGAAAGTATATCGCGCGAAATAGCCGGCGAAATCAAGGCGTCTGTTACATATTTTTTCCAGCGCAACTCATCATCAATTAATACTGCGGCTCCTGGGTATGCCCCGAACCAGGCGTATTGTGCTGGTGTCCAACCAAAAGCGCTTTGCATTTCGGTAAATGACCAATGACCCAAATAATGCAATTCAAAACGACCAGCCAAAGATTCGGTTAGCCCTTGTTGAAGCAATAATCGGGATGAATCCAACAACAAGACCTTGATCGGTAGTTTGTACCTGCTATCCAAATCCCACTGGGCTTTTACAGTTTCACTCCAATTTGGAATTTTTTGAATTTCATCAATGGCTAAAACAAACTCCGAAGCGCCGGATTGCCGAAATTTGAGGCGAGCAACTTCCCATTGTTGAATCAGCCAGGTGACGTTAATCCCCGGTCCGCCGTCGGCTGAAACAAAGTGACTCGGCGTCCCCAACTGATCCAACAATTGCTCCGCCAGCGTCGTTTTTCCGACTTGCCGTGGGCCACTCAATACCTGAATGAAGGTTCTGGGCGCCAGCAGCCTTGATCTAAGTAATTGATAATTAGGACGTTGGTACATTTTTAATGTTTTACTCAATGTATTGAACAAAATTACTCAGTATGTTGAGCAAAATTACTCAATATGCTCAAAAATTTTTCATCTTTTTTACGACGCCGGTAATCAATGTAAAAATCAATATTTTTGACTCAAATTCAGCAGAAATAAAACGATATCGTCAACTTAAGGCCAGTGGAGAGGTGACATCTCCGACCAAAGGAGGAGGTGTCATCTCGGAACGAAGATTACGTGGGTGCTCCCGTTCAGAGATGTCACCTTCTCGTGCCTCGAAGATGACACCTCTTCACAGCCGTTGACGACCTTAGATTAAACAGATATGAAAGAAGATATACTCCTTATAATACCAGATAAGACCGATGAAGAACGTGATGTCCTTGCTGACAAATGGGCGGAGCAATATAGCGCGGTCCTGAGAATCGGGAAATTTTGGATCAAACCGGATACACAGGGTAAAAAAGTAGCCTTATATGGCAACGACAGTTTTTGCCTTTTTTGGGCGCAAATATTAGATTTAGAGATGATTTCTCCTAAAGATGAAATGATTACTGCGCTACAACAGTACTATGTAAAACGATATATTTACCTCAAAGATCTCGCGGAAATAGAAGCATTGGCGTACCCGATATTTATAAAACCAGTTGTACCCAAGATCTTATGCTTTTCAACCCGAACAACACATCATTGCTACTAGTGCTGGTGAAGAAAAGACAAGGTTAAGAGCGCAAAAATGAGGATTTTTCGAGAATAATCTTTAAAATCATAACAAAAAAAACATTTTGTATTTTATTTTCTTTGCTTAAAACAAATTAAAGTATTTTTGTGTCAAAAAAACAGAATATGTCTGCAAAAGATAAATATCATAATTTAGTTCGACAAGGGCTTGAAAAGGATGGCTGGAATATTACGCATGATCCATTTTTTCTAAAATTGGAGGGCGTGAACTTTCCTGTTGATATTGGAGCAGAAAAAATGATCGCAGCTGAAAAAGAGAATCGAAAGATTCTTGTTGAAATCAAAAGTTTTGTCGCTGAAAGCATTCCCAATGAGTTCCATACCGCATTAGGACAATACCTGGATTATGAACTCGGCTTGGAAGAACAAGAACCGGATCGGGTCATTTTTTTGGCAATTCCCGAGGGAATTTATCAAAAAATTCAAAAAATACCCATTTTACTCAAGGCGTTGGATCGATACGACGTAAAAGTCATTATTTTTGACCCAAATTCAGCAGAAATAAAACAATGGCTACGAAGTTGAAAAAGTATGAACGTATTATTATTCAGGCACTCACTGAATATGCTGAAATGTTCAATCAACAGCGTGACGGCCTTGAAGCGACGGTCATTATAGACAAGGTCGGCGGGCATTATCAACTCTTGAACTCAGGCTGGCGCAACGGCGAGTACCAATTTTACGTCATTTTTCACTTTGATATTAGAGGGGGCAAAGTTTGGGTACAAGAAAACAGAACAGATGTGCTCATTGCCAAAGAACTGGTTGAACGCGGGATTCCAAAAAACGAGATTGTTCTTGGGTTACAATCTCCCGACCTAAGGGCTGAATCAGGATATGCAGCAGCATAAAATATTATAAAAGACGATATACGTGCAGGATTAAATTTTTGCGACCCCGAAAAAGTTTTGGACTGTATCAAACAAGCAACGATTAACTAAACCATTTCAACAACATGAAACATCTATTGGGCGCCACCCTCCTTATTTCCCTGTTTCTGACTGCATGTCAAAACAATGAAACACCCAAAACGGTAACTGCCCCGGAAACTAAAAAAGCGCCTGCTCCTGCCGCGAACGCCGACAGCATCGCCATTGCAGATGCTGTGCATGGCTTTTTCACTTGGTATGACGCCAATTCCGAGCGCCTCGGCAAAATTCAGTTTGTAAACGACAAGGGCAAACACCTGACCCTCGACGAAAAACAATTCGCCGTTTATTTGGAAGAAGTGCGCAAATCAGGATTCGTGAGCGAAACGTTCTTGAACAACGAAACCAAATTCTACCATGCTTGCGCTAAAATTTGGCAAACCGAAGCCAAAGGCGACGTGCCAACCGGTTTGGATGCCGACCGTTTCTTGTGCGCGCAGGATTTTGTGGCGCCCTATAACACCGGCAAAGTTACGTCCGACATCAGCGGCGACGGCGCCCTGGCCACCCTTACCCTCGGCGGCGCCGACGCACAAAGCATCTTTACCTTCGACCTGAAAAAAGAAAACGGCAAATGGCTATTGGCGAAGCTGGGTTGCGATATGGGGGTAAAGTATTAACTTTGTTAATATATTATGCCGCCTGCCGCAATGCGTTGAATAAAATAAAGCTATTTTTTTCTCGTAACCGCGCAATTACGCTTTATTAAATTACTTTAGCTTTTAATTGGTAGAATCTGAAACCTTTTAAACAAAGTAAAACGAAAAATTATGTATTGCAGAAATTGTGGAAACGAAGTTTCCGAAAAAGCCATTATGTGTGTAGCATGTGGCACCCCTCCTAATGCAGGAACAAAATATTGTTACAATTGTAAGGCAGAAACAGCGCCAAATGCAATTGTTTGTATGTCTTGCGGCGTCGGCTTAAAGGATAATCATGCCGTGAACGGCGAAGGTAAAGACTGGCTTACCACCCTTTTATTGTGCATTTTCTTGGGCGGTTTGGGGATTCACAGGTTTTACACCAAACACACCGGAATCGGCGTGATCCAACTGCTCACCCTTGGCGGCTGCGGCATCTGGGCACTGATCGACCTTATTCAGATCATCACCGACAAATTTAAAGACGCCGACGGCAACAAGTTGGTTAGAAGCTAATCTAAATCAACGATTGTTGCGGTTCTATCCGCGCCAAATTTGTCACCTTTTATACGAGGCTGTCTTTTATGTGTTTGTTTGTTGAATCATATTAAATAAAATTCAACATTCAAAAACATCATAGACAGCCTCTTTTCTTTGTCCTATTTTCCAAGCCCCGCGCCGCAATCTTTTTTCAGGCGAAATCCGATTGTTATCAATTCCAGGCGTTTTTTATTCGCTTTTAATTCATCTTGCCCGTTCAAATGCCCTACCTTTGCGGCGTTTTAAAAAAATACACATATAAACGATGCTATCAGTTAACGATGTTTCCGTTCAATTCGGGAAGCGTGTGCTTTTTGACGAAGTCAATCTTAAATTCACAAAAGGCAATTGCTATGGCGTCATCGGCGCAAACGGCGCAGGGAAATCCACCTTTCTTAAAGTTTTGTCGGGCGAAATAGAAAGCACCCGAGGCGCTGTTGAGATTACGCCGGGCGAACGGATGGCCGTATTAAGCCAAAACCACTTTGCATTCGACGAATTTACCGTGATGGACACGGTTATCATGGGGCACAAAAAACTCTATGATATTATGAAGGAAAAAAACGCCATTTACGATAATCCTGATGCAAGCGAAGCAGATTCCATGCGCGCGGCTGAACTGGAAGGCGAATTTGGCGAAATGAATGGCTGGATGGCAGAAAGTGACGCAGCCGAATTGCTTAGTAACCTCGGCGTTCACGAATCCAAACACGATAAATTAGTAAAAGATCTCGACGGTTCCGACCGCGTGAAAGTGCTGCTCGCCCAGGCCTTATTTGGCTCGCCGGATATCCTGCTCATGGATGAACCGACCAATGACTTAGACGTGGAAACCACCGATTGGTTGTGCGATTTTCTGGCTGATTACCAGAACATTGTGATCGTGGTATCGCACGACCGGCACTTTTTGGACATGGTGTGTACCAATGTGGTGGATGTAGATTTTGGTAAAATCCGCATGTTTACAGGCAACTACACGTTCTGGTACGAAACCAGTCAGTTGATGTCGCGCCAAATGGCCGATAAAAACAAAAAAGTGGAGCAAAAACGCCAGGAAATGATGGACTTTATTGCCCGGTTCTCGGCCAATGCGTCCAAATCCAAACAGGCGACCAGCCGTAAGAAAGCGTTGGATAAACTGAATCTGGAAGAAATCAAAGTTTCCAGCCGTAAATACCCCTATATTGCTTTCAAACCCGAACGCGAACCCGGCGACATTATCCTTGATGTCGAAAACCTGTCGAAAAAGAACGAAGACGGCGAATACCTGTTCAAAAAACTGTACCTGCGCTTTAACAAAGGTGAAAAAATAGCGGTACTCAGCCGCAATGCCCAAGCCGTTACGGCCTTGTTGGCCATTCTTTCCGGCGAAGACAAGGATTTTGAAGGCAGTTTCTCTTATGGCCAAACCATCTCGCCGCAGTATTTGCCGAATGACAACAGTGAATACTTTACCGGCGATCAGGATCAGAGCCTGATGGACTGGTTGCGCCAGTTTTCAAAAGAAAAAGACGAAGGTTTTATCCGGGGTTTCTTAGGTCGTATGTTGTTCAGCGGCGAGGAAGTGTTTAAACAGTCGGGCGTATTGTCGGGTGGTGAAAAAGTGCGTTGCATGATGTCGAAAATCATGTTAGCCAACCCGAATTTCCTGATTTTGGACGAACCGACCAACCACCTTGATCTGGAGTCGATTACCGCCTTGAACAACGGGATGAAAGATTTTGTCGGCAATATCATTTTCACCTCGCATGACTATCAAATCTTAGATTCTGTGGCCAACCGGATCATAGAAATTACGCCCAAAGGATTGATCGACCAGAACATGACTTACGGCGAGTACATCCACAGCGACAAGGTAAAAGCCATGCGCGCTGAAATGTACGGCGATCTTATATCGGCTTAATAATCAATTAGATACAACTTTTTGCGATGGAAAATCCCCGCATTAAAAACCTGAAACTCACGGTTTTATCTGATAATTGGTACACCTTGCGGAAGGTTACGTTTGACTTTCACAAGAAAAACGGGGAATGGCAAACCCAAAACCGAGAGGCTTACGACCGGGGCAATGGCGCTACCATTTTGCTGTACAACCCGACGCAAAAAACGGTGATTCTTACCCGGCAATTTCGGATGCCCACTTACCTGAACGGCAATGAAAGCGGCATGTTGATAGAAACCTGTGCCGGTTTGTTGGACAAGGACAACGCAGAGGATTGTATCCGCCGGGAGACAGAAGAAGAGACGGGCTATAAAGTTACCGATGTTCGAAAAGTATTTGAAGCGTATATGTCGCCCGGCTCAGTGACGGAGATATTGTATTTTTTTGTTGCTGAATACACCAAGGAGCAAAAAGTAACCGACGGCGGCGGTTTGGAAGATGACCAGGAAGATATTGAGGTGTTAGAAATCCCGTTTGAGCAGGCATTAGAGATGATGAATACGGGCGAGATTAAGGATGGGAAAACGATTATGTTGTTACAGTATGCGAAGATTCATGGAATTGTATAGGTTGGTTCCATCTTTCGTTTTAAAACTATAATCCTTTATTTTTCAATACATTATGGTCATCAAACTCGCCGAAGGCACCCTCAAAACCAAGTACGGCGAATTCCGTGAAATGCTCTTTTACGACGGACAAAAAGAAACCATCGCCTTCATCATGGGCGAAGTGGGTGGCGCTGAAAACGTGTTGTGCCGCGTACATTCCTCCTGTATTTTTGGGCATTATTTCAACAGCATCGAGTGCGATTGCCGCGAACAGATGGAAAATTCCCAGCAATTGATTCAGCAGCACGGCCGGGGAATTATCATTTTGATGGATCAGGAGGGCAAGGGAAACGGGCATTTTGCCTTGTTAAAAAGCGTGGAACACAAAAGAACAGGTGTTCCGCAGGCGCAGGCATACGAGGCCGTTGGTTTTAAAAAAGATGCGCGGGATTTCAGGGCCGCAGCCGAAATTTTGAAAGAAATCGGCATAAAATCCATTGTGATGCTGACGGATAATGCGAATAAAGTGGAGACGCTGACGCAATTTGGGATCGAGGTAGTCGGGACGAGGTCGACAAGCCTATAATTATTTTTCCAAGGAACGCAAATACAATTCTTCCACTTTCAGCCTCGCCCAAGGCGTTTTACGCAAAAATTTCAGGCTCGACTGGATACTCGGCTCATTTTTAAAGCAATTAATATCAACAAAATAAGCCATACCTTCCCAGCGGTAAGTTTCCACCAAGTGTTCCAGCATTTTTTGCAGCGTGACGCCGTGCAAGGGATTGTTCTTTTGTTCCATAATGTGGCAAAGGTAAAGCGGGAGGGTGGAATTGTTTTCGAGTTTCTTTAGATTGATCTTATACAATGATTTAGAAACCCTGAAAGGGTTGAACTTCAATGTGTTACGCAGAGGTTCAACCCTTTTAGGGTTGAAAAAAATGCGACATCACTTACCCTGCATTACATACGGGGCTATTCATGTTTAACCACTTCGTGGTTTTGGTAACACTTAAGTCAATGACACTACCCTTCAGGGTTGTAAAAACGCGACATTCCCTACCCCGCATTGCATACGGGGCCATTCATGTTTAACCACTTCGTGGTTCCATAACACTTAAGTCAATGACACGACTGCACTGCCCGCAACATAATTTAACCTCCAATCGTTCTATGGTAAAAGCCCTTAATGATCCAACGACTCAAACAATTAGGCCGCTTAAACATCACCCTGCTCCTCGCCTGGGGCATGACCGTGCTGATGGGCATATTGCTAAATATGATGTATTTTTCGATTAAATTTATTAAACAGGAACAGCAGGAGGTCTTTTGACCGAGCTTATTGTCGGGGTGACTTCGAGTCACACCGACAATTAAGCGCGATCTCAATTTTTTATTTGACGAAAAATTTCACATTGCTTTAGGATACAGCCTCGTCAATCATAAATCGAAAATCTATTCGGAAATCGTAAATCATGTAATCGGTTATCGTAAATCAATGCTACCGAACGATCAATTTTCCGTTTCCAAGTAACTTCCCGTCAACCCGCACCGCAAAGAAGTATATACCTGATTCTACACCCACAAGCGGCATTACCAGGCGGTTTTGTTCAAAGTTTCCGCTGCGGACAGGTTTGCCGGCCAAATCGTACAGTACCAGTTCGGAATTACCTGTTACTGCGCCGTCAATTTCCACCAACACCTGATCGGTTGCCGGGTTCGGATAAGCGCTGAACCGGATCTTCGGCGCACGGTCAGGCTGCACCAATGAAACAATCTGGAACAGCGGTTCGTGGATGGTGTGTGTGGTGTAGTTCGTTACAATCGGCAAATTGAAATCAAAATAAATCTCTGCTTTGTTTGCGATGACCGTACCAAGTGGGTTATTCGGCTTTTGTTTTATCCGGAACGTGATAAACCCTTGAGAACCACGCTCGTCTGCGTTTTTATACGGCAGGTTAATGCCGTTAAAATTGAAATGCAGCACGCCTTCGCCAGTCATTTCTAATTTGTACGGATGGCTCGAAGCGCCGGGTTCAAACGTGGCAGGATCTAAGAATTTTGACAAGGAATCCACGATGATAATGCGTTTGGCGATATCGTTACCGGTGTTTTGGAATCGGATCATGTATTCCAATTCCGTTCGGTCATCGATGTTGTGTTCCGCGCCGTAGCCCGTCGGAAACGCCTGTTTGTCGTTGGGGTCGAAGGAATTAACCACTGGCGTACAGTAATCCGATACAAAAGGATCGGCGTCATTTTGTGCGAATTGGTTGAAAAAACCCGTACTCGGCGTGGCGCCACTGCTACCCACACAACCCTCTACTGCCGCCAACGGTACACTATTGCCCGGCGCGCCCGGTTCTTGCTGGCCTTGGAAATGCAGGGTGCTGCCATTTGCTAAAATAGAAACTTCCATTGTTTTTCCGGCATCCAATTGGTAATTGCCGCTGCGGAGTAAAACCGCATCTTCAATTACAATATAATCTAAGGCCTGGGACATTGGCGCGACGCCTACGTTTTTCACCAAAAACCGCACACTATCGCCGTCACAATGCGCTTTCGCGATCAAAAACGCACCCGACCAATTGGAAGATGGCGGCAAACAAATACTATCCGGATAAATATGCGCTTCCGAGCAAAGCGTTTGCCCGATCTGCGCATCACAACTTACAAATACACTAAAACCAAAGGTACCGCAATCCCCTACCCCGATTGTTCCGACCGGAAAACGCAGCACGTTTTCAGACAAACTGTCGGCCGGAATACTGGAATCAAGAAAGGTAAACAGGGAATCCAGCGTTACGTCAACATAAGCGTCGTTGGCCGCAATCGTGCCATCGTTACAAAAATTGACCGTGAAATAGGCCGTATCACAACTGCGTGTGCGCCAGCTCGCGTGCTCAACCGTAAGCGCGGGGCAGTTAATCAGCGCATTTAAAGCAAAATCAACGCTGGTGCTGTCTAAATATGGGATGTGTACAGGAACATCGTTTAAACAAGGCCCCCAATAGGCATTCGGCGTGACCAAATGCACCACCAGATTTCCGGAATCACAATCGACATGGTAATTACCAAAAGCATCCGTTTTACCAAAATAACTCCGGGTGGGGGAATTCACCTGAACCGTCCAGTTTTCAAGCGGCAGGTCACCGGCAGATGCGGTACAATCAAGGTCAAAATCGTGGATAACATTGCCATTTACGGCAGCCGGGTACACAATACCGTCCGTATTGGTGAGTATCATCAGGGCTTGAAAGGTAGATTGTCCGCCAAGTAAGTAACCGCCGCCGGGCCACAGGGCGATATCATTAATATGTTTATCGCCGGCCGTTTTACCCACTTTTTTCTCCCAAATCGGCTGCCCGGAATCACTAATTTTGACCAGATACGCATAGGTTTTCATGGTCGTGCTGTCCGTGAGCGAGCCGGCGCCTACCAGATCACCGTTGGCATCTTGTACCATCCCGTTTATACTCGCACCCTGACCGGGCATGTGGTAATCGTAGCGCCATAATATGCCGGCAATCAGGTTGAATTTTATAAAAAAGATGTCGCCGCTTGAGTCTACCCGGCCTGCCACTACCACGTTTCCATCAGCGGTGGCGGTTAAGGCCGTGGCGGTTTCCCAGCCAAAATTGCTTATGTTGTTGTCGCCCAAGAACATCCCGTCGGGATCAAGCCGGCTCATCCACAACTGACTGACGATGGGATTAGCCGGGACCCGCACGGTGCGCGTCATACCGTAATTACCGTCGGGCATGGCCGTGATTTGTACGGGCAAATCCGAATCCGGTAATTGATGGCGAATAGATGAAAGCAGGATACCGTCGGTCGTGGTAGCGCGGGCAATGACCAAGTCCCGCGTATCGTCCGTCATTGATTCCGACACGCTGCCCAACGCCACAAATTCTCCGTTGTTGTTGATAATCAACGAACGCGCGTATGCGTTTTGTCCAGGATACTTGAACATTTCAATATCAATACCCCTAAGCACTTGTTGAAAGTAGCCCGGACCTAACTTATAAGTACGGATAAACACCTTGCGCTCGCTGCCGTCTTTGGGCAGCACCTCTTCCAGCACGGCAATCGTATCGCCCGTAACACGAACGGCGTCCCGGCAAAAATGGTAAGCATTGTCATTAAAATTGGGCGTGTAACCGCCGCCCACCAAGCCATCGGAGCCTCCATAAAAATAATAGCCCGGTGAATTGTTTACGACAAAAAAGGCGCGGCCGTCGGGTAATGCCAAGGTAGCGGCCACATAGTTGCCGTCGTTTGCGTATGGGCTGTTATCGGAAGAAAACCAAACACTCCAGGCCCATCCCTGCGCCGACAATTGTGTATAAGCGCCGCCCAAACATACCAGCAGCAGGGCGAAAACGAGCGGTTTAAATTTGTTGTTTTGCATAGTTCAGTGTTTAAAATAAGGATAGAATGTTAGTGCTGCATCCAGTGGATCGTCTATGAATCTGCGGCCATATTTTCCCTTCATTTGCGTTGTTCGTCGGTTAAAATATCCCGTATTTCGCCCTCCTCTCGCCTTAATGAATGAAAAATTTGTCTCGCTCATTCACAGACGATCCACTGGATGCAGCACTAGGCGCCTTTTATTGATGATACAAAAGTCAGCCGCTGCGATTCGGGATGCAAAAACAAAGAATGGATTTTGTGGAAATTAATAACGGTATTATATAAAATTTAGAAGCCAAAATCTCAATAAAACTCCTTCGATCCACTAAAGAACTAACATGAACGGCGGAGTGAGCGCACCTCCCCCTTCGAAGGGGGCTGGGGGGATGAATAAGTAACGTGAGCGGTTACACTAACAATATAAAATCTTATTAATCAATTATTTATTGCTACGTGCTCGTCCCCCGTCCCCTTCAAAGGGGGAGGTTCATTCACTCCGCCGTTGGCATTTTTTGTTATGCTTGGCGGTTTTTGATCGTGGGTATGAGTTTGACTAAGATTTTATACATTTGTGGAAATCTTTTTATGAAAGAAAACACATTATTTGCGTTAATCGGCACATTTGACAAGAAAGAACTGCTGCGTTTCGGCAAATTTGTGCGCTCGCCTTTCTTTACGCACCGCACGGATGTCGAACGAATGTTTGCCCTGTTGGCCAAATGCCGGTACCGTAACAGCGATTTTCCGGATAAAGAGGCGCTTTTCAAACATACTTTCCCTGACAAAGCCTACGACGATCTGATGCTGCGCGCGACCATGAGCGACTTGCGGGAACTGATCGAATCCTTTCTTATTTGGCAACAAACGCAGGGCGATAAACTGCGGGCTTCCTTAGCGCTGGCCTCCGAGTACCGCGCGCGCAATCTGCCCAAACTGTTCCGCCAAACCAGCGCCGATATTGAAAAAAAGATCGCTGGCGCCGCTTTCCAAAATGTTGATTATCATCAATATGTGCTGGATTTTCAGGTTGAAACCGCGCGTTTCCAAACCCGTACCGCCCGTACCAAGGAACTCCCCTTGCAAGAAATTTCAGACGCGATTGACACGCTGTATTTGGCCCAAAAACTGCGACACGCCTGTACGCAATTGTCGCACCAGGCCGTGTTTCGAACCAGTTACAACTTTGGGTTGTTGCCGGGATTGTTGGACAAAGTTGAATCGGGCGCTTACCTCGAAACGCCTGCCATTGCGCTGTACTATTTTTGCTACCGCTTTTTGACAGAGCAATACAGCCTGGTATTTTTTCAGAAATTCAGGGATGAGTTGCAATTGTATGAACATCTTTTCCCGGCCCCGGAAATCAAGGATTTGTACCTGTTGGCCATCAATTTTTGTATCCGAAAACTCAATGAAGGGAATGAGCCGTATATTCGGGAAGGCTGGGAATTGTATTTGGGCGGCTTAAAACGCGGCATTTTGCTGGAACAAGGACGCTTATCGGCGTTTACGTTTAACAACATCGTAGCGTTTGGGATTAAAATGAAGGAATTGGGGGCCGTGGAGCAGTTTATTCAAAACTACCAGGACAAACTTGAACCGGCGCAGCGGGAATCCTTTGTGCATTTCAATTTGGCGCGGCTGGAATACACACGCCACAACTATGCCGCTGCGATGCAATTGTTACAAACCGCCGACTTTACCGATTTAGTTAACAACCTGATTTCCAAGACTTTATTACTAAAAATTTATTACGCGCTGGATGAGTATGATTTACTGGAATCGCACCTCGACAGTTTCCGTATTTTTATTCGGCGCCGGGAATTGAGCGATTACCACCGAAAAAACTTTAGTAATATCATTGCACTGATGCGAAAAATCATGCGCTTGCCTTCAAACGACCGCGCGGGCCGCAGCAAGTTGCGTACCGAAATTGTCAAAACTGAAATCCTGACTGAGCGGGAATGGCTGCTTGAACAATTGGCTTAAAACCGGTGTTTGGGCATTGAATCGTGCCAGTTTTAGGCCATTAATTGAAAGGTTTTTTGCACATTTGCCCTTGGAATTCAACTAATTACTTAAGTTTATGAAACATTTACTGCTTTTCCTTTGCGCCTTCACGCTCACAACGCTGTCGGCCCAAAAAGAAGACGGCGATCAAAAATTCGCGCCGGCCCAATTAAAAGAAGACTTGGCCTACATTAAACACCTGCTTTTTGAAGTTCAAGCCAACCCGTTTTCCGAAATCAGTAAACCTGCCTACGAACAGTTGTTTTCCGGTATTGAAACCCGACTGAATGATTCGCTCACTGCCACAGAATTTTTTAAATTAGTACGCCCTTGTACCGCTTTTTTATCCGATGAACATGCGCGGATCGGGCTTTCCAAACCGTCCAAATCATATAGAAGCGGGTATATTTTCCTGCCTTTATCCCTTAAAAAAGTAGGCAAAAACTATGTCCTCGATACCATTTTGATGGATGATACCGGCTTGATAAAAGATGATATTATTACACATATCAACAAAATCCCCGTTGAACAAATTGTGCAACAATGCGCCGATTATACCAGCGGATTTCCGGAGCAACGCATGGAAAAAGCCGCCAAACAATTAGGGTATTTGTACGCCATGACGACGCCTGCGCAAGAAAGTTTTATCGTGACCAGAAATGGCAATGAAGACATCAAAATGCCCGGCGCGCAGTTCAAAACCTGGTTGTCGTTCTTGAGCGATCAGGGACATGACGATTGTTCCGATCTGATTCGCTACACAAAAATCGGCGAAACGGGCTACATCGACGCTTGTTCATTTGGGGTACGCAGTGACAGCGCGATGGAGGCTGTTCGGCAAAAAATAGACGGTATTTTTAACCAAATTCAGAACGATAAAGTCAAAAACCTGATCATAGACGTGAGCCAAAACAGCGGCGGAAACTCAGGCGTCGGCGACATCATCCTTGATTACATCACCTCAAAACCTTATTTCGGCTACCAATGTAACTGGCGGCGCAGCAAGGAATACCTGAAACAAATGGACAGCTGGGGCTCAAAAGACGAGCGGTACACGCAAACGAAAGTTGGGGAAATCCTGCATTACGCGCCCAGCGAACACAAACCGGGCGATAACAATCGGCGCTTTTACCAAAAAGTGTACGTGGTGGTCGGGCAAGGTACGTTTTCAAGCGCCATCATGTTTGCCACCATGGTGAAAGACAACCATATTGCCACCTTGGTTGGACAAACGCCCACAAACGGCCACCCGAACCATTTTGGGGAATTATACAGCGCCAATACGCCCAATACCGGTCTGAACATTCAATTTGGGGTGAAAGAATGGATTCGTCCGGCGGGTAAACAAGGCCAGAATCTGTTGGTTCCGGATGTGTTGTTGAACGATCAGGATATGAGCAGTGCGGAGCGTATGGCGAAGGCGCTTGTGAAATAACATACTAATACATAATTTTACGCAAAATTTTATGTATTACAGTATGAAAATTCACCGATTTATTGGGCAGCAAGTTATACCAAGATTAAAGTGGATTTGAAGATTTTCGGGATGGATTAAATTGATTTTCAATGGATTATCAGACTCACATTTTCAAAACCATTGTAATCTTGGTATAAATCCCGTATGGTTCCGGGTAAAGTCTGATACAATTAAATCCTCATCAGCGCTTGAACCATCATTTCCGAGGCTTCCTCCTGTACAAAATGACCTGCTCTCGCACATTCGATTACCTGAGCCGCCGGAAATGCCACGCGCCACTTTTCCAGTTCCTAGACGGGAACCAAACTGCCATAAAAATGATATAAACTACTGATTACCAAATAATTACCCACATAAAAGCCCTGAAAGGGCGCAATCACCAACATCGGGCAACGCCCGATGAAACTCGGCACAGGCAATGCCCGCCCCCTCAATGACACTTAAAATAATCAAACGGCTCCCGACAATCCAAACACCGAAACAGCGCCTTACACGAAGTTGAGCCAAACTGCGACAACATTTCCGTCTGTTCCGAACCGCAATGCGGACAAACCAGCGCCTCCCGTTCCCCCATCAACGCCTTTTTATCCATAGAAGCCGTGGCGGGCGGGGCAATTCCGTAAGCCCGCAATTTGTCGCGTCCGGCAGGACTAATCCAGTCCGTCGTCCAAGCCGGGCTAAGCACCGTCGTCACCTTAACCCGTTCATAACCAGCCGCTTGTAAAGCCGAGCGGATATTCACCTCAATGGCATTCATGGCCGGACAACCGCTGTACGTCGGCGTGATAATCACCTCCAGCGTACCGTCAACCTGTTCCAACACTTCGCGGATAATACCCAGGTCGTAAATGGTGAGTACCGGAATTTCCGGGTCGCAAACCTGCT
>JBAXTB010000104.1:0-16306 GCA_037130425.1 Bacteroidota bacterium
ACTCTGATCGCAACAGAAAATCCATTCCTCCCTTGCGCCATGTTACCTAATTAGGCACCTTTGCAACAAATATAATCTATGCCGGAAATCGACAGCATTTCAGGAATACACTTTGCTGGCCGAATATCCTCAAGTCATTTACCTACAAAGGCATAACCCGCAGCGAGCCGCTGGAACTGGATGCGCAGGAATTATACCGGCTTAGTCAATTGATCAGAAAAGTGGAGCCGCTATAAGCATCCATATAGGCAACATAGAAACACATCAATTATTTCCGAAGCGCTCTTTTTTACTTTTTCCGAGTATTTTTAACATTTCCACGAGGGTTTCGTCCATATTTTTCCCGATACGCATCAATATGTTCATCCTCAATTTGGCGAGCCTTTGCTTTCCCTATGATTCCACGAATCAATACCTCGGCGATGTATCGAATCCATCCGACCGCCCTGTTGAGATATTCAACTTGTTCACGCATCCTTTGGGAATAGCCATCTTTGCCTATAGGCTTGTCACTAATACCATATTTAAATATATCATCTTCTTCCTGATCGTGGATAACATAAAGGTGGTGTTCCTTTTTGTTTTTTCTTGAATTGCCGTGAAATGCCATAAGAACCGTTATTTGTCATTTCATTTCTCCGCCCCACCCCGTTTTATTACTATACGTTTCGATGGGATATTCTGGTGTATAGTCATATTGTTTACCCGTTTTTCGTTCATAAGCCTCCAACGGGATATACAGCAATGCTTCGAACGTAAGGTCTTTCGGCATTTCAGCAGGGTCATACAACACCTGATCGTACAGTTGTTTACCATTGGCAACGACACAACAACGCGCATATAAAAAGTTATCTACCGAGAAATAACGATCAGGTGACCAGGAATCTTCCCCAATATGCAAAGCATACTGCTCGGCGTCAAGTGCATATAATTTCTCGGATAACAGATCAGCAAATTCAAAAATATGCCGAACCGCGCCCGAGGCAAGCCGGGCTATCGCTGGCTCGACTACCGCCTCGTCGTCGTCCGCTTTACTCCAATCAAGCAGCGATATGATTTCCCAAAAATGCGCCTCGCTTAAAGGCGCTTTATTTCGGTCCTGATGTAATTCAACACTTATTTCTGCTTCAGGATATTTTTCTTTCAAGTCTCGAATAACAGACTCATTTAAAGCGCGAAGCGGTATTTTGATTTCACTTGTCATTATATTGAGTTCGGCTTGTTTTATAGTGGCGGCGCAGTTGCGAATGTATGTTCGTAGCAGGTAAGTTCGAAGAATGGATCATATTAGGTGGCCATAAAAGTACAAAATTGGAAGGATATTAACAAGCCATCGCCGGAACTGTGTTCGAATTTCCGAAACACTGTCTCGGAAAAGGCGGGCATTCCCTTTTTGAAGCATTACAAAGCAGAAACTCAATTATTTCACCTCATAAACATAAACCCCATTTGCCTTTCCGGAGCCGCCGTCATTCAAGCGCAAACATTTTCGAGAACCCGTATTGGCCTCGAAAAAAGGTATTGTTGCGTTTGGTAGTTCAAAAAAAGGTTATATCAAACGGGTGTAATTCAAAATGTCGCATCATGCGGCGTTTTTCAACAGGTTTCGGATGAGGTCGCCTCTGCCATTTTTGTAAGCCACTCTTAGTTTTATCATCTTATCGCAGCCGTGATTGGCCCAGCGCTGCCCGCTTCTTTTCATCCTCACCTGCAAAAGTGTTCGATGGGTTGATTCAATTGCGCCACTTCCAATCATCCAACCTTGCGTTCGATCATATCGGTAGTCCATTTGATGTTTGTGATTTTCAAGGTAAGCGATCAGTGTCTGGATTACATCGCCCTGTCCCGTAGTAGCCTCGCTTGGCGATGTATTGCGACGCTTTAATCTTCCATCTATGTTCCTCATTTTCAATATAATGCGATGCTTGGAATACCCGCCCAACCTTCGTCTCCTGCCACCCATCATCTGTAAAAAGCATTGACCCGTCAACCATTGCATACACCTGTTCGCTTACCTTGGATACACCCAAGGTAAGCCAACTTCTCTTGCAAAAACGGGCTTGTCCGCCAGGGCTAAGTATTCTTCTTTGGTCATAATAGCTTCTTTTTTTATTTTTGTCCTTAGCCAAAGGTACATTTTCTTTTATTCACAGCGACATTTTGAATTACACCCGGTTGACTATCAGTCACCCCCACCAATACGCTCGGTCATTAGAATAATATTTTGTGAACGATCCTCAAGTTGCTTAAAAAAGGACTTATGATACACCCTCTTTAAAGCGTAGTTTGTTTTTACCAATACGGATTCCGCGACAACTTTACCACCTTATACCCGTATTTCCGCATTTCCGACAAACACGCCTCCGTAGGCGTTTCTTTAAAAATAACCACCGCCAGCAACTGCGGTTCTGCGATACGCAAGCCGGAAATCAGGTTAAGCAAGCCGGTCATTACATCTACGGTAAGTTTAGCGAAGGAGAACTTGGTCGCCGAAATATTTTCAGAGCCGTTTTTGTGGAAAATATTGATGCCTTTGAAGGCTATATATGGATAGTTCAGGCCCAGCGCCACCTTTTCCATTTCACGGGCCGAAACTTTGTACACGTAGTTGCCCACGTCCTCATACGTCGCGCGTTTGATTTCCCGACCGATCAGCAATTTGAACAAACCAAGGCTGTTTACAGCTGATATTACGCCGCGAAACAAGGCTTGCGCGAAGTTTTTATACACATACGGATCAATCGGTTCCAACAGAATCACGCCTTTCCGGCTCACACGCAGCATTTCATACAGCGCTTTCATGGGACGTGGGAAATGGTGATAGGACTCTTTACACAACACAAAATCCTTGCTTGCGTCCGCAAATGAAAGCGCTTCGGCATTTTCTTTTTGAAACGCCGTGATGTAGCCGATTTCCGCGCCTTCCCGTAACAAGGCGTCCGAAATATCCGTAGCCACCACTATGCCGCCGTGTTCGCCAATATAGTGCGCATCGCTGCCATAACGACCGTCGCCTACCGTCACCCATTCTGCGCCGGGGTAACTTGTCAGCAAGGGATCAGAGATGCTGTCGCGCAGGCGCGCCTGCACGTATGCGATCGTGCCTTCGCGAAACCAGCTTTGCGCAATGCGCTCCCGCAGGCCGCCTTTTGCATACTGATCAAAATGTTTTTCGTGTAATGCGTAACTCTTTTGCGGATCGTTCATAAGGTGGATGCAATTTCAAAGGGGGCAAAGATAAACAAGGCGGGCATTTAATCCCTTCAGGATTTTTAGAATACGCAGGCTTGTCCTGGAAGTACGGCGTAACCTAAAATTGTATCGTCATTCAAAACACATTAACTATTTTTTTAACAAATAAATTAGCCACCGTGAAACTAATTGTCGCCCATCTGACGTTTTATACGCCAAAGCAATAGGAGTTGAATGGTCAAGATAATTTGAGTAAAGCCTATTGCGACGGAGTATATTTCCATTAACTTGTCCCACAGTACCCAAAAACATCTTTCTTATGAACTACTTAGCAGAAAAAAATGAACGCAAGAGCCGCCAACAGGCTGTCGTACTTGCCATCGGACTTCACCTTGGTTTAGCCGCTGTGTTATACCTCGGCATGAGTGAAAAACCGAGCAATACCGCTACGCAACATTCCGTGGCGCAAACGGAACAACACCCGCAGGTGAATGCAAAGCCGCGACAGGTGAATATGCCGTAATTTGCAAAATATTACTTGGATTTTCAAACCCACTGAGGACTTATTAAAGGTTTTTTTTCAACCCGCCAGAGGATGATTCGCAAAATATTATTCGGATGACCGATCGTATTGAGGGGGTGACTGACAGTCACCCCCTCAATCAGGCGTGATCTCAACTTTTTATTTGGCGAAAAACCTCACGTAATCTTATAATACACCTTCATTTTCACAGGAGCGCTCACGTTACCTTTGTCCTGAGATGTCACCTCCTCCTTTGGTCGGAGATGACACCTCAGAACTGGCGTTTAGACCTCCAATTGCCAATCTTCCCTACCCTATTGCAATTCAAATTGTCGGCTCACTGTTTTTCCATTTACTTGTAATACCGCAGCATATATACCCCGGTCCATCGCGCCGGTCGTGAGCGATTTGGTGAACGGGCCTTGTTCTATTTCACCCAAATACACGGTGAGCGTCCATTTCCCTTGCATATCCGATAAAGTAAGCGATGCGTTGCCGGTTTCTGGCATTTCCCAGGTAAAAAAGGCTTCTGAACCGGCCGGATTGGGGAATATATTTAGGGCCAATTGCGGCGCAGTACCGGGTTCTTGTACCGGAGTCGCTGGAAAAACTTCCCGTTTCAGATAAGACGACCAAGCACAGAAACGCCCAACGTTTTCAATCCAATAAGCCGTATCTTGCTCAACATCCGTGTACGGGCGACCGTCGCAAACTTCGATGCTTACTTCAGCCAATTCCCAACCATTCGGGATTATGTGCCAATTGAACCAATAAGCGCTATTGTGGTTAAAACCACCGTTTCCGGCACTTAAGGCTCCATTAATATGGTGAATATGTTGGTTCGCTGGCAATTTTAATTCATCGTCGGCCAGGGCGAGTAAAGCGGGATCACTTGCTGCAATAATAAAAGAGGAATCGCGCCACTCAGCACTGATTTGAGCAGGGTCAAGACGCATGCCCACTTCAAAATAACGCATGGATTGTGCGAAAAACTGCAAAGGCAGACAAAGTGCGAGGATCAGGGTAATTGCTTTCATAATATCAATATTTTTATAAATTTCTTTGATCTTGGAAAACGTGTAGCGTTTAAAAGACGTTGGGGCAGTATCCGTTAAACGTTTCTTAAAATTAATTTGTGAAAATCTGCAATTGAATTGCAGATTTTCATACCTTTGTTTGAAATAATTACAATATGATCCCGCGCCACCTTGCATCAAAATTGATTTCACTTCGGGAAAAGTTCCCGATCATATTTCTTACGGGTCCTCGGCAATCAGGGAAAACAACCTTGATTAATAGCATTTTTGACGATTTGCCCTACTTTTCCTTGGAAGAACCCGATATCAGGCGCCTTGCAATCAATGATCCGCGCGGTTTTTTATCAAATTTACCGAAAGGCGCTATCTTGGATGAAGTGCAGCGTACGCCTGAACTGTTTTCTTATTTGCAATCTATTGTAGATAAACAAACAGGCGTGCATTTTGTATTATCCGGTTCCCAAAACTTTCTGCTTTCCGACCAAATTTCACAGTCGTTAGCCGGAAGAACTTCGGTGCAAAAACTTTTGCCGCTGTCTTTCTCCGAAATAAAAGCAGCCGGCCTTGAGACCGCAAACCTGAATGAGTTGTTATATAAAGGCGCCTATCCGAGGTTATTTGACAAGCACATCGAACCGCTCGATTTTTACCCCTCGTATATTGAAACATACATTCAAAGAGACGTAAGGCAACTTAAAAACATTGGCGATTTGGATCGTTTTATCCAATTTATGGGCCTTTGCGCTGGCAGAACCGGACAAATCGTGAACTTACAATCTTTGGCCGGAGATGCAGGCATAAGTCCAAACACCGCCAAAGCGTGGCTTTCCATTTTACAAGCAAGTTATATTGTTTTTCTATTATCTCCCTACCACGTCAATTTCAACAAACGTATCATTAAGACCCCCAAACTATATTTTTATGATACTGGTCTGGCCGCGTCTCTATTAGGTTTGCGCCGATCAGAAGAGATCGCAAATCATTTCGCAAAAGGTGCTTTATTTGAAAATTTTGTGATCCTGGAACAACTCAAACAACATTGGAATCAGGGTATTCCGATGAATGCCTGGTTTTGGCAAGACCATAGCGGCCGTGAAATTGATTTATTACTCCAAACCGGCACCGAATTCCGGGCTTTTGAGGCTAAATCCGGACAAACGTTCAACACATCTTTTTTTGATAATTTGACCTATTGGCAATCACTTTCAGGCGCCAAACCCGAAGAATGTGCCGTCGTGTACGGTGGCGATCAATCCTTAAATACTTCAAACGGAAAATTGATCGGATGGCGCGATTGGCCTAATTTTGCCCAATAACATTCGATCTGAAACAAAGAAAATAAATGTAGCCCCCCAAACGTTCCCTACCCCACAACACTCATTCAGTCATTTTCCTTTTTTCAAAACGTACTATGCGAACGACAACTTTACTTTTGCTTTTACTTGCCTTAGGCGTCAGCCTTCCATCCTGCGTGACCAAAAAGAAATTTTTGGCTACCCAAAAGAGTTTACAAACACAATTAGACGCCGCGAACAAAGATCTCGGCGCCTGCGGAACCAAATTAAACAACCTGATGAACGAACTTACCGCCTGTGAAAAGGAACGGGATCGTTTGAAAGGCGAAAACAACAGCAACCTGAGCGCAATCAAACTGCGCGAAGAACAAATCACCGATCTGAAAGCCCAAATCGTCGATCTGAAAGCCCAACGCGACAAACAAATTACCCAGGTCGGCGACCTTACTGATTTGTCCAAATCTGCCAGTGCTAACATCCGTGAAACCCTGGCGCAGTTGCAAAGCAAGGATAAATATATCCAACTTCTGCAAATGGCCAAAACTAAAACCGACTCTATCAACCTCGCACTCGCTGTTAATTTGAAAGGCGTGCTTAAAGAAGGCCTGGATGACAAAGACGTTGATATTAAAGTAGATAAAACGGTGGTTTTCATCAACTTATCTGACAAAATGTTGTACCAAAGCGGCAGTTCCAACCTGACGCCGAAAGCCAATGTGGTACTAGCTAAGATCGCCAAAATTGTAGAATCCCGCCCCGAACTGGAGGTCATGGTGGAAGGCTACACAGATAATTTGCCGATCAAAAATTCCTGTATGGACGACAACTGGGATCTCAGCGTAAAACGTGCAACTTCTGTGGTACGCGCCCTGCAAGTGAATTTCAAAGTGGACCCGAACCGCTTGATTGCTGCCGGTCGCGGCCAATACAACACGCTGGCAGGCAACGATACCGAAGCCGGCCGGGCTGCCAACCGCCGTACCCGGATTATCATTTTGCCGAAAGTGGATCAGTTTTATGATTTGTTGAACCCGAAAATGGCGCCGGGGAAATAAAGGATTTTCGATTACATGATTTCCGATTTTAAAAATCGGAAATCATGTAATCGAAAATCAAACGAACAATCTCGTAAATTACCGGCCTAAAACACAGGCCTATGTACTTGAATATCCGCGCCACCCCTGAAAACACTTATGACGCTATTGTCATCGGCTCCGGCATAAGCGGAGGCTGGGCCGCAAAAGAACTCACCGAAAAGGGCCTGAAAACCCTGGTGCTCGAACGCGGGCGCATGGTGGAACACGTCAAGGACTACCCCACCGCTACCCTCAATTCCTGGCAGATGCCCTACCGGGGCAACTTGAGCGCTGCCGACCGAAAACTGGCGCCTATTCAAAGCCGGGTGTACAATTACCACGATGCCAGCAAGCATTTTTTTGTAAAAGATGTGGATCATCCCTACCAGCAAATCAAACCGTTCGACTGGATTCGGGGCTACCACGTGGGTGGCCGCTCTATTATGTGGGGCAAACAAAGTTACCGCTGGAACAAACTCGATTTTGAAGCCAATTTGAAGGACGGACACGGCGTTGATTGGCCCATTCGCTACGACGATCTGGCGCCCTGGTACAGTTATGCCGAACGTTTTGCCGGCATCAGCGGCTCCAAAGAAGGCTTAGATGTGCTGCCCGACGGCGAGTTTTTGCCGCCTATGGAAATGAATGTGCTTGAAAAACACGTAGCAGAACGCATTAAAGCGCATTTTAAAGGCCAACGTCACATGATAATCGGTCGGGCAGCCCACCTGACTGTGCCGCACAATGGACGCGGCGCTTGCCAATACCGCAACCGCTGCGAACGCGGCTGCCCTTACGGCGCTTACTTCAGCAGCAATGCCGCCACCTTACCAGCAGCCCAAGCCACCGGTCGACTCACCCTCCGCCCCTATTCAATCGTACATTCCATCCTGTACGATGCTGATAAAAAGCAAGCCGTAGGCGTTAAAATCATTGATACCGAAACCAAACTTACCTACGAGTTTTACGCCCGCATCATCTTCTGCAACGCCTCCACGCTCGGCACGGCGGCCATTTTAATGAACTCAAAATCAGATCGTTTCCCCAACGGATTGGGCAACGACAGCGGCCAATTGGGTCATAACCTGATGGATCACCATTACGGCGTGGGCGCCAGCGGGTCATCCGACGACTTTAAGGATTTTTACTATTACGGTCGCCGCCCGAACGGCATTTACATCCCGCGTTTTCGCAATGTTGATCCGAGTGAAAAACGCGATTACGTGCGCGGATTCGGGTACCAGGGTGGCGCCGGGCGCGATGTTCAGTCCGTGGAGGAAGGCATTGGAGGCGGGTATAAAGACAGTTTGACCGAGCTGGGGTCATGGCATTTCGGTATCGGCGCCTGGGGCGAGCATTTGCCTTATTACGACAATAAAGTAACGCTCAACTACAACAAATTGGACCAATGGGGCCTTCCTTCGCTCGATATTGATTGTACTTTCCGGGAAAACGAAGATAAAATGCGCGTTGATATGGCCAATGATGCCGCCGAAATGCTGGAAGCCGCCGGGTTAAAAAATATCAGCACCTACGATTCCAGGCCTGCGCCCGGATTTTGCATCCATGAAATGGGCACCGCCCGCATGGGCCGCGACCCGAAAACCTCCGTACTGAATGGCTTTAACCAAATGCACGCCTGTCCCAACGTGTTTGTTACCGACGGCGCTTGTATGGCCTCCAACGGCGTGGTAAATCCCTCGCTAACTTACATGGCGCTCACGGCCAGGGCAGCAGATTATGCCGTAAAAACCTTCAAATAAATGAAAAAACAACCATTTGTGCTGTCTGGCGGCGGCGCGCGCGGGTTCGCGCACGTAGGGGTAGCGCAGGTCTTGCGTGAGGCGGGCATTGAGCCTGAAGCCATTGCCGCCACCAGCGCCGGGGCATTGGTCGGTGCGTTTTTAGCAGGTGGTATGCCACCCGACGAGATCAGAACACTTTTTATCGATCAGATCAAACTGACCCGGATGCTGCGCTGGAATTCCATTAAAACCGGTCTGTTCACTTTGCAGCAATTGGGCGATTTTTTGGATAAAAACTTGCCATCTAAAACTTTTGAGGGCTTGGAAATACCGTTCTTTGTTACTGCAACCAATTTTGAAACCGGTAAACAGCAGGTTTTTAACAGCGGTGATTTAATCCAACCAGTTTTGGCGGCTTGTTCCATTCCGGCCATTTTCCCGGCCATTGTTATTGACGGCGTGCCTTATGTGGATGGTGGTTTGTCGGACAACCTGCCTACTGCGCTTTTTGCCGACCGAAAACAAGATGTCATTGCTGTGCATGTGAATCCCTTGGCGACCATAGCAGAAAGTAATTCTATTGCACGGATTATTGATCGATCCTGGCTTTTAAGTACGCGCCGGCAGATTTTACAATCAGCTGAAGGTTGCGCTATGTTTATTGAGCCGCCGGGATTGACGGCATTTGGGATGTTTGATGCACATAAGTTGAAGGAGATTTATGAGATTGGGTATATCTTCACCCAAGAACGATTAAACATAAACGGATTAAAACAAACAAGCACAACTTTTCAATGAACACGGAGCTAAACGAACATCTGACACAAGAAGAAGCCCGTTGCCTGAATTGCGACCATAGTCTGCATCGCAAGGACAAATTTTGTCCGAATTGCGGCCAAAAAAACAACAACGGCAAGGTGCGCATGAAAGAACTGCTGAACAAGTTCTGGACGCATTTGGTACATCTTGACAGCAAGTTTGTGAAAGTGGTGTGGCAATTGATGATTCCCGGAAAAGTGACCGTGGAGTATTTTAAGGGCCGCCACAAACGCTATCCGCATCCGGTGCAGTTTTTTTTCATTATTATGTTCTTTTTTCTGCTGCTGTTCAACAAAAGTTGCTCGAAGCGAAATTTGAATTTCAACAATACCGGCGGAAATTTCGGCCTGCGTATTAGCTCCGACTCGACGCAAAAGAAACAAATTACCGGGGAAGAATTTTCAACTGCCATGGAGCATTACGCCAAGCGGATTGAATTTCAAAAACGCTACGAAGCCCTTTCGCCAGCTTTACGCAATATGATTTCTCAAAAGGCGCTTGATACCTTGCTTTTAAAGGTCTACCCGGATGCGGCATTGGTTTCAGATGTGGTAGAAGCAGGTAAAGAATCTTATGATTCAACTGAGACAGCACTGAAGGCGGACTCCATTACCCTCAACTTGCTTAATTTTAAATCAAGGGTATCCATATCGGATTTATACACGCTTACGCCGGATGAAATGGTAGAGCGCTATAAAATACCCGGTTGGAAAAGACGTATGTTTTTCGAGCAGGGTATTAAATCTTTTAAAAACCCGTCGGGCCTGATGCACACCTATCTGGGTAGTTTCGCCTGGTCCATTTTAGTGTTGATCGCCTTGATGGCCGGTTTCCTGTCTTTGTTGTATTGGAGACAAAAACGCTACTATGTGGAGCATTTCGTGTTTCTCATGCACCAGCATTCCGGGGCGTTTATGGTCATTACTTTGGGATTGATTATAAATCTGTTTCTTAACCTCGAACTGGCTTGGCTGCTGATTTTTGGCTGGATAGGCATAAACCTGCTGCTTTGTATGCGGAATTATTATCAACAATCGTGGGGATTGACGATATTAAAATGGCTTTTGTACCTGTTCATTTATTTAATGAGCTTTATTTTGTTGTTTGGCAGCGGTTTACTTTTGGCGTTCATCCTGTTTTAGTCATGCGTGCGGCGCTTCCTTTACGAAGGTTTTGGCGGGCAAATCGTCTATCTGCAATTGATAAGTACCGGCGGGAAGTTCGCGCACATCAATTGACCAGTCCGTGATTTTTGAGTTGAACTGTTTTTGAATAACCACGGCGCCTTGTTCGTTTGTCATCATTACGCGCAGACATTTTACAGGCGATTCATCGGCCACAAACCGGATTTTCTTTTGTGTCATCACGACTTGAACATCGGTGTTCGTAAGGGGGCTTTGAGCGGCAAAAACGGGACTAAAAATGCCGGCGGCAAAGAAAAAAGTAACAAGAGCAGCAAAAAATTGCGATTTCATATCAGGAAGATGTGTGGTTCAAATGATGTTCTATAAGACAAAGGTTATTCCAGAGAGGTTGCACGAAAATGAAAAAAACGATGAAGTTTAGAAAATACGCGATGAAGTGCCAATTTCCTTGAAAAATCCCGTACTTGGCGGCTGAATTGAAAGCATGTTTAACCAAATTTACAACGAAGACTGTATCAGCGGCATGGCCCGGCATCTGCCTGATGCCTGCATAGATCTGGTCATTACCGACCCACCTTTCGGCATTGAGTTCGGGGCAAAACGCGGCAATTATAACCGTAAAAGCAACCGGGTGATGGAAGGCTACAATGAGGTAAAAGGCCATGATTATCTGGAATTTACGCGCCAATGGCTGGGCGAAGTGCGGCGGGTGCTTAAACCTTCCGGCAGCCTCTATATTTTTTCGGGCTGGAACTATCTAAAAGACATCCTGATCGCACTGGAAGAACACGACCTGACGGTGATTAATCATTTGGTTTGGAAATACCAGTTCGGCCTCGTGACCACGCGCAAATACGTGACCTCCCACTACCATATTTTGTTTGCAGGGATTGACGAGAAGCAACGCCGTTTTTACCCATACGCGCGTTACAAAAAAGACGCCAAACACCCGGAAGGCGGCAGCGCCCACTACAAAGACAAGGAAGATGTGTGGACCATCCCGCGCGAATACTGGAACGGCGATGTGAAAACGCCCACCAAACTGCCCGCTGAAATCATCCGCAAGATTCTGGCTTATTCCAGCAAACCCGGCGACGTGGTACTCGATCCGTTTTTAGGTTCAGGCCAAGTGGCTGTGGTGAGCCAGATGGAAGGCCGGGAATATGTTGGTTTTGAACTGGTCCCGGAGTATTTTGCGTTTGCAGAGCGACGGTTAAAAGAGAAAGTGTATCGGTTTAAGGCGGAGGAGTGAGGCTCCTATTTCTTTTTTGCCAATTCCCTTCGCACTTGTCGAACGTATTTTTCGGTGACTCCCACAAATTCGGATACTTCCGCATCGCTCCAATCCGGAAATTTTTGAATCGTTTTGATGGTAATTGCATGAGTTGTTTCCTCCATGCCCTTTTGTAGTCCTTTTTGAAGACCCTTTTGAAGACCCTTTTGAAGACCCTTTTGAAGACCTTCTTGAAGACCTTCTTGTAGACCTTTTTGAACACCTTCTTCCTTGCCTTTTTGTATACCTTCTTCTTTGCCCTTTCGCATGCCTTCTTCAAACCCTTTCCTAAGACCTTCTTCCTTCCATTTTCTTCCAAATATTTCAGGGATGGCATCAATCCAGTCGCGCTCTGCCTCAGGCAGTTGTTTGTTGAGTTCCTTAACTTGAGTCTCAGTCATATTATAAAAATTGAAGACGTAAAGTGTTAGCGTTTGCAATAGAATGCCTTCTCGATTATTCTGATACAATGGCTTGCCAAAAGTAAGGATATTTGGCCAGTCATGCAAAACAAATCTTTCGCTTCGGGCAAGTTTTAATGCTAAAAACAGATTTCTTAGGTATTCAGTTTCAATTTTTTCTTCAATTTTCTGGGGCGGTATTCTACTTAAGTCGGTAAGCAAATACTGAAAATTTGGAATAAATGCTTCCCAATTATTAGGTAAACCAGAGAAATAACTGGAAAACGACTTCTGTTTCCACGCCCGTGCCCCATGGTATACGACAATCGGAATGATAAGCGAGAGTGGGCGCCCGTTTTTAAGATCGTCTTCCCAGATTTGTAACAAATAGTCCAGCAATTGCAAGTGTATCGGCAATGAAGGCACATAACTTTTATGCTCGAACAGAAAGAGTAGGCGAGCCGGAGCGCCACTTGTTAAGCGGGTTTCATACAACACATCGCTAAAGGAAATCCCAAAGCGGCCACTGACGAAGGCTGTATCGATTTTCCGGAAAACAGTGAAATCTACATGCCTGTGTATAACTTCTGTGGTGTAATGCAGCAGGTAATCTTTGGCGATTTTGACATCACTAAAAAAGGCTTTGAACACAGCATCGTGCGGCTCGTGATCTTTTTTACGAGTTTTTTTTCCTTCGGGCATAGGTGCGGGTGTTTTAGGATGCAAAGATAAAATACAGATAAATTAAAAACAAAAAATATAATACAAAATGTTGTAAAATTACAACTACCTGACTACTAATATTTTACGAAACCCGCGCAACTCTGCATAAATATCCCTACCTTTGTAGCTTAATAACGATACATGAATTTTACCGAATTCGGTCTACACCCCGACCTTTTAGACGGCATTGACGCCCTCAATTTTACCACTGCCACCCCGATTCAAGAACTTGCCATTCCGATTATCCTGGATGGCAAAGACCTGATCGGCACCGCTCAAACCGGAACCGGCAAAACGGCGGCATTCGTGCTGCCTATCCTCAACGAAATCCTCGAATCGGGTGAAGCCGATTATACCCAGGCCCTCGTGCTGGTGCCCACCCGCGAACTGGCGGTGCAAATTGAAAAAGTAGTAGAAGCCTACTCCTATTTCACCGGCGTATCAGCACTGGCAGTGTACGGCGGCAGCGACGGCAAGAGTTTTACCCAGGAAAAAGCGGCGATTACCAGCGGCGCGGATATTCTGATTGCAACGCCGGGCCGACTGATTGCGCACATCAACCTCGGTTATGTGAATTTCAAACGCCTGCGCTTCCTCATTCTCGATGAAGCTGACCGTATGCTTGACATGGGTTTCCAGGCCGATCTAATGAAAATTATCGACATCACAAACCCGAACCGACAGACGTTGTTGTTTTCGGCTACGATGCAACAAGCAATACTCAAATTTGCCAAAACCCTGCTCCGCAATCCGGAAATGGTCAATGTCGCCATGTCAAAACCCGCAGAAGGGGTAACGCAGGCGGCTTATATCGTAAGCGATCGGCAAAAACTGCCGCTTATGGTTGAATTACTGAAAGATACCAGCGGCCAACGCATCATTGTCTTTGGCTCAACCAAGCAATCGGTGAGCAATTTGTACCAGAAACTGAAAAGCAAGGGCCTGCCCGTTGCCTATATCAGCAGTGACCTGGAACAAGACGAACGCGAGCGCACGATGCTCGATTTCCGCAACCGCAAACTCGACATCCTCGTGGCCACAGACGTACTCAGCCGCGGCATCGACGTAGACGGTATCGACATGGTGGTCAACTACGACGTACCGCGCGACGCTGAAGACTATGTACACCGCATTGGCCGGACAGCCCGCGCGGCGCGTACCGGCACCGCAATCACGCTGATTTCGCCGCTCGATCAAATCAAGTTTAAACGGATTGAAAAACTGCTCGACAAAGTGGTTGACAAACTGCCTTTGCCCAAGCATTTAGGCCCAGAAGAAAGCTACGATCCGGCGAAACGACACCCATCCGCACCACGCGACGGATCAAAACCACCGGCCAAACGCGGTGGATTTGATCCACGGAAATCGAATTTCAAGAAGAAAAGTAAGTCGGCAGGTGGAGAACGGACTGGCGGGCAGAGACCGAAGGGGTAAACAAAAAGGAAATAATGAACAACCTGCACCATATTCCATCTAGATGCCCCCTTTGCAATGGCAAAGTAGAGCCGGGAACTACTACATTTACTGTTGATTTAAAAACAGGTGTAGTAGTGGTTCGTAATGTTCCTGCTATGGTATGCACCCAATGTGGGGAAGATTGGATTGAAAACCCAATCTCCATTAAGTTAGAAACGATTGCGGCGAGAGCCAAGGCACAAAACACACAGTTAGAAATGGTCTCTATGGCTTCCTAGAAACGGCGTATTACAAATACCGATTCAATAAATTCTCCAACCATTCCTGCCTTCCGCTCCGAACCGCAGGTTCGCCGCTCGTTTTGGCAATTTTCGCCAAATCAGCCAGTTTCAAGCGGCCATTTTCGAATAAAAGCCCGTTTCCTTCATCAAAGGAAGCATAACGATTGGCACGGAATTGGCGGTACTCAGAGCCGGAAAGGATGGCATCTGCCGCCAGCAAGGCGCGTGCAAACACATCCATGCCGCCGATGTGGGCGTGGAATAAATCTTCCAAATCGGTTGAGTTACGACGTGTTTTTGCGTCAAAATTGATGCCGCCGCCTTGGAAACCGCCCGCTTCGAGGATTACCAGCATGGCTTCGGTCAGTTCGTACACATTGTTCGGAAACTGGTCGGTGTCCCAGCCGTTCTGGTAATCGCCGCGGTTGGCGTCGATGCTGCCGAGCATCCCGGCATTGGCAGCCACTTGTAGTTCGTGCTGGAAAGAGTGCAGCGCCAGGGTAGCGTGGTTTACTTCCACATTGAGTTTAAAATCCTTGTCCAGACCGAATTCGCGCAGGAAACCGATCACAGTTGCGGCGTCGAAATCGTACTGGTGTTTGCTGGGCTCCATCGGCTTAGGCTCAATGAAAAAAGTGCCTCGGAAACCTTGTTTGCGGGCGTAGTCTTTAGCCATGTTCAGGAAACGCGCCGAATGCTCCAGCTCGCGAGCCATATCGGTATTCAACAGCGACTGATAGCCTTCGCGGCCGCCCCAGAATACGTAGTTTTCACCGCCGAGCGCAATGGTCAGGTCGAGCGCGTGCTTCACCTGCGCGCCCGCGTGGGCGACCACCGCAAAATCGGGGTTGGTGGCCGCGCCGTTCATGTAACGCGGGTGGCTGAACAAATTGGCCGTTCCCCAAAGCACTTTTACGCCGGAAGCCGCCATTTTCTCCTTGGCATACGCCCCAATATCCCGCAAACGGCGTTCGCTTTTCGCCAGCGTATCGGCTTCTGCCACCAAATCATAGTCGTGGAAACAGAAATACGGAATACCCAATTTGGTAATCAATTCAAAGGCCGCATCCATTTTGTCCTTGGCCTGCCGCATCGGGTCTTTCGCCTGCGCCCAGGGGAAGTTTTTTGTCCCGGGGCCGAAGGGATCGCCGCCTGTGCCACACAGCGAATGCCAATAGGCCACCGCAAAACGCAGGTGTTCGCGCATGGTTTTGCCGCCCACCACCCGATTTTCATCATAAAACCGGTACGCAAACGGGTTATCGCTTTCTTTTCCTTCAAAACGGATTTGGCCGATTCCTTTGAAATATTCAACGTCGCCTGTGGTGAGTCGGATGCTGTCGGACATGGAATGCTAAATTTATTGGTTGGCAGATATAG
>JBAXTB010000105.1:0-16203 GCA_037130425.1 Bacteroidota bacterium
ATTGTATGTAAAAACGCCATAAAACACATATAATCCCTTCGGGATTTTTTTGATGGTAAGTAGTTACAAAATTAAATATTTATATCAATTGTGATGCAGCGATCCTCCAAAATCAACACATCTACGCGGCCCTCGTGCAACGCCTTGAGTGCTTGCGCGGGCGTGGCGATAATAGGTTCTTCATGCGCATTGAAACTGGTGTTCATTACTGCGCCGCAACCGCTGCGTTTCGAATATGCCGCAAGGATGTCGTAATAATATGGATTGACGGAGCGTCGCACAACATGCGGCCTGCAACTGCCGTCTACATGCACCACGGCTTGTAATAAGTCTTGGTATTCAGATTTTACCTGATAAGTAATCGTCATATAATCCGCCGCTGCGCATTCCGGATCGTAGTTTTCCAAATACAATTCGGCAAAAGTATCCAGCATGGAAGGCGCAAACGGCATAAACTCTGTTCTATTAAGCCGCTTATTCAGTTCTGCGTTTATTTCTTTCCGAAAGGTGTTTGCAATGATGGAACGATGTCCGAGCGCGCGCGGCCCAAACTCCATGTTGCCGTGGTAAAATCCGATGATTTTGTTTTCAAGCAGCATTTGCGCAATTTCTTCCGGCGCGTTTTCCAACTGTTTCACCGTAAATAGAGGCGCTACCTGTTCAAGCGCCGTTTCTATGTCAGCGCTAAAATTTGCCCCGAAATAATTGTGCGGCAAACGGTACACAGCATCGGGTTTTCTAAACGCGCGGTCGGCTAAAATGGCGGCGCCCAAGGCCAAACCGGCGTCGTTCATGGCAGGTTGCACAAAAATATTCCCAATTGAATCCAGCGCTTTAATTTTTTGATTTAAACGCACATTGGCAAAAACGCCGCCAGATAAACTCAGTTGAATCGACGTTTTGATCTTGTTTTTGGCAATAAAATCCTGAATTTCCGCTAAAATAACTTGTTCTGTTACATCCTGAACGGCAAAAGCAATATCGGCAGGCGCATAACCGGCCGTATGTTCTTGCAACCAACACAGCAACCACATTGAACGATAAGCGTATGACTGCGCATCCGAGTCAAGCGCCGTTTGGTATTTAAAACGTTGGTATACTGATAGTTGAATGTCTCGTTTGATTGTTTGATCGTCAGGATGTCGTTTCAAAGTGCCGCCTTCAGCATAAAAAAGTTGCATGAATATCGCGCTCAAATCAGTTTTTTTCCCGGAAGCCGCTAATCCCATAATTTTCCCTTCGTGTCGAATGGCTTTAAACCCAAGCAGTATCGTAACAGCGCTGTATAACTGCCCGATGGAACTTTCATGCCCGTTTTGCCGGATCAACTGCAAATTTCCCTGTGTATCCGGCAGGTAAAAATTAAACGCATCCGTTTCGCCCCGGCCATCGCAGGTAACACTCAAATCGCTTTCAAAAGGCGCGGTGAAATGTGCGCTTGCGGCATGGGCAAGGTGGTGCGGGTAATATACAAATTGCGCGCGCGTTAAACCGAACGCAGAACGCAACATCTTTTCAAAAGCGGGTTTATTGGCAGCAGAAATATCCGGTTTTCGCAGACCAACCAAACTCAGGCATCGCAAAAAATAATCAAGACGGCGGTATATCTTGCGTTTGCTGATACGGCATTTCAATTCCAATTTGGTTTTGGAATCGTATATATATCCGCCAAATGCCACAAGATCAATGGTTTCCGGCCGGATATGATGGTGTTCAAAGATATATTGCAAGGACAGGGTCGGAAAAACCAGTTCAGACTTGATCCGGCTGAGTTTTTCTTCTTCTATAAAACAAACCAGCGCCCCGTCGACGATTAGGCAGGCGGAAGGGTCATGGCTGAAATTGATGCCTAAAATGTTCATGTTTGTTGACTTAGGAATAACTCCAAAATAAGGGCATAATTTGCCATAAAATCGGCCTGTTTTGGTACCCTTATTTTGGAGTCGTTCCTTAAGCGCCCAAAATTAATCCTCTTTCCGCATTTCTTTCCTATCCTCCAGACGTTTGTGGTAACGGCCCCAGGAAAAACCGAATTTCAAACTGGCCTGACCAAATGCGCCCGACAGATTTTCGTTCGTGGCGTAGGCAAGATCAGAATCTTCTACGAAGCGGTAGCCGCCTTCCAGACCAAGGCGGAACCAGCGGAATACATTGATTTCCACGCCGACAGAAGGTTGTATCAAATAAATACGGTTGTCGTATTTATCGCCGAAACGCACATCGCCTTTACCAAAATCAACATTTATGGTTGGGTGGATGGCTTTATAGGGAATAAAACCGTAACCCACTTTGGCAAATCCCCAGCGGGTGCGCAAATCGCCTTCCGTTTCATTCAATTTGACATGTTCGTTCAGTTCGTTATGACCCCAACCGACATTCAGCGCTTTGCCGAATTCAAAGGTAAAAAAGCCGCCCCGATTATAAGCGTCTGAGCCGCCAAATTGGGTGTACTGGTGGTTGTATCCGCCCCAAATTCCGGAAAAGCCCCAGTTGCGGTCGCCTAATAAGGTTTCTTCATGTTGTGAAAATGCCGCAAAAGACAGCAGCATAAATGCGAAAATAGAAAAGCAGGACTTGGTTTGCATCGCGTATAAAATTTGGTTAAAAACAGTGTTGAATGAAAGACGTTTTAATCGACAACAAGGTTACAGGGAAGCTTGCAATCTTGAAAATAAAGCGATCGAGATTCACCTTTTCATAACGTTTTTAACCCAATTTAACAGAAAAGTTCGAAATATGCGCATTAATCGTATGCAGGGACAAATACAAACGGCCGGCAATTTCCTGAGGCTGCCTTAAAAGCATTCATTGATTTCGGACGGTAAAATACTATACTAAAAAAGCCACTACTCATTTGATGACTCAAAATCATCTGATGAATAGTGGCTTTTTTAATATAGTATTTTACAATAAAGGGAGGCTGCTTAGAGATGCGACAACCTCAGGAAAAGGACTTCAAATTCGAAATTAAGGCTTTAGCACCACCAATCGCTTGGTACCGATAATATTGCCTTTGCTGTCGATCAAACTGTATAGGTAAGTTCCTTTTTTAAAGTTCTGAAGTTCAATCCGGAGGGATCTGTTACCCGCCAGTTGATAATTTTCTTTCCAGACAACCTTGCCTACGATGTTGAAAATCTTGAGCGTGTACCATTCTGCCGGCAAGTTTCTGCAATCAAAACGCACCCATTCCACGGCAGGGTTCGGGAATGCCTGAATGCCTGCTGCGCCTGGCGCATCGAGGTCTTCTGCGGCTGAAACAAGGCCATTGTCTTTGAACCGTACCGATTTAACAGAAGACAAGTCGTTGCTCATAGTCGCCACGGCAATTTCTTCTTTTTCCGTACCGCTGTAAAAACGATAAGTGATGGTCGTATCCGTACCAAGGAAGTTGCCAAATTGGCCGCCGCCCGGAATAAGGGCACTCAGGTCGATCCAGCCAAGGAAAGGCACTTTTACGTCTAAGTTTGTGGTGGTATATTCTGTGCGTTTTTGGCGCAATACCGGGTAGGTACCGCCTGGGATGCTGCAATTTCCCCAACCATCTACGGCTTCAACGCGGTCGGTTTTGATCCGGACCCGCAAAGAGTCAATGCTGAGACCGCCGAACAAACTGTCGGGCAAGGCTGCCGCAGAAAACGGAATATTCAGGTTGGAGGTCAGTGTATTGATATCGAAGAAGTTCATCGGCGCGCGACGTTCGATGATGGCGGGCGCAAATTTTGCCAACACCTGAACCCCGAAATTGGCAGGATCGGCCCCGGCATAGCCCATTACTTCAAATTTGGTGTTTGTAACATTGTAAAATGTTTCACCAGTAGGCGTAATCACAGCAAGTTCAGCGCCCGGAAAATTGGAAGCCTGATTCGCAGCACTTGCAGCCTTATAAATGGTGCTGGTTTTAGGTCCTACCTGAAGGGAAGTAAAATTCCAGGTCTGATTGCCGCCAGGAGGCGTTGCGGGATTGACAGACGGACCCGGATTTGCGTCGGTGACAAACATAAGTGTGTCGCCAACGGCAGGGAATACAGTGTTTGTGATCGTGATTTGCGCGGAGGCGCCAAAACACAAGGCGGAGAAAACAGCCAGTAGCATTCTTTTCATCGGAAGGTTTGATGCTTGAAAATCGGTGGATGATTAAAGTTTTCCTACAATATGCCTTGGTTTGCAAGACAGCGCCTTCATAAATAGGCTGCTTCAAAGGTACGTTGCTTTTTGATTGAAAACATCAAAAAATCCAAACATGCGTTTAAAACGGACAAATTTTACCCACTTTGCAGAAATCGGACACAATTTTAAATTCCTAATAAGCGCATATATTACTTAAAGTGCTTGCAATTCTACCAATTTGCGGTATATTTTACCGTGCTGCATCAAGTATTCATGGCTTCCGCGTTCGGCAATCCTGCCCTGAGCCATAACAATAATTTCATCTGCGTGTTGCACCGTACTGAGCCGATGCGCAATTACCAACGCAGTTCGGTTCACCAACAAATGGTCAAGCGCTGCCTGCACAAGTTTCTCTGACTCCGAATCAAGCGCGGAGGTTGCCTCGTCAAGGATCAAAATCGGCGGATTTTTGAACAGCGCGCGCGCAATGGTCAGGCGCTGACGCTGGCCGCCGCTGAGTTTGGAACCGCGGTCGCCGATATTGGTTTCGTAGCCTTCGGGCATGGCTGTTATAAAATCATGCGCATTTGCCGCGCGCGCCGCCGCTTCAATATCAGACTGACTGACGGCTTCATTTCCAAACGCAATGTTGTTGCGCACGGTATCATTGAACAAAATAGCCTCTTGGCTTACAATACCCATCAGTTTGCGCAAATCGGTCAGACGCAGGTTGCGTATGTCTTTTCCGTCCACCAAAATTGCCCCTTGCTGAACATCATAAAAACGGGGCAACAAATCAGCCAAGGTGCTTTTGCCCGCGCCGGACGCGCCTACCAGGGCCACAACTTTCCCATGCGGAATGGTCAAATTAATTTGCTCCACCGCCGCCCGTTCAGCGTTTGCATATTTGAAATGCACGTCGCGAAATTCGATTTGCTGCTGGAAACCATTGATTTCCAAGGGCTGTTCCGGATCTTTAATGTCTATTTCAGCGTCCATCACGGATTGTACCCGTTCCACTGCGCCCATCCCCTTGCGGATGCTGTACATCGCGCCGGAAAGCGATTTGGCAGGTTCAATGACGTTGTAAAACGCATACAAAAAGGTCAGGAACGTTGCGGCTGTCAAACTGCCTTCAAATACCTGTTTGGCGCCAAACCACAACAGCACAGACACCACGCAGATGCCCATAAATTCAGAAAGCGGTGACGCCAAATCCTTGCGCCTGTACAAGCCCACGAGCGTGCGCGCGTACTGATCATTTTCCCGCCCAAAACGTTCATATTGCCAGTTTTCCGCATTAAATCCCTTGATAATGCGCAGTCCACCCAGGGTTTCCTCTATTAAGGAACCTAAAATACCCAGCCTGTGTTGCGCTTCACCCGACTGCCGCCGCAAAGAACGCCCAATACCGCCGATGATAAGCGCCGAAAAAAGCATCAAGCCCAGCACGAACAACAGCAACTGCGGCGATACAAAGATCATAAAGGCAATGCTGCCCAGAATCACAATCGGCTCACGGGCAACAGATTCCACCACGCCTACAATGCTCCATTCAATTTCCTGCACATCCGAAGAAATTCGGCTCATCAAGTCGCCTTTGCGTTCTTCCGAAAAATAGGAAAGCGGCAGGGCAAGTATTTTTTGAACGAGTTGTTGACGAATATCGCGCACAATACCGTTGCGCACCGGCGCTAAAAAATACAAGGAAAGATAGCGGAACAGGTTTTTGCCAAAAAAGACAAAAACTAAAAAAATACAAACCAATAACAATGCTTGTTCCCGGCCGTATTGTTCAATCAGGTGGTGGAAAAACCAGGCGCTTTGCTGTTCCAGATTTTTAAAACTAAAACCGCCCTGCGGTTGTACCGGGGGCGCTTGTTGACCGTTTTGAAATAAAATTTGCAAAAAAGGCTGCAATACGGGAATACTGACCACCATAAAAATGGACATCAGGAGGTTGCTGAGCAAGGCCAGCAGGATATTCCGTTTGTAGGGACGGTAATAGCGGAGTAGTTTGAGCATAGGTTGTAGGGCGCATCAAAAGACGGCATGAAGTGCTGTTGAGCCTTTTCGCTATTTACCGAGAGAAACTTAGGGAAGAGGTGTCATCTTCGAGGTACGAGAAGGTGACATCTCTGAACGGAATATCACCTATAATCGTTGTTCTGAGATGTCACCTCCTCCTTTGGTCGGAGATGACACCTCAGAACTGACCTTAAGTTGACAACATTAGACTCAAAACCACACTGGCAATAATTCGCGTTCTCATCAAGTAATATTTAGCAAAAATATTTGCACTCGGCTTCGACGCAAGCCCTTATAATTGAATACTCTTGAAATCCCAATTGTTCAAAAATCCGGTGTGGAAATTTCCTTTTTGGAAATCTTCGTTCCGCATCAGGCGCTGGTGGAATGGAATGGTGGTCTTGATACCCTCTACGATGAACTCGTCGAGCGCACGTTCCATTTTCAAAATTGCTTCCTCGCGGGTACGCGCACGCACGATCAATTTCGCGATCATGGAGTCGTAATACGGCGGAATGGTATAACCCGCGTAAACATGCGTGTCAACCCGAACGCCATGCCCTTTGGGGGAATGGAACGAGGTGATTTTGCCCGGACTCGGACGAAAATCATTGAACGGGTCCTCCGCGTTGATCCGGCATTCAATGGCGTGCATTTCCGGGAAATAATTTTTTCCGGAAATCGGGTGGCCGGCGGCGATCTTGATTTGTTCCTTAATCAGGTCAAAATCAATGACTTCCTCAGTTACCGTGTGCTCTACCTGGATACGCGTATTCATTTCCATGAAGTAGAAATTCCGGTGCTTGTCGACCAAAAACTCTACGGTGCCTACGCCTTCGTAACTAATTGCATTGCAGGCTTTTATGGCCGCAGCGCCCATTTTTTCACGCAATTCAGGCGTCATAAACGGGGAAGGCGACTCCTCCACCAACTTTTGGTGACGGCGCTGAATGGAGCAATCACGTTCAGAGAGGTGACAGGCTTTGCCAAACTGGTCGCCGGCAACCTGAATCTCAATGTGGCGTGGTTCCTCAATATACTTTTCCATGTAAATGCCGTCGTTGCTAAACGAGGCTTTTGCTTCGCGCCGGGCGGTTTCCCATTGTTTTTCAAACTCCGATTCTTCCCAAACGATGCGCATACCCTTACCGCCGCCGCCGGCTGTTGCCTTGAGGATCACCGGATAACCGATCTCCTTGGCGAGTTCGAGGGCAGGTTTCAGTTCGGTCAGCAAACCTTCAGAACCGGGAACGCAAGGCACATTGGCCTTGAGCATGGTTTCTTTTGCCGTGATTTTATCGCCCATTTTCCGGATTTGCTCCGGCGTTGGTCCGATAAACTTGATGCCGTATTGTTTGCAAACTTCTGCAAAAGCAGCGTTTTCCGACAAAAAACCGTAACCTGGATGGATGGCGTCGGCGTCAGTGATTTCAACAGCCGCCATGATACGTGGCACATTCAGGTAACTCTCAGCCGACGATGGCGGGCCGATACAAACGGCCTCGTCGGCAAAACGAACGTGCAGGCTGTCGCGGTCGGCAGTGGAGTACAACGCCACTGTTTTGATGCCCATTTCCTTGCACGTGCGAATAATCCGCAGGGCGATTTCCCCGCGATTCGCAATCAGTATTTTCTTAAACATGATAATGCGGTGTTAGGCTATGCCGGGTCAACCAGGAATAAAGGTTGGTCGTATTCAACAGGAGAAGCGTCTTCTACCAGGATTTTTACGATTTTTCCTTTGATATCGGATTCAATTTCATTGAACAGTTTCATGGCCTCGATGATACAAACCGGGTTGCCAGGCTCAATAGAATCGCCGATTTTTACAAATGCCGGTTTGTCTGGAGACGCGCTGCGGTAGAACGTGCCGACCATTGGCGATTTGATTGAAACCAAACGCGGGTTCTGCTCTTCGGCAGCAGGCGCAGGCGCAGGGCTTTCCGTTTTGGCTACTGGCGCCGGCGCGGCTACCGGAGCAGGCGTCATGGTAACGATTGGCTGTTGTACAGGTACCATCACCGGCGTTGCGGCGGCAGGATCAGGCGCTGCCTGGTTGCGGATAACAAGTCTGAAATCGCCTTCTTTGAGCATAAACTCGGAGAGTTTGTGCTTGCTAACCATTCGAATTAACTCTTGTATTTCGTTGAAATTCATATCAAGTAGGTTGTGACCGATAAAAATTAGGAGGGCTAAGGAAGTAAGATTTTTGCAAACCTGTTTTCCTTAGCCCTCCTTAAATTTTACAATGGTAAGAATTGTAGTTTGAATTGCATAGAATCGTGCTTATTCCGGCAATTTTTATTTTTTTACCCGCTCAATATAAGCGCCGGTGATCGTGTCAATTTTGATCAAATCATCCGTATCACAGAACAAAGGAACCCTTACCTCGGCGCCGGTTTCAACCGTAGCAGGTTTGAGGGTGTTGGTGGCGGTATCGCCGCGCAGCCCTGGCTCGCAATAGGTTATTTTCAACGTAACCGTTGGTGGCAATTCAACAGAAAGCAACGTTTCTTTTTGCGCATGGAACAATACGTCCACAATGTCGCCTTCCTTCAGAAACTTGCCATTGTCAATCAGCACCTCCGGAATTGAAATTTGGTCGTATGTTTCCTGATTCATCACGACGTAAGCGCCTTCTTCAGGATAGAGATATTGGAATTTGCGCCGTTCAACACGAACATCTGTGATTGCGTGTCCGCTTTGAAAAGTATGTTCAATTACTTTTCCGGAGGTAGAGCTCTTGAGCTTGGTCCAAACTTTGCCGCTGCCGCGACCCACCTGAAAGCGTTGAAAATCAATCACACGGAGAATATCGTTGTTGAGTTCAATGCACAGGCCGTTTCGGATATCTGCCGTCGTTGCCATTGTTTTGAGTAGAAATGCTAAATGATGAATGAAAAAAGAACGCTTTTCAAAAGCGGCTGCAAATATACGACGCTTGCGCCAATAAAAATGCCTGGTTTTAAAGTTTTCTATCGCAAGAGCGTCACGCTACCGCCGACGACGAATGGCCCGCCGCCTTGCGGACGTTCGGCTTTGTATTCCAAGCGCCAAATATACACATCGGATGGCGCCTCCAAACCTTGTATTTTGCCATCCCAGGAGCCATTAGGATCGTTGGTTTCATACACCAAGGCGCCCCAGCGGTTATAGATTTTTAAATCAAGCGTTTGAACGGGACAATAAAAAATGGGCTGAAAAACATCATTGACCTGATCGCCATTTGGCGTAAACACGTTAGGAAACTTGTCCGGCACAGGCGCGATGAGCACTTCCTTGCTGAGCATGTCTTTGCAATAACTATTTTGGCCAGTGCGGATGACAGCGCCGGATTGACCGAAATACACGCGTTCAGGATGATTCTGGTCGACTGAGCCGTTGAAATAACTGAATTCGTATTGCACGTCCGGGGTATTACCCTTGGCTTGTACTTCCACATATTCACCGGGACAAATACTGTCCTTGGAAATGGTAAACGCCAGGTCGATGGGCACACATATAGATTGGTTGCGCACTGGAAAATCGTTGCTTCCGAAAGCCGCCGACTCAATTTTGAGCGGTTTGGTAAGCGTTGGAACAATTGTTTTCAGGCTTAAACCCGCTTTTAAATCTCGTCGGGCATCTCCTGCCGCATCTTTTGGGCAACAGGCGTCTTCTAAGCTGAGATCCGTCTTGGTTTGTGTGACAAAAACGTCCTTTCCAAATTGATCGACCCGGTTTCCGGCAGCAACGAAACCCTTGTTGCCGGGCAGCACCACCAATCGTTCAAAACTTCCATACAGGGCTGAACCGCCAAAATTGACCAATTGCACCACTTCATTGCCTGAACTGAATTTGAACAGCAGCGGCATGGCGCCCAATTGATCGGATTTGTTCCCGGTCGAAATCAAATGTTGATCGCCGGCAATCGACGCAAGATCGCCGGTGCTCAGGTCGTTGTTTTGGCCTGTTATACCATAAGACCAGGATTCGCGGATATTTAAAATCTCCGGATCGGTTTCAACCGTCCAAATCCGGTAATAGCCGTCACCGAGGTATTTGGTTTGACCGGCGAGTAGTTTATTGCCGTCTTTCGCGGGCGCGATGCGCGTGAACAAATCGTTTGCGCTGGAACCGATTGTTTTGCAGATCGGATCGCCATTTTGGTTGAAACGCACGAGGAGGCCGTTGTCGTCCGGGTTGTGTATGGTTCCTACTGAATAAATAAACCCCTGGCTGTCTTCTATAGCGCCCTTTAAGTATCCGCCTTGGATTTCAGGGCCAGACAAGGCGGTTTGCCACAAAATATGCAGGTTTTCATCTATTTTTATGGCAGTAGGTACCGGTTCGTCGCCGCCGGTGAGCCAGGTCGATCCGGTTAATAGGTAGCCGCCGCTTACAGGGGTAATTTCAGTGAGGTCGTTGGCTTTACCTGCAATTTTTTGTACGTTTAACACTGCTCCGGTGACGCTCGACAACTCCACAATGCAAGAAAAACTGCTCAACACCGAACTGGTAAACGGTTCAGTATGCAACAGCGCCAACAGGTTGCCGTTTTGATTTTTTTGTAAATCTGTAATCACTTCCGTTCCGCCGAGATCCACCGAACGGCTCCAAATCAGGCTACCGTCCTTGCTGAGCAGGGAGACCATACCGTCGACACTATTATTAAAAAAATGATCGGCATTTCCTGCGGTTGCAATGTTGCCATTGTCTAATACTTCAAGGGCAAATGCCTGTTCGAGGGTGTCCTGACCGCCAAGTGTGCGTTGAAAATAGGTTTGAGCGTTGCTTTGAACGCATGTTGTGAAAAACGCCAGGGCGCAGAGCAGTCGTGGATGTACCATGCCTCAATTTTGCCGCTAAATTAACCGTTTAATCGGCTGTCACAACTGACTTAGGCATCAGACTGCCATATATGTCCAAAAGCCGTCGGGCAATTTCCATATTGTCATAGTGTTCCATACAAAGATCATGGGCATTGCGGCCTAAATGCTGAAGCGATTCGCCTTGCGCATAACACCATTGCACCATTTTTAAAAAATCTTCCGGCTGGTCGGCAATTAAACATTCTTTCCGATGGGTGGCGCTGATACCTTCCATGCCAAGGGTGGTGGAAAGGACTACTTTACCGACGGCCATCCCCTCCAAAATCTTCGCGCGCATGCCCCCTCCGGAGAGCAACGGCACTACCATCACGGAATGTTGGTTGATAAAATCGGGCGCACTGGGCACCTCACCGTGAAAATGCACCCGTGGGATATTCAACTGCTGAATCCAGCGCGGCGCTGTGCGGCCTGCAATGTGAAACGTCAGATCCGGGAATGCGGGCGATAACAAGGGCGTCCAAACCTGCTCCAAAAACCATTTCAAGCCTTCCTGATTCGGCATCCAATCGAGCGAACCGATAAATGAAAGGCTTAGCGGACGTTTAAAACTGCTCGAATCCGGCTTGTAATCCCGACAATCCAGCCCGATCGGCGTAACAACAGAAGGGATGTTCAATCCAAGCCGTTGGAAATGTTCCACATCGCGGGCGGAGATTCCCACTAACAAATCATAGTCGTTCAGGCGCGCGATTTCGTAGCGCTTGAGCCGGGGCGTAATTTTTTGCAAATACCATTTTTTAAACGGATTGCTGTTTTCGGCAACCCGTTCCCATATTTCGTGTTCAACGTTGTGCGCGCGCAAGGCAATGAGCGCATTGGAATGGCGGCGGATCACCGGAATATACGGCGCGAGGTAAAGCGATTCGAGTTGAACCACGTCATAATGCCCGTTTTCGAGTTGCGCTGCCAATTTTTCGGCAAATCCCGGATGGTCAAACCGATCAACATGGTAAGATTTGTCGGTAAACAGGTTTAAAAATGCGGGCCACGGTCGAATATGATTGTCGACAAAAACAGTTTCAATATTAGCGTAATGGCTGAAATTGGGAGGCAAATCAGCGGTGTCAAACCAGTGTTTACTGGTATTCATGGAAAAAAGGGTGACATCGCAGCCTAATCCGGCAAACGCTTTGGCCAAATACGTGACCGCAATGGCTTCTCCGTCTTTGAGCGGATAAGGAAATTTTTTACACAGTTGCAGAATTTTCATGTCGGATTAACGGTCTTTGCAGGAAAAGTTGGAATTTCAATTTTTTAAGGAACTTTGCGCTATGATTTTAGAAGCAATTAATATTCACAAATCGTTTGGCCGGCTGGAAATCCTCAAAGGGGTCAACTTTCAGGTACAACGCGGTGAAATTGTCAGCATCATTGGTAAATCCGGGGCCGGCAAAAGTACGCTGTTGCACATTCTCGGCACCTTAGATCATGCCGATCAAGGCGAAATGATCATCAACGGCGTCGGCGTCGGCAAATTATCTGGGCGCAAACTGGCAGATTTTCGGAATCAGCACATCGGTTTCGTGTTTCAGTTTCACCACCTGATGCCCGAATTCACGGCCCTTGAAAACGTTTGTTTGCCCGGTTTTATTCAAAACAAACCGACAGACGCCGTAAAAAAACGTGCCGCCGAGCTGCTCGACTACCTTGGTTTGTCGGAACGATTGACCCACAAACCGACCGAATTAAGCGGCGGCGAACAACAACGGGTGGCCGTTGCGCGCGCGCTCATCAACCAGCCGGAAATCATTTTTGCCGACGAACCCACCGGCAATCTTGACAGTGTGGCGTCGCAGGAAATGCACCGTTTGATTCGCCAGTTGCGCGATGATTACGGTCAGGCTTTCGTCATTGTAACCCATAATAAAGAACTTGCCGACCTGTCGGATCGCTGCGTAGAAATGCGCGATGGTTTGTTGGTTTGACATTCGCTAATTTTAGACAACGTTTATGCGCCTGATTTTGCTGCCAGTGCTTTTTATTTTATTTGGTTGCAGTACTGCTCAAAAGCAGCATGTAATTGATTTTCAAACAGTTGAGTTTGCTGATCGACCCAAAAATATTATTTTTTTAATTGGAGACGGGATGGCGCTGTCTCAAATTTCGGCTGGTATTTACTGGAAAGGAGTGGGGAAGTCCATTTTTGAACAGTTTCCGGTGGTCGGTTTTCACAAGAGTTATTCGTTTGACGATTTGATTACGGATTCGGCTGCAGGGGCTACTGCTTTTTCCTGCGGACAAAAGACATTTAACGGCGCCATTGGCGTGCTGCCGCCCGACAACAAGCCTTGTAGAACTATACTGGAAGAACTGGACGGCCTTGGTTGGGCTACGGGCATGGTCGTTACCTGTTCCGCCCCGCACGCAACGCCCGCCTGTTTCATTGCGCATCGTGAAATGCGCGCCTTTACCGAAGAAATTGCGCTGGATTACCTGAAAACGCCCTTAGACTGTTTTATCGGCGGCGGCGAACATTATTTTAACGACCGGCTTGACAAAATCAACCTGGAAGATTCGCTCAGAAGCAAGGGCTACGTCATTCGGCGCGGCGAATCATTTCGCAGGCTTCCGGTAGATGGTTCCGCACCGTTTATGGCATTTACCGACACCCGCGAACCCCGAACTGCCTCTGCCGGGCGTAATTATGAACCCAAAGCTACCCAATTAGTTTGTTCTTATCTGAAAAAACGCAGCCCTAAAGGCTTTTTCCTCATGGTGGAAGGCAGCCAAATTGATTGGTCTTGCCACGCCAATGATCGTACCTGGTTAAAAGCGGAAATGCTCGATTTTGACGCCACCTTGCGCAAAGCCCTTGAATTTGCTGCTGAAGACAAAGAAACACTCGTGATCGTGACTGGCGACCATGAATGCGGCGGATTATCGCTCAATGAAAGCACGATCAAACCAGGGTTTAAACCCGCATTTTCTGCGCGTATTCACACCGGCGCGCTTGTTCCGGTTTTGGCTTATGGCCCGCAGGCGCAACTTTTTTCGGGAATCTATGAAAACACTGAAATTTACTTTAAAATTAGAAAAGCCTTAAATTTAGATGAAAAGAAATAGTGTCGCGAGAAGACATCATTTCAACTTTAAAATGTGTTTATCTTTGCCCTCGCGTAAACGTACCGTCCAGGTTAATTGGAGCATCACCTGTTGCGCTTTGAAACAAACATTTGAATGAAAACCATCGTTTTAATCACAGGAAAAATCTCATATTTTGCCATTAATTAAATCAATTTCGGGTTTTAGAGGTACAATCGGCGGCGCACCCGGGGACAATCTTACGCCGCAAGACATCGTTGAATCGGCAGCGGCTTTCGGGTTGTGGGTGATCGCGCGCACAGGCAATCCGCGCGTAGTGATTGGCCGTGATGGTCGTATTTCAGGGGAAATCGTGAGTCAGTTGGTGTGCAGCACCCTCCGTTCGGTCGGAATTTCCGTCGTTGACCTTGGTTTGAGCACCACCCCAACTGTAGAAATGGCGGTTCCGGCGGAAAACGCAGGCGGCGGTATTATTTTGACCGCAAGTCATAATCCGAAAGAGTGGAACGCCTTGAAATTGCTGAACCACAAAGGTGAATTTATCAGCGCCGCCGACGGAAAGGAAATTCTTGACATTGTGGCCAAAGGCGCATTTGAATACGTTTCGGTAGATCATCTGGGCGCCTACCACACCGATGATACTTACCTTCAAAAACATATTCAGGCAATTCTCGCGCTGCCTTTGGTAGATGTGGAGGCCGTGCGTGCAAAATCATATAAAATTGTGGTGGATGCCGTTAATTCAACGGGCGCCCTGGCGGTTCCGGCACTATTGGAAGCCCTGGGTTGTCAGATAGTGTTGATAAATGGTGAAATAAACGGTCATTTTGCGCATAACCCGGAGCCTTTGAAGGAACATTTGGGGCAATTGTCTACCACCGTGCGTCAAAATAAAGCCCAGTTGGGCATCGCGGTTGATCCGGATGTGGACCGTTTGGTGTTTATGTGCGAAGACGGCGAACTGTTCGGCGAAGAATACACTTTGGTATCCGTGGCTGATTATGTGCTGTCGAAACGCGGCGGCGGCAATACGGTATCCAACCTGTCAAGCACGCGCGCGCTGCGCGATGTGACAACCAAATACGGCGGTGAATATTACGCAGCCGCTGTCGGAGAGGTGAACGTGGTAGAAAAAATGAAAGAAGTCAATGCCGTCATCGGCGGTGAAGGCAATGGCGGCGTAATCCTGCCCGAATTGCACTATGGCCGCGATGCCTTGGTCGGTATTGCGCTGTTTCTTACGCATTTAGCCGGCGCCAACAAGCAAATTTCAACGCTCCGAAAAACATATCCGGACTATAAAATGGCTAAAACCAAACTTGACCGCACGTCGGACATTGATTTGGATAAAATTTTTGCCGTCCTTAAAGAAAAATACCGCAACGAACAGATTAATACGGTTGACGGGTTAAAAATAGATTTTGAAAGCGGTTGGGTTCACCTCCGGCCTTCTAATACGGAGCCGATTATCCGCGTTTATTCTGAGAGCCAATCGGTTGTTATTGCTGAGAACCTCGCCAAGAAAATCATTCAGGATATTCAGGAAATCTCCAAGCGATAAGATTTGCCAATCCCTATAAAATCAATTCAATCCATCCAGAAAATCGAAAAATCCGTTAAATCTTGGTCTAACTTTTCCATGAATGCTTATGAGAAGGGTATATTTTGACAATGCTGCCACTACTCCAATTGACGATCTTGTCGTAGACGCAATGCTTCCCGTGCTGCGCAGCCAATACGGCAATCCTTCCAGCATTCATGCAGAAGGCAGAACTGTGCGCGCCCTGTTGGAAAGCGCCCGCAAAACCGTGGCCCAATTGATCGGAGCAGGCACTGCCGATGTGTTTTTTACTTCTGGCGGCACAGAAAGCAATAACATGGCCCTCAAATGTGCCGTGCGCGACCTTGGGGTGAACCGGATCATCAGCAGTCCGACGGAGCACCATTGCGGATTGCACACCCTCGAATCCCTTGAAAAAGAACAGGGTGTAGAAATTGTTTGGTTGCCGGTAGACGCCCTTGGCCGGGTGGATATGGAGGCGCTCGCAACTGCGCTTCAACAAAGCGAAGGGAAAAAAACAATGGTTTCGCTGATGCACGCCAACAATGAAATCGGCACCATGATCGACCTTGACGAGGTTTCTGCCTTGTG
>JBAXTB010000106.1:0-16175 GCA_037130425.1 Bacteroidota bacterium
CAAAAGCCGGTTCATTGATATGTATTCCGCTGAAAATGTGGAACAAGCCATCGGTCCGGACACCAAACTGATCTGGATTGAAACGCCCACCAACCCGATGCTGAACATCGTGGACATTGAGGCGGTATGCGCCATTGCCCGCAAACACGGCATTATGACCTGTGTGGACAACACGTTTGCTTCGCCTTTCCTGCAAAACCCGCTTGATTTGGGCGCCGATATTGTGCTGCATTCCGCCACCAAATACATCGGCGGCCACTCCGATGTGGTACACGGTTGTTTGATCGTGAAAGACCCGGAACTGGCGCAGCGCCTGCATTTTATCCAGAATGCCAGCGGCGCAGTGCCCGGCCCGATGGATTGTTTTTTGATCCTGCGCGGCATTAAAACCTTGCACTTGCGTGTGCAGCGCGCCTGCGAGAACGCGGCGGTCATTGCCAAATACTTAGCGGCGCACCCAAAAGTAGAAAAGGTGTACTGGCCCGGTTTTGAAAGCCACCCGAACCACGAGATTGCCGCCCGCCAAATGCGCATGTTCGGCGCAATGGTGTCCTTTGATTTGAAAGAAAACACGCTGGAGGCTGCGACGAAAGTATTGAGCAGCACGCATTTATTCACCCTCGCCGAATCTTTGGGCGGTGTAGAATCGCTGATCGGGCACCCGGCCAGCATGACCCACGCCAGCATTCCAAGGGAATCGCGTTTGAAAGTGGGCCTGACGGATTCGTTGATCCGCCTGAGTATCGGGGTGGAAGATGTGGATGATTTGGTGGAGGATTTGGGGAAGGCGATTGGGTAGGGATTAGCGTTTTTTGTAGATGCTGGTCATAATGAAATCCGGGGTATAAGCCACCGGCGCAAACATTTCCACCATTTTTTCGAACTGATTTCCAAGTTTTTCCTTGAAAGACGTGAGGTAATAAGACCGTTCTGTATTATCAACCACCAATAATCCGCCAGATTTCAGTTTCGGTACGGATTGTTGAATACAGGACGGTCTTGCACGTCCGTCGACCAGCACGAGGTCAAAATATTGGTCGGGATAAGCATCAATGGCGCGGGCATAATGTTCGTAACTGACGTCTTCAAGTCCTTTTGCACCGCTTTTAAAATCATCGGGATTGATATGCGAGCGACCGGGCGCCTGCGGATCCGGTTCCGGGGCAATAAAAAGGCCGTTCCAATTTTGGTTATTTTTGGCCTTTACCGTATCCGTCAGCGTTTTAAACCAGGCCGCGTGGTCTTCCACCGTGGTTACTTCGCTTGTTTTTTTACAAAAATATAAGGTTGAGCCGCCGCCGCCGAACTCAAATACTTTAAAATCAGGCTGAATATATTGTTCTAAAAAGTCGAGCGCCGGGAAATTGAGCCAGGGTAATTCATCGGCTACGGAGTTTCTGCCCGGTTTAAACGAATTTTTCCAACGGCCGTAATAAGCAAATAGCCGCTTAAAATTTGAAATATTACCTGCGTAGCGTACGCATTGAAATGTAAAATATGCAGATGTATTTTTCCAGGACATGTAGCAATTTTTTGCGGCAAAGGAACGGAAAAGCCCCATAATTGGAAGTATTATTTGGCAACGATTACCAGACGTCCTTTTTCAGAACCAATTTGCGCTGACCATAAGCAGAAAATATTGATCTTTGGGCTTGCTTCTGTCGGGGCGAAAGGGCAATGTAATTGACTTAAGGTTTTCCTTAGCCCCGAATGGGGCGGAATCAATAAGGCAGGGTAACACCCTGCTATTCGAGGCAACGCGAGATCTAAGCCCTGAAAGGGCGAAATCATCCGGCGCTACGTGTGATTCCGCCCTTTCAGGGCTTCTCAAAACCTTGGCCATTTTAAATTAGGCGTTGCCTAATTCTAATGGTTTCGTCCTTTCAGGACTTTGGTAACACTTAAGTCAATGACATTGGGCGCAAGGGCTGCCATCTGATCGAACATTACAGAAAAACAGGTATGATAAAGAAATTTTTAATCGACGTACTCGATTTTATCCGGTTTAAGCGATCCTATTCACAAGATGGGGAGGATATGGTGCTCCGGGCTTTGTTTGAAAACCATCCAAAAGGGTTTAAGGGGACTTACGTGGATGTCGGTGCGCACCACCCGGTTCGTTTTTCCAACACTTATTTTTTCTATTTAAAAGGCTGGCGCGGTGTAAATATTGACCCGACACCCGGAAGTATGCGCCCTTTCCGCTGGATGCGCCGCCGCGATACCAACCTGGAAATTGCCATCGGGCCGGAAGTAGGTAATTTGATGTTTTACTGCTTTGACGAACCTGCTCTAAACACTGTTTCAGAAGAAGTCGCGTTGGCGCGCGAATCAGGCGGGCGTTATAAAATTATCAAAAAGGTCAATGTGCCGGTACTCCCGCTCGCGCAAGTACTCGCGGAACACCTGAAACAAGACGAACCAATTGCTTTTTTGAGCGTGGATGTTGAAGGCTTTGATGAAATGGTATTAAAATCAAACGATTGGCAGCGCTTCAGGCCCTTGTATGTGCTGGCTGAAGATTTTTGGATCACGGATGAATTGAACAAAAATGAATCCGGTGTGACGCATTTTTTGCTGAGCCAGGGTTACAAAATGGTGGCAGCCACCAAGCGCACCCTGATTTTTAAAGACGCGCGTTCATCGCAATAACGTAACACTGCCTTTCAGTTTTACCATTTTTTGGTCGTATTGAGCAAATTCGCAGTAATAGGTATAGACGGCGGAGGCGGCTTCTTTATGTCCAATGTAACCATCCCAACCTTTGTATTCGTTGTTGGGTTCAAAGTCTTTTGCTTCAAAAACCAGGCTTCCCCAGCGGTCAAAAATGCGCAAAACGGCTATTTTATGTACGCACTCGGCGTTTGTGTAGACCGTAAAACGATCGTTTACCCCATCGTCATTGGGCGAAAAAACATTGGGGATATACCATTTCCCACTGCACATCGGGTCTCTGACAATCACATTAATCCAGGCGCTGTCTTTACAACCTAAACTGTCGACGATAAGCACTTCATACCCGGTTGTTGTGGTAGGCGATACTATGGGCGCTTCCGGATTACTCAAATCTAAACCGGTTTGCGGCGACCAAAATAGTTGGTAAGGCGGCGTTGCCAGAATAATCGGATGCAAGGTTTCGGTAAGTCCGAGCAGGATTTCTATTTCATTCGGCTGGAACCGAACACTCGGATCAAAAACATTAATCCGGTAAGTCCTGATCGTGTCGCAACTAAAAATGGAAGGGATCGTATCGGAAACTGCAAAACCTGAACTTGAATAAGGTATTCCATTGATAATCACAGATTCACCGGCGCATATATTAAAGGTCATTTCATCTTTTACATAAGGCTCAACAAAAATATGCGCGTGAATTAAGGTATCACATGCTTCGGGATGTTGGCTCGGAAGCGCAATATCATAAGTACCTTTTTCATAAAACGCCTGACCGTGTACAACAATCGTATCGCCTTCACAAATCGTAAAATACTCGTGTATTTCATTGAGTGTCACGATGTTTACATAAGTATGAATCAGTGAATCGCATTCATTCGGATTGGGCGCCGCAGCAAGAAACGTATAGGTACCATTTTTGTAAAGCGCTTTACCGCGCCAGGTTACGGTATCGCCCATACAGATGTTCAAAAACTCATCCAGCTCTTTAATTGGTAAAACCGTTACATGCGTATGCACAAGCGTGTCGCAGTTTTCCAGGTCTTTATTGGGAATCGTAAATTCATACGTTCCTGCCTCGAAAATGGGTTTATTGCGCCATACAAGGGTATCGCCTAAACAAATTTCAAGATGCTCGTCGATCTCTTTTGCGCCGATAAAATCGGAAAAAAAGCCGAACCGCGCGCCGGTTGCGGAAGGCGCGCCGTTTAAAAAGCCCATTTGAAACCAGCCTGCCGAATTTTCAACCAAAATTGATTTTTGCGTAGGTACTACAGTTTCGTCCAGCTGGATTTTTGCCGCTACATAATTACCACCAGAGCCAGGTACGATCGTAAAATCCGACCCAGGTACACTGTGCGATATTCCATTCGATGTAATGGTAAAAAAGTCCTGGTATCCTGTTTGGGTGACTAAAAACAACCAAAAATCTTCTGTCGTGGGACGAACAAATCTAAAAGACCTGCCGCTCGTACATTCTACAGTGGGTAGCACCGCGCCTGCGGTTTCACAACCCACCCCGGTTATTTGTAAAACATACACTGGTTTATCAGCCAGTAAAAAGTTCGATCCCGATAAAATATCAAGACTTCTCGTTTGACCATCACTCACAATACCTTGGCTTGATCCGTTTAACCACAGGTTTGTGCCAGGCTCTGTTCCGACTACAAATATTTTTTCGATTCCATCCAAACTGCCCTTTTGAATAACATATTTCCGGCCTATATTACTTACCGGTACAATTTGATCGCCTACCAAATCCCGACAGAAGCCGCCATATTGTGCCCCCCCAACCAGTAAGTCATCTTTTATCGTAATTGCAATAGGCTTATCCGCGATTACCAAGGTACCACTTGGGTGCTGGTTTCCTAGTTGGCTTGCAGCACGGCCAGACCATGTTTGCCCCCGATTCAATTGAATCGTAAAGGATGTGTTTGCCGAATGCCCGACAATATCTTGTGTTGGTAGAATCGTTATTTTTGTACCGTCTTGGGTTGCGACGATGTCAAAGGCGCTGTATGGCGTGGGAGTATGGGCATCTGAGTTGTCCAAAAATGTTTGAAATGGGACATAAAACCTTGTTCCAATGGCATTTTGCCCCTTCAATGCAAATATTTCGGGATTACACATACAGCCTCCAATTACCTCGTAATAAGCCGTGATCGGCGTTGTTGATGTAATGAGGAAGCCCTTGTTTAAAATCTGGTTGGGTATGTCATTTTCAACAAACGCGAATTGGGGTGGGAACTCGAATTTGCCGCTTGTGTTTGCGGGTAAGTTGATTGTTTGGCTCGAAAAAGCAGTATTGGCCGGCTGCGAAATTGTTACGGTAGCAGCTTGATCATAAGTGGAAACTCTAAACAATGTGGGCCTGTCATAATCATAAGATCCCTGTGTTATATCAGGTGCCACAAACCAAAACTCAGTATCTTTTTGGGCTTTTAATGTTAAAGCATGGCATAAAATGAAAAACAGTGGACATAAGCGGATTTTCATGAGGGAAATTGAATTTTAGGCAATATTATTGCTGTATAAAAACGAATACAAACTTAACTGTGCCATAAAAGTAAGGCGTTGGATATTCTCAATCAAGGTGTTTTTAAAAACGCGCCAATATTTCAGGACTTTAAAATTTAAAAAATTTCTATCTTATTTAAAAATTTCAAACCTAAACTTATGCTCAAACCAACCCTTATTACTGCGCTCCTGCTCCTCTGCTTTAGCGCATTTTCACAAAACAATACATTTGTAAAGACATACGGGGTCGCTTTACAAGACGTGGCGAATGACGTAGCCGTCACCAACAACGGCTATGTTGTGGCCGGTTATTCCTTCAATACCCAAGGCAATAAAGACGCCCTGCTCATGCTGCTCGACAATGCCGGAAATTCCGTCTGGACAAAACGGTACACAGGAGCAGGGGACGAGGTATTCACCCAGGTTACGCTTGCAAACGACGGCGGCTTTCTGGCAGTCGGCAACACCAACAGTGTCGGCCAAGGTGGCTCTGATCTGATGGTGGTGAAAATCGACAACAATGGCAATGCGGTTTGGCGCAGAACCTTCGGCAATAGTGATGATGAATCAGGAGAAACCTTAGGCAATATTTTGAAGGTTCCTGGCGGATATGTGATCAGCGGCGTACAATATGGTTTTACCGATACCGGCTTGTCAGGCACGGGCATCGTTCGACTTGATAATCAGGGCAATACGGTTTGGAGCCGGTCTTGCAATTCTGATGGCGGGTGGGATATTGTCAGTTGTACCTATATGTTGGGCGATACCATTTTTGCAGGTGGCGGCGCAGATGGCGATGCTTGTTTGCTTAAGATAAATGCAAATAACGGCAATTTTTACTCGGCCGTTCGATATGCAGGGGCACAAAATGAAGCATTGTACCATGTTTTTCCGACATACGACGGCAATTTAGTGCTCTCTGATGGAACCTGGACGCCATCCAACCACACCGAATTGTGGTGCTGGATCAATAAAACGGATCGAAACGGCAATTATATTTGGTCAAAAGTGTATCAACATGCCGGGACAAGTTTACGCGGTGGCGCCATTCCGGTCGCCGATGGCGGTTACGTGCTTACGCCTTTTGATTACTACGACACGGAACAAGGGGAAGCCGTTTTAGCCAAAATGGACGGATCGGGCAACTTGCTTTGGTCGTACCAGTACGGCGGGGCAAACGGCGATCGGCTGTTTAAAACCAGGGAAACATCCGATGGCGGCTTGGTGGCGGTTGGTCATACCCGCAGTGTTGATGGAACGAATAAAATCTTGGTTGTGCGGACGGATGCAAACGGCCGGGTAATTGGTTGTTGCCCAAGGCCGTTCGAACTAAAGACTTATGATTATTATCCGGATATTGTTGCGCGTAGTTTTACCATGAGTACGTTTGCCAACGGGATTAACGCGCCCATGCAAAGCACATTTGCCAACCCGGCAGCAGCCCCTTTTTGCGCCAGCGCTCAGCCCACGATAAGCCACAACATAGATCTTGCATTTGGCGAAACATTTCCAATTAACGGCGTTCCGTACACCGCGCCAGACACGGTTTATTCCTCCTTACCAGGTAATCTTTGCGATACCTTGGTCGTCTGGAATTTGAAGTTAAAAATAGATACCATTACGGGTATTGTTAATATTTATACCCCTGTTTTTCAGATTAATTGCAACAATAGTTTACTTACCGTAGGCAGCACAGCGGGCTTCGCGGCCGGCGATAAAGTATTGCTCATTCAAATGCAGGGCGCGACGGTAGATTTGACCAATACCCAAAATTTTGGAGACATACTGGATCCGGGTTACGCGGGCAATTATGAATTCAATCGGGTGGCTTCTGTTTCAGGCAATACGGTTCAATTACAATTTGCGCTTACCAGGCCCTACGACGTGGCGGGCAGGGTACAATTGATCCGTGTGCCGGAGTATTTTGACGTGTCGGTAAGCAACCTGACTTGCAAACCCTGGAACGGCGTTACCGGCGGGGTATTGGCAATTGATGTTAAAAACCAATTGGTTTTAAACGGAAATATGGATGTGAGCGGGAAGGGTTTTAGGGGCGGCTTATTTACAAATGATGCCGTTGTTCCTGCCGATCAAACAGATTATTATTACCCGCCGAATCCCTCCCTGGCCGCTGCAAAAGGAGAAGGTATTGCCATTATTCCGATGGATAAATCATTCGGTAGGGGCAAAGCGGCAAATGGCGGTGGTGGTGGCAATTCAGTCAATGCGGGCGGCGGCGGCGGTTCCAATGCGGGTAAAGCGGGAGACGGCGGCCTTGCAAGTTACAATACGCCCGGCAGCCCAACGCCCGGTACGAATGGCCTGGGCGGGCAGGAAATCTATCCGGATGATGCCGAGCATATTCTGATGGGCGGCGGCGGCGGCGCTGGTCAGGCCAATAATAACCACGGCAGCGCCGGTGGTAATGGCGGCGGGATTATCTTTTTAAATGCCAAAAAAATTCAAAATTCCGGATTCCAGTTGCTTTCCAAGGGAGAAGATGCAATTGGCTTCCTCAATGGCAATCAAGCGAATGACGGGCAGGGCGGCGGCGGCGCAGGCGGCTCCATTGTATTGACCACCGAGGCAGTTACGGGTCAATTGAATTGCATCGCCACCGGCGGCAAGGGCGGAGATTGCCTTTTTTTCGTAACAACGCAAATTATGGGTCCCGGCGGCGGTGGCGGCGGCGGTAAAGTATTGTCTCCAAACGGGTTAACCGGCCTTGGTTTTGATGTAAAATTCGGCCTGAATGGCATTGCCAACCAAAATTTGACAAACGGTGCACAAGCGGGTGAACCAGGATCAAAACTCGGCGATTTCACCATTGCAATTGATACAAGTGTTGTCGCGCCAATCGGCCCAATAGATTTGAATATTGTAAATCCCACTTGTGCAGCCCCAAAATCGGGCGCCATTACCATATTAAATGCCCCAGGCGCTTTGTACAGCCTGAACAACGGCGCTTTTCAAAACAACCCTGTTTTTAGCGGATTAAGCGCCGGCTCGTATCATGTTTCGGTAAAACAAAACGATTGTTATACAAAGGACACGCTTGTTGGCCTGAACCTTCAAATCACTTTTTACACCACTTCCGATACTTTCGCGCTTTGCCCTACCGATACCATTTACATCAATGGGGTAGGCTATTCTCAGCCCGGTGTTTTTGTTGATACCCTGCCCGGCCTCAACGGCTGCGACACCATTGCCAGGTACACCATTGTGCGCGGCATGAGTCCTGCCATTACCCAAACGCTTAGTTTTTGTCCGGGCGATTCCGTGACGATTAACGGGCATGTGTACACGCAACCGGGCACGGCTGTTTCGTATTTTATTCCGGCGCAAGTTGGCTGCGACACGCTGGTGACTTGGTTCCTTGAATGGGCGCCGCAACCGACGGTTACAAAAAACATTGCTTTTTGTCCTGGCGATAATGTGCTTATTGACGGCGTCACTTACAACCAGCCCGATACGATACAAGGCGTGATTCCGGCCGTAACAGGCTGCGATACCTTGGCGACTTACATCCTGCGTTTTGCTACGCAACCAAGCATTACGAAAAACATCTCATTCTGCCCCGGCGACAGTGTGGTGATTGACGGCGTTCACTACGCACAACCCGGTACGGTCAGTGGCGTGATTCCGGCGACAACGGGTTGCGATACGTTGGCAACGTATGTGCTGAGTTTTGCCACGCAGCCAAGTATCACGAAAAACCTTGCGTTCTGTCCTGGTGATTTTATTGTTATTGACGGTATTCAGTACACGCAGCCAGGCACTGTACACAGCGTTATCCCGGCCACCGTCGGCTGCGATACCTTGGCAACATACCTGCTGAGTTTTGCGCCGCAACCGACAACAACCGACACCATTGCGTTCTGTCCCGGCGATTCCGTCAGCATCCACGGCCAGGTTTATAACCATCCGGGCATTGTGACGATTCATTTACCCGCCTCAAGCGGTTGTGACACCATCGCTACATACGTGCTCAAATACGCGTTGCCTAACACGCCTACGCATATTCTAATCAATTGTCCTTTAGATATTTATGTGGATGCCGATCCGGGAGACACCGTTCAAACCGTGACTTATTCGACGCCGACGGCCAATACGGATTGTCCTTGTCCGGGCCTTTCCTTGCAATTGCAGCAGGGGCTTCCTTCGGGTAGTTTGTTCCATTTGGGTGAAACCAATATGTGTTATGCGGCCAAAGACAGTTGCGGCAATTCCATTACCTGTTGTTTCAAAGTGACGGTAACGGAAAGCGCCGCCTGCGATGTCAAGGAAATCGGATGCGTAAAATTTGAACTGCTCGGCATCACGGCCGATGCACAACAACGCAAGACCTACCGCATCCGCGTGACCAACAAATGCGCGCAAAAACTGAGTTATGCAGCCATTCAGTTGCCCACCGGTATCGTGGCCGATCTACCCCTTACCAATACGATGTACGCAGCCCCCAGCGGTCGGGAATATTCGGTGCGCAATCCGAATTATTCACCCATTTATTCCGTCCGTTTTGCCGCGCAAACCGACAGTATCTTCGGCGGCCAGTCTGATATTTTCAAATACACTTTACCTGCCCAGGCCGACCCGACTTATATAAACGTGAAAGTGCGGCTGGAACCACAGGTTTATTACGAAACCCACTTGAATGTGTTCAATTGTGTGGTCGAATACGCGCCCAATAACAAAACGGCAAGTGGGAACCGCAATGAAGGGTTAAATCTGTACCCAAACCCAAGCGGCGGACTGTTAAATGTCGATTGGACGCACCTCGACTGGCAACCTTCGGCCCTGAAAATATACAACAGCCAGGGGCAAATGATCGAATCGCGTAGCATTCAACCCGATGTTTCCATCGAGCAAATCATTTTACCTGAAAAAATGACAGAAGGCCTGTATCTATTGGAAATTCAGTCATTTACCGGACAAAAAGAAAGTAGAAAGTTCATGTACAAATACTGATCTTTGGCCCACCTCCCGTATTTATACCCTCCGCCTAATAATTTTAATACATTCCATGCCGATCGTGGGCTTCTCAAGTATTTGGGATGCCACGATCGGTACGGCATGTTCCGTACTGATCCGAGTATTTTTACCCAATCAATTTCAATGATATGAAATCAAGTCCACTGTCTCTATTGTCTTCCATTTTTTTAATCTTCATGCTGCATAGCGTGAGCCTGTTTTCCCAACGAACCCAACAAGTGCAAATGCAAGGCGAGGGTATGCGCGCGCCATTGGATGTACACGCGGGAAAAACCACGGTTCGGTTGAGTAAACTCATTCCGGGTAATTCCTACACGGTTGTTGCGGTCGGCGCTGCAAATGGCCAACGGGCTACTTTCAGCCTTAACCAGACCCAGCATTTAAAAAACCAAAGCAACAATCTCCGCGCTTTGCCCAACCGCAAAAACGCCCTGCATTTTACGGCCAAAACCGATCATGCCGATCTTCAGGTTGAAGCGGCGGCACAAGAACAAGCCACCACGATCCCGATGTATTTATCGGTAAAATGTGAAGATTGCGCTGAGGCCGGCAAGTGGGCCGACAATTTTAGCGCAAAGGCTTTGGCTAATTTGTCGGTAACCGGCGGCGTAAGCGCAAGTTCCCTGATTTCAAATACCCTCATTGGCGGGAACTGTTTCAATGTGTCCAATATTACTTTTTCCGGGAATAGCGCATCGCGCGGCACATTCAGCAACGGTACCACAAGCATTGGGATTGCAAACGGTATGGTCATGTCGACCGGCGATGTAAATGTATTGCCTGGCCCAAACAATGCCCCAAATGCAAACGGCGGTTTTAATACCAATTCGCCAAACGACCCTGACCTGGCAACCCTTGCTTCCGGCGATCAATATGACAAGTCGGTGATTGAATTCGATTTCCGGCCTACCGCTAATATGGTTCAGTTCGACTTTGTGTTTGGTTCGGAAGAGTATTGCGAATATGTAAATTCCCAATTCAACGACGTATTCGGCTTTTTTATCAGCGGCCCCGGCATCCCCGGCACCATTAACCTGGCTACCCTGCCGGGCGGTACAGCCATTGCAACGAATAATGTCAATCACTTGCTGAATACGAATTTTTATAAAAACAACACGCATGTCAGTCCTTGCCAAAACGTAGCGTTAACGAACATTAATGACTGCCAATTGGACGGTTGGACAACCCAATTGACGGCGACGGCCAACGTAACGCCTTGCGCTACCTACCACATCAAATTGGCGATTGCCGACATTGGCGATGCGTTGTTTACGTCTGCCGTATTTTTGCGCGCCAATTCATTCAACGCCGGCGGTACGGCCAAAGCGGAAACGGTTTATCCGCCAACCGGCCCGCAATTTGCTTATGAAAATTGCAGCACAAAATCGTTTTTCCGCATTTCCCGCGATAACAGCGATGTTACACAACCGCTTACCGTCAATTTTGCCATTTCAGGTACGGCCATTGCAGGGGTAGACTACATCGCTATCCCCGGTTCGGTTACGATTCCTGCCGGCCAAACATCGGTTCAGGTTCCAGTAACTGTACTTCCGGATGCGCTTGCGGAAGGCCCTGAAACAATCGTACTACTGCTTGATAATGCTTGTAGTTGTACCCAAACGACTGCCACAATGGTTATCAATGATTTGCCGCCATTGATAAGCAACTTGCCGGATCATTATTCGACTTGCCCGGGCGCTTCAGTCGTGCTGAACCCGGCGCCCGGCGGCGGCGTTCCTCCGCTCAGTTTTGCCTGGTCGACCGGCCAAACGACCCCGACTATCACGGTAATGCCAACGACTTCAGGTAAACAATACACGGTTCATTTGACAGACCTTTGCGGCCAAAGCGTATTTGATACGACTAAGGTATTTGTCGGCACAAATGTTGAAATTTCACAGTTTTTCTCCTTCTGTCCGGGCAATTCCGTTACCATTGGCGGCGTAACGTATCACCAATCGGCCATCGTGCTGGATACGGTTGCCGGCCAAAATGGTCAGTGTGATACGATTTTTACATACAATATTCAATTACTCCCGCAAATTTCACGGACTGATTCGATCAGTTTTTGCAATGGCAGTTCCGTCACCATTCGTGGGGTCGTGTACACGCAGGCGGGTACGGTACGCGACACCATTCCGGGCATGAACGGCGATTGCGATACGCTCGCAACGTATGTTCTGAGCGTTTTGCCACTTCCAACCCGCACAGAATCTATTGCGCTTTGTCCGGGTACTTCCGTGATGCTCGGAGGCAATTCCTATTCACATGCGGATACTGTTACCGTAAGGAAGACCGGTATTAATGGCGCTTGCGATACCCTTGCAACGTATTTTATATCGGTGTTACCCTATCCTAAACGCAGCGAATCTGTTTCGTTTTGTCCGCGTGGTAGCGTGACCATCGGCGGGGTCGTGTACACGCAGGGAGGCACGGTGATTGATACGATTCCGGGCAAAAACGGCGCTTGCGACACGATTGTTACCTATACTTTAACTGTTTTACCGCAACCAGAGCGCAGCGAGTCCATTTCGTTTTGTCCGCGCGGCAGTGTAAGCATCGGCGGGGTCGTGTACACCCAAGCGGGCACGGTTCGCGATACGATTCCGGGCAAAAACGGCGCTTGTGATACCATTGTCACCTACACTTTAACTGTATTACCGCAACCGCTGCGCAGTGAATCCATATCGTTCTGTCCGCGCGGCAGTGTGACCATCGGCGGCGTAGTGTACCATCAGGCAGGTACCGTACTCGACACCATTCCGGGCAAAAACGGCGCCTGCGATACCATTGTCACCTATACCCTCACTGTATTGCCTCAACCGACCCGCGCTGAAACCCGTTCTTTCTGCCCTGGAGAATCCGTCATCATCGGCGGGGTGGCATACAACCAGTCGGGCACGGTACTCGACACTGTTCCAGGCAAAAACAGCGCTTGCGACACCATTATAACTTACACCCTGATTCGATTGCCGCAACCGACCAAAACGGAAACGCGGTCATTCTGTCCGGGCGAATCGGTTGTTATTCAAGGACAAACATATACACAACCCGGCACGGTGGTGGTTACCATCAAAGCGCAAACCGGTTGCGATACCATTGCTACCTATATTTTAAAATACCTGACGCCGGCGCCTTCTGTGGTGAAGATCAATTGTCCTTCGCCGGTTACGATTAACGTACCGGCAAGCGCAAATTCGTCGGTGGTGAACTACCCCGCGCCAAGCGCTTCCACGACCTGCTTATGTCCGGGATTAGATGTGACACGTACGCAAGGTTTTGCTTCGGGAAGCGTTTTCCCGCTTGGCGTTACCACGGTTTGTTATCAGGCCAAGGACGTTTGCGGTCAAACGGCGACTTGCTGTTTTAAAGTAAGCGTAGCGCAGGAAGATGCTTGTGATGTGAAAGAAATCGGCTGCGTAAAATTTGAATTGCTGAACATTACCATCGACCTTAAACAGCGCAAGAGCTACCGTATTCGGACGACCAACAATTGCAGCAACAAGATGATTTACTTTGCGGTGCAAGTGCCGAACGGCGTGGTCGCGGTGAATCCGAAAGACAATACCATTTACACCGCGCCGAGCGACAATCAGTATCTGGTACGCAATCCGAACTACGCGCCTTCCTATTCTGTGCGTTATTCTTCTATTACCGATAGCATCAACAACGGCGAATCGGACATTTTCAAATACACCCTGCCGGCGCAAGCTGATCCGACCTTTATTCACGTTTTGGTGAAATTAGCCACGCAGGTTTATTACGAAGCACACCTGAACACGTTCTATTGCGAAGTTACGCCTGACAACACAAGTAACAAAGACGCAGAAGACCGCGATGTGCAACATGCGCTTGAAGCAAACGGCCTTAACCTGTTCCCTAACCCGACCGACGGCGAACTCTATGCCGATTTCTCGGCCTGGACGGGCAAACAAGTACAACTCCGGGTGATTGACGCCCAAGGCCGCGTGGTGAAAACCCAGCAACTGACGGCCGCTGATGGCGCGCAACTGATTGATTTACCGACTTTACCCGGTGGCGTCTACTGGTTGCAGGCGCAAAACGACCAGGGCGAACGCGTGACGCAACGCTTTGTGGTGCAGCATTAAACGACTTTTTGAAAGTTTAAATAAAAGAAGCGCGCTATCTCAATCTTTGGGATGGCGCGCTTTCGTTTTTAATCGGAGCAGACATTAAAACTAAGAATGCCGCACTTGCTCCATAATGCCAAGTTGTACTAAAACCTCCTCCATCTGAATCACCGGCGCCGCCCCGCGCAGCAGCACATCCGCGATGTTTTGAAATAAAAGCCGCCAGTTGCCTTGCTCGGTTTCAATGATTTCCTGTACAGAATACCCGTCAATTTCAGTGTACACAACGCCGCCGTGCGCATCCGATTCGCGACCGAAATCCGGGTATTCGGGGCCAAGTCCTGCCTTCAATTGATCTTCCTGCACGTCGATGCCATACTTTACAAAAGCCCCATCGAGGCCCCGCAACACATAACGCGGCGTAGGGTCGCGCACGAGGAGGCTTGCAGTTAAACAAACTTTCAAACGCCCGTAATCAAGTTGAATGTCAAACGCATCGTCAATGGAAGATCCGTTACGCTGGGTGTAGGTTTGTCCCCAAACTTTTTGCGGCGCACCGAACAAAGCCACACATTGGTCAATCAAATGCGCGCCGAGGTCGTACAAAATGCCGTTGGCCGGATTGGGAATTTCCTTCCATTTTTTAACATTTAAGGCGGGTTTAAAACGGTTAAAATTTGCCTCAAAACGCAGTAATTCACCCAATTGCTCGCATTCGATGACTTTTTTAACCGTTAAAAAATCACTGTCGAAACGCCGGTTTTGAAACACAAACAAGTGTTTTTCCTGCTTTTTTGCCAGCGCAATCAGTTCCTCCGCTTCGGCAACGGTGGCGGTAAACGGTTTTTCCACCAGCACGTGTTTTCCCGCCAGGAGCGCTTGCCGCGCATAGTCAAAATGCGTTTCATTGGGCGACGAAATACTCACCAAATCAATATCCGCATCTGCAAGGATGTCCGCAAAATTATCCGCCTTTTGCACCTGCGGAAAAACAGCCTGCACATCCTGACGCGTCATAATCGTTTTCAGGTGAAAATCAGGATTGTTTTCAAAAAAAGGCGCCTGCAAATAGCGGCCCGACAAGCCGAAGCCGACAATCGCAACGTTTATTTTTTTCATAAAAATGATTTAGCCTGCTTGAGAGGGGTTAAACACAAAGTACACGAAGGTTTCACAAAGTGCACAAAGACCGAGTACGCGTGCATAACTAAATGGCTATCAATGTTTTCTGTATTTATAAAGATGTGTTGGAATCGCAGCCCCAACGGGGCGCAATCATCAGAATCGGGCAACGCCCGATTGGGGATGTGCGATTGGGGATGTCCGATTGGGGATGTCCGATGGGGCAACGCCCGATGGGATAACGCCCGGTCGGGGAAACGCCCGATTAAACCACGCCCGATTGAAACCCCAACCCCATTTCCAAACCCCGCAATTCCGCCAGCCCCTTTAGCCGCCCAATAGCCGAATACCCCGGATACGTCGTTTTATTCAAATCATCCAGCATTTGATGGCCGTGGTCGGGCCGCATCGGAATGGAAACGCCGCTGCGCTGCATCAATTGCACGATTTCAAGCACGGTGGCCGCCATATCGGTATCGCCGTCGAGGTGGTCGGCTTCATAAAAATTGCCGGCTTCATCGCGGCGGGTGTTGCGCAGGTGTAAAAAATGAATGTGGTCGCCAAAACGCCGGAGCATCTTCGGAATGTCATTGTCGGCCCGCGCGCCCAAAGAACCGGTGCAGAAACACAAGCCATTGGCAGAAACTGGAACCGCTTCAAGCAAATCCGCCAAATCCTGTTCGGTGCTTACAATGCGCGGCAAACCCAGCACCGGGTACGGCGGGTCGTCGGGGTGAATGGCCAATTTCAGTCCGCAGGCTTCGGCTACGGGCGCTACTTCCC
>JBAXTB010000107.1:0-16063 GCA_037130425.1 Bacteroidota bacterium
TATACTACAAAAATACGGGGTCGTTTTTATCAATAAGTATTAAGTATCCTATTGTTTTACTGCTATATGTGTGAATATTTGACGCTTTAAGTAAAAAAATCACACAAAAATGTGAAGTCAGGAATGCCTGACGGATAATTTAAGGATTACGCCGTTCCCCGGACTGCTTTTAAAGTAAAAGTCTCCTTTAAGTTCATTTGCGCGCTTTTCTAAATTAAACAGCCCGTTTCCAGGTTGGATATTTGCCATATCAAAACCGCAGCCATTTTCTTGAAAATCAAGGGTCAGGTATTTTTCATTGGATTCAAGGTATATTTTAATTTCGGATGCGCCACTGTATTTTACAGAGTTATGAAGCACTTCTTTAAATATAAGAAATATGTTGTGTCTGAGCCTTGGATTGATATTTAGCGAAGGATTATGCAACCTACATGATAAATTACAATGAATGTCGGTGGATTCATTTGCATCATTCACAATTTCACGCATACGATCCGATAAATCCCCAAGACTATCGTATTTGAGGTTAACCGCCCAGATAATATCCCTGAACGAACTAAGCGTTTTATGGGCATTTGCGCCAATGCGTTCTAAAATAAACTTGGTCTCTTTGTCTTCCTGCCCAAGCCTCAAACGGAGCGCGTCGCTAAACATTCGAATGCCTGTTAGTACGGGCCCAATTTCATCATGTAAATCGGCTGTTATTTGTTGTCTTATTTGTTGAAGTTTGTTTATTTGGCTAATACGATATTGGTAAAACCCTAAAGCGGATAATAAAATAAAAATCGCTACTAAGCAATAAAACCACCAGGTCATCCAAAATGGAGGGGTAATCATAATATGGAGTGAATATATTTTTTCACCAGCGCGCCCTTCCGAATTGTATGCTTTTATTTCTAAATCATAATGGCCAGGGGGCAGGTTGGTAAAACGGGCAAATCCGGGATTGTCAACCTTTACCCAGTTTGTATCAAGACCGATTAAACGATATTCTAATCGGTTATTTAAGGGGTCGGAATATTCAATTGCGACAAAAGAAAAACTTAGCGTGCTTTTTGAGTATGGAAGTTTAATGTTTTTGATCTCTCTGGGATTGGCGCAACGATTTTCACTACAACGCAAGGTGCTGTCGGGCAAATCGTTTACCAGAATCTTTTTCATCAGCACTGCCGGGTTTCCATTAAATAAAAGCAGATTATTTGTGTTTATTTCAAAAAGTCCTCTATTGGCGCCGAATAAAATTTCGCCTGAACTTGTTTTGCAGGCAACGTTAGGGATAATACCGGATCCCGGCACACCGTCAGCAATTGAAAAGGTAGTGACAGCGTGCGTTTTTTTGTTAAAATAAGCAATTTTTTCATTGGTGGAAAGCCATAAACCAATGTCGCCATCAGCAATAATATTTGTAATACTGAGTCCGGGGAGGTCATCTTTTTGATTAAAGAGATGAGCATCAAAGGTGTTTTTATTCAGACAAACCAAGCCATTGGTACAAGCAATCCAAACGGATGTTTTATCCTCACTCCAAGCATTGATGTCGCCGCGTAAAAGTAGGGGTGGATGAATTTGCACATAAGCGCCGGCTTTTTTTTGTAAAACGCATATCCCTCGAATACCACGGCATAAATAAATCGTACCTGCCGAATCTTCATAAACGGATGCGTAAACTGAACTTGTATCTACTTGGGTTGTTTTGAACCTATTTCGAATTGGTTCATTTATTTCAATCGCTCCAGCATAAGTAGTGGCTATTATATCTTGATGGTGTAATATGGTGAAATCTATAAATTCCGTGTATACTTCTTTCCTTTTTGCAGCAATTCGGGCATTTGGGCTATGCGTATCCCAAACTTGGGCACTGGTATCATTATGCATCCAAATCCGACCGATCGGATCAGTCATTATTTTCTTTATTTTGCGTCCCGGGATATGGATGCTGTTTTTAAGGTTAATTTTAAATTCTTTTTCAATTTTATAAATGCTGTTTCCGGCAGCGCCCCAAATATTGCCGCTTTTATCGGTTGTCAAACTAATGAAAGTATTATTTTTAATTTCAGGCGGGTACCAAACTTGAAATTTGGATTTTGCCGGATTCGTCCAGGAAACCCCTTCGTTTCTATAAGCAATCCATAAATTACCGGATTTGTCAAAATAGATGTGATTTATAGGGTCTTTTTTTAAACTCCCCGATTCGTTAGGATCAAATTTGTATATTTGGAGATTTTGTTCTGTATTAAAAAAAAGCAAATTGCCATCAGAAGTACCGAGCCATAGTTTGCCCTTTGCGTCATTTGCAAGGCAGTTTAGCTTTTTATGGCGAAGTATGTTTTTGGCCAATCCTGTAGATAAACTATATTTGATAAGTCCTGTTTCGGCCGCGATATAAAGCAACGAATCTTCCATAAAAATTGCATCTGTTATCCTCCCCTGGATACAATTTTTATCGTCAGATAATCTGGTATTTGTTGTGTTCGTTTTCGATTCCTGATAAGTAAATTTAATCAATGATGCGCCGGGGCTAGGCCATTGGAAGGCAAAAATATACTGAACTCGTCCATGCTCATCATATTTTATTGAGCATCTATTGGTATTATAACTGATATAGCACTCGATTTGAAACAATCGGGTTGAAGGATCAAAGGTGCAAATCGGAAATCCGAATTGTCCGTCCTCCAGAAGAAACCAAACTTTTTGGTAAGTATCCTGTCCGATTACCCGGCAGTTTGAATGAATTTTATTATTGCCTGATAAAATAATTGGGATATGTTCGAACGTATCCTGTAGTCGAACGTACCTACAAATCATGTCTTCCACCCCAAACCAAATATCTCCATTTGCCTGTTCTACAAATTGACCGGATATGTTCAGGCCTTTGAGCGATCCGGGCAAACGTTCGTCAGGCGTATAGGTTTGCACCGATACGCCATCAAAACGATTCAAACCGTTGGGAGAACTAACCCACATTTCACCCCTTGAATCATTCAAAAAATACCAATTCCAGCCCTGTGAAAGTCCTTCCTTATGGGTAAGGTGATGGAAATAATAGTTTTGAGAGAATTGTGCTTTTGCTTCAAAGGTTGTTAGCAGGATTAAAAAATACAACGGAATAATAGGATTTAGAATGTTGCACATGCTACATGCTAAACGAATTCAACGGAGTAGGCGTGTTATCCGACATAATCGCCTGCATACAATAAGGAGGGCAGGGAAGGCCGAGTAAATTGGTTGCTCCGTCTAACAAATTACCAGTTGCATTTTTTGCAATCACGGCGCTGATGAACTGGTGCTGTCCGAGCGGAAATTCAATCAAAACTTCTTCCAGTGAATCTGCTCCGGCTTGTTTCAACAACGAAATAAGATCATCTGGATAATATCTGCCTGGATTTGGTGGGGCAGAACGAAAAACATTGGCATTTTCTTTTAAAATTGTCATTTTAATGAAATTTATTGAGTTGATTGTTATCAGTGAATTAACTTTTTTTACTGGAAATTGCTTTTATCACCGCCTCTGTTTTTGATTTAACATGCATCTTTCGATAGATGTTATAAGCATGAGACCGTACGCCGTCCAATGAAATAAAGAGCGCCGCGCAAATATCCTTATACGAGTTTCCTTTGCACATACATTCAAGCACTTCCATTTCTCGTTTCGTTAACCCGTAAATGTTATCAAACTCTGGCGGGATCGCAGAAACTGTGTTGACTTCTTTTCTTAAAAAATTAAGCGCTTTTTTTGCAATAAAACTATTCATTGGCGCACCGCCGGCAGCAGCAATCCTGATCGAGTCTACTACTTTTTCTCCTGTATCACGCCCTTTCAATAAATATCCTGAAGCGCCAAATTTAAGCGCTTCAAACACATTTTCATCGTCGGAATATTGTGATAAAATGATAATTTCAATATCCGGCATAAAGGATTTAATAATCGCAGTGGCTTCAATGCCATTTCTGCCCGGCATTTGAATGTCCATGAGTATTACATTTGGCAGGTGGCGGGCTACTTCCTCTGCTATATTATTGACATCCGAGAATGTACCAACAACCACAATATCATTATATAATTTCAGCAAGCTTCTAAATCCATCTCTAATGTCCGGACTGTCGTCACATATCATTACTTTAATAGGGGCAATTAATAGTTTTTCCTGAGTCTCCATTTTGTTTTATTTTCGTACAAATATCAGATAAACTTAAGCAATTACACAATCACATCTTTGTGTGTTTTATTAGACTTGTTGCGGTGGCCTTCTACCGCAACAAATCTATTTAACTAACTTTCCCCACGCCAGCACCCGCCCCTGTTCATTTTTCAACACCAACACATACAAACCCGCCGGTTTATCCGATAAATCAATCAACTGATGCAAAAAACGCGCTTCATAATACACCCGCCCGTCGGCGCCCACAAGCATAACCCACAAGGTTTCGCCGGCCGCTTCGGCATCGGGCGCCTGTATACGAAGCATATCGTCTTGCGGGTTTATGTAAAGCGACATGCCGTATGCTGAAGCTGAAAAAGCAACATGTACGATTTTGCTGTAGGCATACGTGCCGGAAATGTCTAATTGTTTGAGCCGGTAATATACCACACCGTCTCCCGGCGCCCCGTCTATAAATCGGTATTTGCCTGCGCCCTTGCACGCTACGGCGCCGATCTTACTCCACTGAACGCCATCGGTGCTGCGTTCGATTTCATAAGCGGCACAGTCGCTTTCAGTTGCTGTTTCCCAATCCAGCAGGCTTGTTTTGTTTGACTTCGTTGCCTGAAAATCAACAAGTTCTACAGGTAAAGCAATTGCCGCGGTCACCGCTGCGAGCGCATCCACGCGCCCGTACCCGTACACGTTGTTTGGGAGGGTCGTGGTGTTATCGCCACCGCATAACTGCCCACTGGTAGGGTAGCGCGGGATGGCGGAATTCTTCATAATGGATTCAAGGGTGGCCACTTGCCCTTTTAGGTCGGGGCGTGCCGTCATAATAAGCGCCGCCACTCCGGCCACGTGCGGGCCGGCCATACTGGTGCCGCTCAAGGTGGCGTATTGATACGAACCATTGTTATCGGTGGCGTAACAGGAATAGATGCCGGATCCGGGCGCTGCAATATCCGGCTTCTTGATACTGCCGTACACGGTCACAGGGCCTCGACTACTATATGAAGCAATTGCGTCGTTAGAGACATTGGTGGTAGCGCCCACTGTAAAACTGGAACTGTAAATGGCTGCCGGGGTATTTACTGAACTACAACCGGAAGCGCCGTCGTTTCCTGCCGACACGACTACCAAGATGCCAGAGGCCCGAACATGCTGAATCGCAGTATCCATGGTTATAAAATTGCCCGAATTACAGCCTTCCGAAGTCGGGCAGCCCCATGAATTATTGATTACATGCGGCGCCATGGCCGGGTTCGGGTTGCCGTTTAAGGTGTCCGTTGGGGCGATAAACCATTCAAAACACTCAATGTAGGTAGCCGGTGTGCCGTCGCCCTCCTCCATATTGCGGCAGCCGATCCATTTCGCCTCTGGCGCGACGCCGATTACATTTGATTCGGAGGAACTGCCCGCCATCGTGCCCATCGTGTGGGTGCCATGCCCATTATCGTCGCAAGGGTGGCGCAGGTTGATTCCGCAAGAATTGGGCGTGGAACCATTGATCAAACTATGGATAGCATCGTGCCAGTTGTAATTGTGGTCTGCTACCGAACCGTCCCAGCCCCGGTATTTTTCCTTGAGGGCCGGATGTTGCCATTCGTAACCGGTGTCTTGTCCGCCGACCACAACGCCAAGTCCTTTATGGCCCAACAGCCACACATCGTCGGCGTTGATTTTAGTAAGTCCCCAGGAAACGGGCGTGAGGGTGCGGTCAATTACATCAGTCGCGTCGCGCGGCTCCAATGTTAAATGAATGATCGGGTTGTCTTCAATGCGTTCTACTTCAGGCATTTGCGCGATTTGTTCAATCACATTTAAAGTACCGATGGACCAAAACCCGTTTACAATCCAGAAATTTCGCCAGGGGGCGCCCAGGCTATCCAGCATTTTTCTTACCGGCGCTTGTGTGCTTTTAGCAAGATTGGATAAAGTTTCGTACACATATCGACCTTTATCCTCCTTACGGCGCAGTTGATTGGCGTAACTGATATCGGCCTGTTCTTTTAGAATGATCAAAAATTCCGCCTTTTTCCCGTCAAACACGCGTTCGAGCAGACGGGTGTCAATTTTTTGTTTCCAGGCAATATCCTGTTGCGCGTTTAGGGACAGGGCTACGCAAAAAAACATGACAATAGATAGTATTCTCATCTTTTCAATTTAATTAAAAAGAAATCTGAGGCGTCGTAAATATACGGAATATCTTATTCTGAAAGGAAACAATTGGGGAATCGTAGAATTTCACTTTAATCATGGTTTACCTTCGCCGCATGATCCGAATCTGTTGCGCATTTTTGATCGTATCGCTGCTTGTTGCTGCTTGTGCAAAACCTGAAAAGAGGGCTGCGCCGGGGTTTTATTATTGGAAAACCAATTTTAAATTATCGTCGGAAGATTGTCTCTATTTAAATGAAACAAAATGCAAGTCCTTGTATGTCAAGTTTTTAGACATTGGAATAAGCCCGGAAACCGGCCAAATGGCCCCGCTTTCCCAATTGAGCGTAAGTGATACAACTGGATTGGCAGGCATAAAAATTATTCCTTGTGTGTTTATGATGAACCGCGTATTTCATCAAATCAATGCTGAAAAAATTGATTGGTTGGCGGGCAAAACCATAAACGCTATCCAAAAAATTGGAGCACATTTTCCGGGATTTAGTTTGGATAAAAATCCGGAAACGCACAACGGCGCCCAAACGACAAATGAAATTCAAATCGACTGCGACTGGACAACCGGCACGCGCGATGCTTATTTTTTATTCCTGAAAAAACTCAAATCGGCTTTACCCGCACACCTGCGCCTGAGCGCGACCATTCGTTTGCACCAGTATAAGTTTCCGGAACAAACCGGTGTGCCGCCCGTTGATCGAGGTATGTTGATGTGTTACAACACCGGCGACATCGATAATCCGAACGAGGAAAATTCCATTTTACAGCCTAAAGATGTTCGAAAATACCTGAACGGCGCGCCAAAAAACTACCCGATAGCGCTGGATATTGTATTGCCGCTGTTTTCCTGGGCGCTTGTTTACCGCGACGATGCGTTGTGGAAAATTATCACAGATTTGCAGCCGGATACTTTTTCGGACACAACTAAATTTAAACCCAACTTAAATGTAGGCGACGACACCGAAAACCACCGCTATTTGGTAAAAAAAGGCAATTTTCTCAACGCTTACTATCTTCGCGCTGGTGATCTGATTCGGATTGAAGGCATTTCACCCGCTTTGTTGCAGGAAACCGCCGCTTTAGCCGCCCAAACAGACCTTGCAGACGATCCTGTAATTGCGTTTTTCGAATTAGACGCATCCAATCTTCATCCTTTTTCACCCCAATTATTGAATTCGGTATGGCAAAGTTTTGGAACACCGCATTAAGCCGCATGAGGCACTTGAACATTTTCAGCCGCAGTATTGGTCGTAAAATATTATTATGGTCGGTTTGTTTGTTCGGAGCTTCTTTCTTCCCATTCGGTTCAACGCCGCAGCCGGAAAAAGTGCGGGACGGAAATTGTAGTGGAACGCAATCTTTTTACGGTTACACCTTTTTATACCCGGATATTATCAATAAAAGCGCGGCTTATGCGCCGTTTTTCTTGAAATGGGACGATTATTACGACAAGGTGTTTTTCAAAGCGGATCCGCAGAAAAAAGAAAATATTGAGGAATGGGTGGAGCGTTTTTGCGACCAGCCCGACACCGCGCATGTGGATTTTGTGGTGTATAAAGCCAGTTCAAGCATGTTGTCCGGTTTACGGGATGCAGCGGCCGACAAAACGAAAAAAACGATTTTACCATATTCTTTGGCGGGCAATACGTTTGCTGAAATGATTGCGATAAACGGCTGCACGGAAATTCCAGAATACCTGATGTATGCCCGCAAATGCGAACCTTATGTAACCGCTCAAGGCGACGAATGGGAGGGATCGCAGCCTGACAACCGGGCCATGCAGGATTTGATTAAAGAAGGCTTGGGGCGATTTGAAGAAACGTCCTCGCAATTTATCCGCTTGCGCTACGCCTATCAAATCGTGCGCCTGGCGCATTACGCCAAACAATGGCAACAAACAGTTGATTTGTACAACTTTTTAATGCCCAAAGTAGACCGCAAAAAGCCCAGCATTATTTTCTTCTGGACCCTCGGTCATTTGGCTGGCGCTTTGCAAAAATTAGGTAAATACCCGGAAGCCGCCTATCGTTATGCTATGGTGTTCCGCTTTTGCGCCTCCAAACGCGCCCAGGCTTACCGCAGTTTCCGCATCCGAAACGACCAGGATTGGAACGCTACGGTAAAACTTTGCCAATCCGACGCCGAAAAAGCCACCTTGTTCATCCTGCGCGCGGGCGGCTCGCACACACACGCGGTGGAGGACATGCAAACGGTTTACGAACTCGATCCGAGTAACCCGCAACTCGATATTTTGCTTGTAAGCGAGGTGCAAGAACTGGAGAAAATATACCTGCGCACCCGCATCACCGATCAAAAACACGGCGCGGCCATCGGCGCCATCAACCGGCAAAATGCCGCGCAGCATCTGCTTGATCTGAGCAATTTCGTGCGGCGCGTCATCCGCGACAAACAAACCCCCAATCCCAAACTCTGGCGCTGCATGATCGGCTATCTGGAATTGTTGTCCGGCGACCGATACGCCGCCGAAAAGTCTTTCGACCGGGCGGAAGATTTGCTAAACAAACGGGAAGGATATGACCAAAACCTACAAAAACAAATTGATATTTGGCGTCTTGTGCTTGCTATTGTGAGCATCAATCCTGCTTCTGAATTTCCAGATGATGAGGCGTTTCGTATTCGCAGTTATGCCGTTTTTAAAACGAACCCGTATTTTGAACCTTTCCTACAAGATTGGTTATCAGCCGCTTATGCCGCTACCAAGCACCCAGGTAAAGCCCTTTTGGCTGCTTACGAACCCTCCGCGCTGGGGCTTAACCCGAACTTGGAAGCTCTTGATGACCTCATTAAAGTAGCCTCCTCCGATAATCCCGTTTTTTTAGAAAAGGCTATGATGATCGACACCAACCCCGCGCGTATAAGGGCGCGCCTGTACGACCTCAAGGGCGCTTACCTGATGTCAATAGGGCAACCGGAAGCGGCGCTGGCTACGTTTCGCAATATTACAGCCTCGGAACAAGCGCTTTTGCCACAATTTAGTCCTTTTCGTGAAATCACAGGGGAACGGATAAATATTCCCGTAACGGATACGCTGTTGCTAAACCGCAGACAAATTCTGGAGAAAATACTGGAATATGAATTCGATGCCAAAGCAGCTTCGGCCGAAAAAGCCCCGGTAGCCGCCTGGTATTATTATTTGATCGGTTTGGCCTATTATAATATGTCGTATTTCGGGTACGAATGGGAAGCGATGGATTTCTACCGCAGTGGCTATAATTGGAACCGATTGGCGCAAGGGCCAGTGTTCCCCCTTGCCGGTTCTCCTGCGGGGAATCGGGAAAACACGGATGTGAGTTTGGCTTTGTCTTATTTTGAGAAGGCTTTGTACGAAGCGCAAAATCCGGAACTCGCCGCCCGTGCCGCCTTTATGGCCGCCCGATGCCAGCAAAAAGCCTGGTTTTGTACCCCTGAATGCCGATACCGACCGGGCAGCAAACTGATTCCGACTTTACCCGACGAATACATGACGTATTACAACATCATGCGAAAAAATTACACGGGCACGGCGTTTTACGGACAAATGGTGAAAGAATGTAAATGGTTTGCCGCGTATATGCGTTGAGGAATGTTAATCAACCTGACGTTAACATTCCCAATTTTGTGCTGTATAAACTGCGCTTAGATCGCACAAAAATGCCGTGAGCCGCACAAAGAAATGATTCGGCCCAAATTTAATTCCGTCGAAGTCGTTTAAAAGCCCTTGTTCCCCTATTTTTTTCTGAAAAATAATTTTCTTGGTTTTTTTAAACGAAAATAGCATCGTACCTTCGCCGCCGATTTGAAAAAAGCATTTCCAGACGCGGACATGATAGCCTTTCGTAAATATTGGATCGTATTGATTTTTAGCGGTTTAACCGCTTTTGCCTTTGCACAGCACGGCGCTGAACACACCACGCCGCAAGCAGCAGGTGAACCACAGGCAACTGAAACGCCCGCCGCACAACATGCGGAAGGCGCTGAAGCGGCTGTACACGAAGGCGAATGTCCTTGCGGCGCCCATGAGGCCGTTGAAGAAGAATTCAACGCCGGCGACAATGCCGTGCATCACATTGCCGACGCCAATGCCATTCACATCATCGGCGATACCTATTTCCCGCTTCCATTGATTTTGTATGCGCCAAGCCAAGGCTGGTCATTTATGATGTCCTCTGCTTTCAAAGCAGAACACCACGGCACCGGTACCGTTGCGCAAGACGGTTATGTTTTGATCCACGGCAATGTCATGCGCATTCAAGACCCGTCTTTCCCAAAAGGTGAAGTGGCCCTGCAATGCGAACCAATACATGAAACCATCACGACGCCGGAAGGCAAGGAAAAAATCCTGTATAAAATAGGCGCAAACAATACCTGCTATCACCTCGACGCCAAAACCACATACGACGGCGGTATCATGGGCGGCGGTATTACCAGTTTCTACGACTTCAGCATCACGCGCAATGTATTTACCATGTTGCTCACGGTGCTCATCCTGTTCTTGATTTTCCGTTCTGTTGCCAAAACCGCAACCCGCACACACGGCCATGCGCCAAAAGGATTACAAAACTTTATCGAACCGTTCTACACCTTCATCCGCGATGAGGTGGCCAAACCGAACATCGGTCCGAAATACGAAAAATACATGCCGTATCTCTTGTCGGCATTCTTCTTTATCCTGGGCTTGAACCTGATTGGTCAGATTCCGTTTTTCCCAGGAGGCGCCAACGTAACGGGTAATATTTCCATTACCATCGTTTTAGCCCTATTAACTTTCCTGATTTCTACCTTCAGCGCCAACCGTCATTTCTGGTCGCACACCCTTTGGATGCCGGGCGTACCAGCCGTATTGAAAGTGCTGATCTTGACGCCTATTGAGGTATTGGGTCTGTTTTTGAAACCCTTTACCCTCCTGTTGCGTCTTTTCGCCAACATCACGGCGGGCCACATTGTGATCCTGAGTTTCGTAAGCCTGATCTTTATTTTTGGCGGCGCTGGCAAAAGCCTCAGCGGTTCCATCACCGGCATTATCGCTTCCGTTCCTTTGTCGTTGTTTATGATGACGCTGGAATTACTGGTGGCGTTCTTGCAAGCGTTTATCTTTACCATGTTGTCGGCAACTTACATTGGCACCGCCATTGAGGAGCCGCACCACCACGACGATCATCATTGATTTGAAGATATAAAACCCTAATAACCAGCCCTTTGAAACGCATTAAACCGAACATTCACATTAAATTCAAATAACATGTACGCAGCAATTGGTGCAGGTCTGGCAGTTATCGGAGCAGGTCTCGGTATCGGTCAAATTGGTGGTAAAGCAATGGAAGGCATTGCACGCCAGCCGGAAGCAGTAGGTGATATCCGTTCAAACATGATCCTGACGGCAGCCCTTGTAGAAGGCGCCGCGCTGGTAGCAATGGTATTGTCCTTCTTCGTGAAAGCAGCCTAAGAAAAAGTTACCCGGGTTGAAGCGAAGCGGTTGGCGACGCAACAACCCGGACTTTTCACTTTGCGTTGAGCATGTATGAATGCCGCACTTAAGGTTTAGTGCTTTTAAACCTGATTGATCAAATACAATCATCAAAATCACATACACATCGCTATGTTTTTGGCAGATTTCTCCGTGATTCGCCCCGAACCGGGCTTGTTGTTCTGGACGACCCTTATTTTCCTTATTTTCTGGTTCCTTATGAGCCGTTTCGCGTTCAAGCCAATCGGCGCAGCGTTGAAACAGCGGGAATTGGATATTCAGGACGCGCTCGACCAGGCTAAAATGGCCCGCCAGGAAATGGCGAATCTCCAGGCCGAAAATGAAAAACTTCTGACGCAGGCGCGCGAAGAGCGTTCTGCCATCCTCAAAGAGGCTAAAGAAGCGAAAGACGAAATCATTGCTGAAGCCAAAGAACGCGCCAACGCTGAGTACAAACGCAAGGTGGAAAGCGCGATCCAGGACATCGAAAACCAAAAAATGGCTGCAATGATTGATCTTAAAAACCAGGCTGGCCGTTTGGCAATTGAAATTGCAGAAAAAGTCCTGCAACGCGAATTGGGCAATAAAGCCGAACAGGAAACATTTGCCAAAGGTTTGGTAGACCAGATTAAATCAAACTAATTATGTCTGTAACAAGAATTGCTACCCGTTACGCCAAGTCGCTGATCGAACTTGCCATCGAGCAGGGCAAACTTGAACAGGTATATGAGGATGTGCTGACGCTGAAAACGGCGGCGCAAAATCGGGATCTGTACATGATGCTGAAAAGCCCGATTATCCATAATGATAAGAAAATCAGCGCTTTAAACGCTATTTTCGGTGGAAAAATTGATACCCTGACACAAGCGTACCTGAATCTCTTGGTCAATAAAAACCGCGAAGGTTATATCACTGAAATCGCTGATGAATTCATCATCCAGTACAAACTGATGAAAAGAATTACTTCGGTGAAAGTGACAACCGCCGTACCGCTTTCTGATACTGTAATCGAAGATTTGCGCAAAAAACTATTATTAACTGGCGCTACTTTCGAAAACCTTGACATCGAAACGCGTGTGGATGCAGGGCTGATCGGCGGTTTTTTACTGGAATTCGACAACAAACGTTATGATGCCAGTTTGGCGCATAAATTAGATGAGTTGAGAATCCAGTTTTCCAAAAACCTGTACGTAAAAGAATTCTAACCAATACATGATGAACTTTGACGTGGTTTCATTTGAAATCGGTTTTTGGTTCATCCACCCAAACGTTCATCATTATCCATCAACATTCATCATTTTATAAGATATGGCAGACGTCAGACCGGAAGAAATCTCCGCGATATTGAAACAGCAGTTGTCGGGCTTCGGAGGGGACACCAACCTTGAAGAAGTCGGTACAGTGTTGCAGGTGGGCGACGGTATTGCCCGCGTGTACGGACTCAACCGCGCACAATCCGGCGAACTCGTTGAATTTGAAAACGGCGTGCGCGCCATCGTGTTGAACCTTGAAGAAGACAACGTAGGTGTCGTACTCATGGGCGCTTCCGATGGTATCCACGAAGGCTCTGTGGTAAAACGCACGGGCCAAATCGCTTCCATTCAGGTAGGCGAGGGCTTTGTAGGCCGTGTCGTAAACCCGCTGGGTCAGCCGATCGACGGTAAAGGACCGATCACTGGCGCAAAGTATGAAATGCCGCTTGAGCGCAAAGCGCCCGGCGTTATCTACCGCCAGCCGGTAAATGAACCGCTGCAAACCGGCGTAAAGGCAATTGACGCCATGATTCCAATCGGCCGCGGCCAACGCGAGCTGATCATCGGCGACCGTCAGACCGGTAAAACGGCTATTGCCATTGATACCATTATCAACCAAAAAGAATTCTACGACCGCGGCGAACCGGTTTACTGTATCTATGTGGCTTGCGGCCAAAAGGCTTCAACCGTAGCGCAAGTAGCCCGCACACTCGAAGAATACGGCGCATTGGCTTACACGGTAATCGTAGCTTCTTCGGCTTCCGATCCGGCGCCCTTGCAGTTCTATGCTCCGTTCGCAGGCGCATCCATCGGCGAATTCTTCCGCGATACCGGTCGTCCGGCACTCATCGTGTATGATGACCTTTCCAAACAGGCGGTGGCTTACCGTGAGGTGTCGCTGCTGTTGCGTCGTCCTCCGGGCCGCGAAGCATATCCCGGCGACGTATTCTACCTGCACAGCCGCTTGCTCGAACGTGCTGCAAAAGTCATCAACGATGACACTGTAGTGCATCAAATGAACGACTTGCCGGAAAGCCTTGTGAAAGCCGGTATGATTAAAGGCGGCGGTTCTTTGACGGCATTGCCGATCATCGAGACACAAGCTGGCGACGTTTCGGCGTATATCCCGACCAACGTAATCTCCATCACCGACGGTCAGATCTTCCTTGAGTCAAACCTGTTTAACGCAGGTGTGCGTCCAGCCATCAACGTAGGTATCTCGGTAAGCCGCGTAGGTGGTAACGCCCAGATCAAATCGATGAAAAAAGTGGCTGGTACATTGAAACTCGACCAGGCGCAATACCGCGAACTGGAAGCGTTCTCTAAATTCGGTTCCGATCTAGATGCTGCAACCCAGGCCGTTTTGGCAAAAGGTTCGCGCAACGTGGAAATCCTGAAGCAGCCGCAATACAGCCCGGTTTCAGTAGAAAAACAAGTTGCGATCATCTACCTCGGTACCAACAACCTGCTGCGCGATGTTCCGCTCGATAAAGTTCACGAGTTCGAACACCTTTTCTTAGAGCGTATGGAAGACAAACTTCCGGAAGTGCTGGAAGAATTCCGCAAAGGGAAATTGGATGATGGAAGCCTTGCAAAAATGAAAGCGCTGGCTGCTGATTTGGCTGGCGGTTACAAGTAAAATTCAAGAATTATGGCAGGAGGCTTAAAAGAAGTCCGCGAACGTATTAAGTCGGTTATATCGACCCAGCAGATTACCAAGGCCATGAAAATGGTGTCGGCTGCTAAGTTACGCAAGGCGCAAAACGCCATTTTGCAATTGCGTCCTTATGCCGATCGCTTGAACCGCATGTTGTCGAACATCCTGTCGAACCTCGACGGCGATGCCTCTACTTCCTTCGGTAAAGCCCGCGAAGTAAAAAACGCCTTGGTGGTGGTGGTTACTTCCAACCGCGGTCTTTGCGGTGCGTTCAATACCAATGTAAACAAAGAAGCGGTTGCGCTGATTAACCAGAAATACGCGAAACAACGCCAGACCGGCAATGTGACCGTGATGTTTGTAGGTAAAAAAGGCTACGATTTCTTCCGCCGCCGCTGGCGCGACCTTCAGTACAATCCTGATCATATCGATTTGTACGAAAAGGCCAACTATGACAACGTAAGCGATTTGGCACAGCAACTGATGGATGCCTTTAACTCGGGTAAATACGATGCGATTGACATCGTGTACAGCCGGTTCCGCAATGCAGCCACCCAGTTCCCGACGGCCGAACAATGGCTGCCGGTGCCGAAACTTGAACCGATTGCCGGTAGCGCGCCGTCGAAGAAAAAAGCCGACTATATTTTTGAGCCTGATAAAAATCAGTTGCTTGAAGATTTGGTGCCAAGCATCCTGAAACTCACGTTTCACAAAATGGTACTTGACACCATCGCAGGCGAGCATGGCGCACGTATGAGCGCGATGGGCAAAGCAACCGACAATGCCGATGAAATCCTGAAAGCGTTAAAAATCAGTTACAACAAAGCGCGTCAGGAAGCGATCACCACCGAATTGGGTGAGATCGTAGGCGGCGCCGCAGCGCTCGAAGGCGGATCCTAAAGATGAATATTGATGCATAATAGGAAGCGCCCGGCTTTACCTTAATGGTTTAGCCGGGCGCTTTATTTTATAATACGCATCTTTTGCCTAATGCCGTCAACATAAGCCAGTTCTGAGGTGTCATCTTCGAGGCACGAGAAGGTGACACCTCAGAACAGAAGTACCCACGGAACCATCGTTCTGAGATGTCACCTCCTCCTTTGGTCGGAGATGACACCTCAGAACAGAAGCACCAACTCAAGCCAGTTCTGAGGTGTCATCTTCGAGGCACGAGAAGGTGACATCTCTGAACAGAAGCACCCACGATACCTTCGTTCCGAGATGTCACCTCCTCCTTTGGTCGGAGATGACACCTCTGAACAGAAGCACCGACTCAAGCCAGTTCTGAGGTGTCATCTTCGAGGCACGAGAAGGTGACATCTCAGAACAGAAGTACCCACGGAACCATCGTTCTGAGATGTCACCTCCTCCTTTG
>JBAXTB010000108.1:0-16026 GCA_037130425.1 Bacteroidota bacterium
CACATGCGCATCAGGCCCTATTGAACGTCTATCGCTTCTGCAATAGTAAATAAACTCCCGGTCACAGTACAAAACATAACCTCTTATGAATTTATCTAAAATTGCATTCGGGGACTTTATCAAATTATCCACGGCATCCGTATAAAATACATGACCATCTTCATCAACACCGGCCATGAGTGAACTGTGAATATTGGTAAATTGTGTTTCCTTGGTTCCTTGAACCAATGTATATACATCAAGATTTGGATTTTCTGAACGAAACAACATAACGCTGTCCTTTACATCTAACAAGGAAGTCTTTGACGGCAAGTTGCGTACCAGCGAAAATGAGTCACCTTTTACCTGATATACATTATGGTCCTTATAAGACATAAAACATGGATTATCATGTATATACCCTTTAAATTCTAGGCTTTCAGGTATAATTACTCCAACCGAAATAGAGATCAGAAATAGCAAAATAGCAAAATTGTTAACCATGTCTTTTTAACGATAAAGTTCAATATTTGAACAAACATAACCCGATTTAATATCGCGCACAAATGATTTATATACCAAGATTAAAGTGGATTTGAAGGATGGATGGATAAAAAGTATTGATTTTAAGAGGATTAGAATCCAGCCGTTTTCATAACCACTTTGTGTTGACTCCTTGACTATAGCCAAAGCAAAGTGGTTCTGAAAATATAAGTCTGGTAATCCATTGAAAATCAATTTAATCCATCCTGAAAATCTTCAAATCCATTTTAATCTTGGCATATTATACACCCTCAGCCTTTATAATTTACTTGCCACCTCTACCTGATGCGCCATTTCTTCAGGCAGCCCGTCGACGATGCCTTGTGCGACTAATTTGATCCACAAAAAACCGAGCAGCCCTTCCATGCGCATGGTGGTGGTAATGCGCAAACCGGCGGATGTTTCTTCCAGCAGGTGTTCCCCGTACATGCGCGCGAGCGGGAAGCGGGTAAAATCGACGAATTTCCGGTTCGGCACGGTTTCGATCAATTCAATTTTGACTTTCGGGCCGCCTTTGGGCTTCAACGTGAAAAAGTTACCTTTTTCAAAAGGGCCTTCCATGGTTGCATAGTCGATTTCCTTGTCCCAGGTATGCCAGTTGTTGACGTCGGAAAACAGTTTCCACATTTGAGCGGCGGTGGCAGAGGTGGTTGTGATGGAATGGGTTCTGGTCCACATAGTTGAGTGCTGTTGAAAGTGATTGCTTTAATTTAGACGCAAAGATAGTATAGTTTTTGATAGTAAGCGCACTTATTATAAAATTATTTTTTAAGGTCTTGGAGGAAAGGGAGGTTCTGGTGTTGACATGGGAAAGGTGATGCGGCAGGTGGGAGTATTTTGGCAAAACACTGGGTGTTTGGAATTATGGGACTGGGCGCGGCGAAAAATTATTGCGGGCGGAATGTGGGGCAAATGCACCACATTCCGCCCGCAATATTGTCATCATAAATATGATCACTCATTGCTAATCTCTATTCCCACGTGGTTTTCGACCGAATTGCTTTTGATACTTGTGGATATGCGTTCGTTCTATCCGTTTGGCTTCTTTTTTCCCAGGAATATCAACCATGAGTACTCTTGCAAAAAAGCGAAGCCATTTAACACCAAGGTTGAGGTTATTTTGACCAGCCTTTTTTATTGCTATATGTCTCGTAGTAATAGGCTGATTCGCCGATAAACTTTTTACCCGTTTTTTGTTCGTATGCAGTCATAGCTTTTAGCGCCTGTTAAGCATACTTATAATTAACTTTTTCACTGCTGCCATTTCTTCGGACTGGCTGGATGCAACCAGCAAGGTGAGTGCTGCCAGCGCCTTGTTGCTAATAACTGTTTGTTGTAATTCGTTGAATAACAACTTATTTTGTGCTAGAAAGTAAATAAAGCAAGCCGCCCCGATGCGTTTGTTCCCATCGATAAAACTGTGATTTTTTACAATTAAATAGAGTAAGGTAGCGGCCTTTTCCTCGATACTTGGGTAAAGTTCAACACCGCCGAAACTTTGACCGATTTGTGCCACGGAACTTTCAAAACTTTGGTCTTTGGGTTTGGCAAATACATCAGATGAGAAGTCGGATTTCATACTTTTTACTACTTCGAGGTATTCTTCCACAGAAGGCAAAATGGCTTCCCTGATGGTTTTCCCCTTGGTATCGAGGGTTTCGTGGTCGTAATCGTCCAAGATCTCCAACCCTTCGGCAAATAACTTTAAGGTCTCGCTTTCTCCCGTATCTACTTGTTCCTCAATGGCTCGACTTAATATGCGAATACCGGTTTTAAGGGTTTCAACCTGCATTTGTTTCTCGGCCAAGCGTTTTTCATTGATGGCATAGCCTTGCACGAGGTATTCTTTGAGTCGTTGGGTAGCCCATTGGCGAAATTGGGTGCCGCGCTTGGAATTGACACGGTAGCCAACGGAAAGTATGGCATCAAGGTTGTAAAATTTAATTTGTCTTTCAATATCCCTTTTTCCTTCTCTTTGAACTACCGAGAAAAACTCGGTAGTTGAAGTTTCACTTAGCTCCTCCTCCGAATAAATGTTTTTCAAGTGCAGGCCGATTGTATCACTATCCTTCGTAAACAACTCAGCCATCATTTTTTGAGATAACCATACTGTATCGGATTCGAATCGAACACTTACGATTGTCTGGTTATCATTAGTCTTGTAAATCTCAACTTGGCTTTCCATATTTTTAACATTTAATAGTTATTTTTCAGTGTAAAAGTAAGGCGTAAAAATACATTTTACAACAAAATGTTTTATATTTTTTGTTGCAAATTCATTTGCTAATATGGATCTGGCTGAAAAATTGAATGTTAAAAAGGAGGCAGGTAAACAGGAGCAGGTATCCCATTTTCAATATTTTTGGATAAAAATAGAAAAATGTTAGGATATGAGTTGGGATTATCTTATAACATGACAATTTATTACTTTTACAGCGAGGAATTTCCCACCTACATTCGCTCTAATTACCCTTAAAAAACAGGGCATGACAACCGCTGATTTTATCCATCAAATTCGGCAATTAATCGCCGCCAACCAACTGCCCCTCGCTTTGGGCAACATGCGCCTTTTTGCGGAAAAAACGCCGCTGCTGAATGAGGTGCTGCAACAATCTGGGCGGCTGGCGCAGATCCGCCAACAAAACAAGCTCGGCTTAGTTACGCACGACGAAGCCACGCTCGAACAAAACCGCATCCGATACGGCTTGCTCGAACTGCTCGACGACTTGGCGCGCATCGGCACGCCCTCTCAGCCTTTCTACGAACTGCTGGCAGCATTGGAGCAGGAGAGCGCCCGCCCCGCAGTGCAGGCGGAAGTGGCTAACGCCATCAGCATCGTCAACAGCAAAAACGTGGTGACAGGCTCTACCCTTTCGGCGGGCGGGAATGTGCATATTGGCGACGTGGTATATCAAACTGCGCCCGCCCCGTCCGGCCCCGCCGCGCCCTCAAAACCCCTCAACGAATACCTTTGCAAAGCCCTCATCGCGGCCATTCGCCCGCACAACCCGACCGCAGTTCGGTTTTTGGAACGCGCCGAAACCATCCCGCATTGGGAAACCAACGCGCAGGCCGCGAACAAGGCCAAAGAGATTTTGGCGTACAGTTTTGTCGGGGTCATCGGCATTCAGTTGAGCAAACTTTTTGCCATCGGCAAGGAAGATTTTTCGGAAACAACCCAAAACAAGTTCATCGAAAAGTGCATCCAAATCGCCAAACGCAGCCTTGATTTGGTGGCTTTTGCCCTCGTTTCGCAAATTTGGGAAAGCCAAAAAACAACGCCCCGCGCGTTTTCATCGGCCCAAACCGCTGCCTTGCAGGACTTTTTTGACCGCCCTTTTGAACCCGACATCATGGGGCAAGTCGTTTTTTTCCAAACGCTTTGCGCACTGTTTGCCGAGCACGGATTGCCGTTTCCCTTTCCGCAATTGCAGGATTTCGGCCCACATTTCCAGGCGGGCAGCGCTTTTCAAAACGCCATCGGGCAATTGCAGGCACTCAACGCCCGACTCGACCAAAAATCCTGTTCACCCGCCGATTGCAACGCCGCAGAACAAGCCCTCGCCGAGCTGCTTTCTGCCCTGCATTTCCTCGCCGCCTGCCGCATGGCAAGCATGAAACGCATCGGTTATTGGCAAATCAGAACTGCAACGCCGAAATTCCTGCATCGCTACGCCGCCCTCGGCATTGACAGCAAGGCCAATGTGGATGCTGAAAAAGTCAATTTTACCCCCGACGCCGCCCCCACCGATTCGGTGCTGCTCTATCGCGGCGACGCTTACCAGCAAAGCCTCAACCTCAGCCCCTTCATCATTGATCTCAACGCCCTGACCCAGGAAAGCGGGGCCAAAATCTGTTTTTTCCGCGCCCGCGCCCTCGCGGACGACAGCCTTGATTTTACGTTTTTGGAAGACAATAGTCACGTCAATATCGAATGGAAAGGCGTATTGACCGACCCGGAAAAAGCCAACGAGTTGCTGCTGCTCCCCGAAAACCGCAGGGCATACAACCTCGATTGCGTCATAGAACAATTTCAGGAAGCGCGAAAAAGCATCCTCGGCGGCGCCCTTAACTTTGATGACCTTTAAACCCCGCCCGAAATCATGCAAAAAAGATATCCGTTCAAGTTTCTCGACGCATATACGCGCGCAGACAGCGACTTTTACTTCGGGCGCAGCGACGAAATCAACGCGCTTTATGAAATGGTTTTCCAGACCGACCTCCTGCTCGTGTATGGCGCATCGGGTACCGGAAAATCCAGCCTGATCCAATGCGGATTGGCCAGCAAATTCCAGAGCCACGACTGGCTCGCGCTCAATATCCGGCGCGGCGGCGACCTCAATGAATCCTTTGAAAAAGCCCTGGATGACGCGGGCGGCCGTAGTGAGGGGGTGACTTCGAGTCACCCCCTCACTGACTTCGACTGGCTCGACGATGAGCGCTCCAACGATCAGCCCCAGGCCGCATCCAAAATCCTTTCGCCCCTCGCCCGCCGCTTCAAGGCCATTTATTTGAAGCATTTCAAGCCCGTTTACCTCATTTTCGACCAGTTCGAGGAACTTTACATCCTCGGCAACCAGCGCGAGCAGCGGCAATTTGTAGAGACTGTGCAGGAAATCCTGCGCGTGGAGCAGCCCGTCAAAATCATCCTCAGCATCCGGGAGGAGTACCTCGGCCACTTGTACGAATTCGAGCGGGCCATGCCGGAACTGCTCCGCAAAAAACTCCGCGTGGAGCCGATGAACCTGGATAAGGTGAAAACCGTCATCCAAAGCGTCGGCGCACAGCCCATGGGAAACGTGCGCCTGCAAACCGGCGAAGAAGCCGACATCGCCGAGGCCATTTTTGAAAAAATACGCGGCGACGAAAAAACCCTGCACATCCCGCTGCCCTACTTGCAGGTGTTTTTGGACAAACTTTACCTGCAAATCACCGGCGACAAAACGCGCCAGGCCGAGGCTGTTTTTTCCATGCAGGAACTGTCAAAAATCGGCGACCTCGGCGACGTGCTCCGCAATTTTTTGGACGAACAGGTGCGCGACATTGCCCCGGAACTCGGCAAGCCGCAGGAAATGCTGTGGCAAAGCCTTTCACCCTTTGTCACCCTCGACGGCACCAAAGAGCCGCTCTCGGAGGCGCAACTTGCCGATAAACTGCCCGACGCCGACGCCGATTTTGTCCGCCGCGCCCTGCAAGCCTTTGTCAAAGGCCGCATTTTGCGTTTTTCAGAGGCCACCCAACGCTACGAAATCGCCCACGACGCGCTCGCCAAGCAGATACATGCCAAGCGCAGCGACGAGGAAATCGCCATTTTGGAGGTGCAGCGCCTTGTGAAAAGCCAAACGGCGATGGCAGACGAGGCCCGCGAGTTTTTTACCGAAAAACAACTGCTCTTCATCGAGCCGTATCTCGCCAAGTTTCGGCCCAGTGCGGAGGAAAGCGATTGGATTGCGCGCAGCCGGGCGGAGGTGTTGGCGCAAAAAGAAGCGGCGGCCCTGCGCCAGGCGGAGGAATTAGAAAATGCCCGCACCCGCGCAGTAGAAGCCGAACGGCTGACAAATGCCGCCGAACAAGGCCGCAAGCGCGCCCGCACGTTCTCCTATTTGGCGGGTTTGGTGGCAGTGGTGGCGATTGGCGCGGGGGTGTATGCGTTTTTTCAAAAAAAAGAAGCCGACGCCAACCTCCGGCGCATGGAAGTCGCCAATGCGGCCCGCTTAAAAACCGAGATCGGCAAATACATCACCGCTGCCGAACGGATGCGCAAATCGGGCGACGAGGATATGGCCAAAGCGATTTTGGAGGAAGCCAATAAACTGGATTCTTTGGAGCAAAACCCGGCGGTGGATTCACTGCTCATGCTATTGAAATAGACGATGAAAAACTTGATGTCACAACTCCCCGATACTTATCCCCAACTGTTGGATCAAATAGCCGAGACCCTTGAATCTGGCCGCCAGATGGTTTGGAAAGCGGCTAATTCTGGACTGCTGATGACTTATTGGGGTATTGGTCAACGCATTGTCGAGTATGAGCAGCAAGGTAGCGACCGCGCTGTTTATGGCGCCAAGCTGCTCGGCAGACTCTCAAAAGACCTGACCTTGCGGCATGGGAAAGGGTTTAGCCGGAGTAATGTAAATTATATGCGCCTGTTTTACAAGCGTTTTCCAATTGTACAGACAGTGTCTGTACAATTGGAATGGGGGCATTACTGCGAAATTTTCTCCATAGATGACGATCTTGAACGCAGTTTTTATCTCAAACAATGCGAAATAGAGGCCTGGTCGGTAAAGGAACTCCGGCGGCAGGTAAAATCTATGCTTTTTCACCGGCTCGCCTTGAGCAAAGACAAAGAAGGCGTGCTGGAACTTGCCCGAAACGGGCACCGTGTGCAAAAACCGGAAGACCTGCTCCGCGACCCCTTTATGTTGGAGTTTTTGGGTATCCCGGAAAAAGCGCGTTACAAGGAAAAACACCTCGAAAAGCGCCTTATTACCTATTTGCAGGATTTTCTCCTCGAAATGGGCCGGGGGTTTGCCTTCATCGGGCGGCAATACCGCATTCAGATTGACGGCAATTTTTACCGCATTGACCTGCTGTTTTACCACCGCATCCTGAAATGCTTTGTCATCATAGACCTCAAAACAGGCTCCCCGGAACACAAGGATGTCGGTCAAATGAACATGTACCTCAACTATTTCAACGAAGAAGAAAACCAGCCCGACGACAACCCGCCCATCGGCATCATTCTCGCAGCGGGCAAAGCAGGCCTGGCCGTCGAGTACGCTTTGGGCGGCCTTTCCACTCAGATTTTTGTATCCCGCTATCAATTGTACCTGCCGGACCGACAACTCTTAGAGGATACCTTGCGGGGCCTTTTATCTTAATTGGTTGAGCGAGCGAAAAACCTGCGGCCAGCTTATAAGACCATGCTGGCAGCAAAAACCCGACAGTGAATTCACTTTTATATCAATTGAAATAAAATATGGAAAACGAGCCACCTTTTCGATTTGTCATTTCGATCAATATCTCGTAATTTTGTCAAAGAGGGAGCCAAGGGTATGCTTTTATCATCATTTTTAAAACAATATTAATGGCAAAAGACAGCATACACTATGCAATTATAGATGCACTTTTAAACAACGGATGGGAAATAACCGACGACCCGTTTACAATCGACTTAGAGGAAGACAATACGTTTTTTGATATTGACATTGCTGCTGAAAAAACAGAAACAACGCTTTTTCAAAAGTCATTAATCTTCAAGATAAAAAGATTGAAAAATGGATAAAATAACAAAATATCGGCAAGTCATTGAAGACATCCTGCGCCAGCGGGCCGCCACGAAACTTGCGAACCTTCGCGGGGCAGCCCCCCATTTGATTATTGACAAAGAAAAAGACGAGTTTATCCTACTGTGGGCAGGATGGACTGGAGATCATTATAAACATGGGATTATGTTTCACCTCCAAATCAAAAACAACAAAATCTGGATACATGAAGACCGGACGGATTTTGACATTGCCGGGCGATTGGTGGATGCTGGTATCCCTAAATCTGATATTGTTTTGGGCTTTGTTGAGCCTTTGGTTCGGGACTCAGAAGGTTTTGCTATGGCTTGAATTCAGCATATAGGCTTATATGAAAACCACCCGTTTTTTGCTCCTTTTACTCTGCTTATCGGCAAGCCCCCTTTTGGCTCAAAGCCCCGCGTTTTGCGATGATTTGCTCGCCAAAGCAAAGGCTGAACTCAAAAAAAAGGACTACAGCAAGTCCCGCGACTACTGCGAAGCCGCGCTGCCGCTTTGCCCCGATTTCACCGACCGCTTTGGCAAAGTGCTCGCGGAAGTGAACACCGCCATTGAAGCCGAAAAGAAAAAAGCGAAGGATGAAGAAGAAAAGGCCAAAAAAGCCCTCGACGAGCTCAGAATCACCTCCGACCAAGCCGTAACCATCCTGCTCGCCGAGATTGACCGCAACATCCTGCACCTCGAATACGACTCCACCTTCCGTAAATGCCAGACCGCCATCAAGCTCCATGCCCAACGCTCCGCCGTAGAAAAGCGGATATGGGAAATTGCCTATTTTTACACAGAGGCGGACACGGCGGCCGCTGCTATTCCTTTTTTGAACCTGCTGAAACCCACAGGTTTGAGCGCAAAAGCACCTGATTTGCAGCGCAAAACCCGCGCATATTTAGCAAACGCGCTTCCGAGCTCTTTTCTCAACGCCATGCAGGAGCGTTATTTTCCAAAACTGATACCCGTGGAAGGCGGCTCTTTTTTGCGGGAAAATTCTGTCCGGGTGACGGTCAGCAGTTTTAAAATGGCCGAAACAGAGACTACTTTCTGGCAATACAACGTGTTCGCAAAAGCCACCCACCATTACATCGAACGCCCCAGTTGGCAGTTTTCGGGCGACAACCCCGCCGTCAATGTCAGCTGGTACGATGCGGCCTTTTATCTCAATTGGTTGAGCGACCGAAAAAACCTGCGGCCTGTTTATGTATTGACTCCGAACAGTGCTGACAGAGATGCGTATGATGTGACCATTGATTCCCTGCCGCAAGGTTTTCGCCTGCCCACGGAAGCCGAATGGGAATTTGCTGCGCGGGGCGGCGGTTCTTCCAGAATGACAGAATACAGTGGCGACTCGGTCTTGACCCGCGTGGCTTGGTTCTATGACAATTCCAACAGCCGCACCCAAGCCGTTAAGAAAAAAAATCCGAACGAATTGGGCTTGTACGATATGAGCGGAAATGTTTGGGAATGGTGCCGGGATTGGTACGGCGCATACGACCCTGAAGATAAATTGAACCCGACCGGCCCGAAAGAGGGCGACGACCGCGTGGATCGCGGCGGCGGTTGGAGCAACCGCGCGGGGGGTTGCCGCGTCTCGCGCCGCTTCTATTACACGCCGACGGACCGCGGCAACGACTTAGGCTTCCGCCTTTCCCTCCAGTGAGAAAGGCTGCTATTCGTGCTCTCATCATGCGCAAAAAAAGAAAGAAAAAAAACGGCGGTGAAAGCAAAGGCGGCGGGAGGGACGACCCCGCTTTGCGTTCACGGCTGTTTTTTTGCGTGAGGGCATCCCGGGTTTTATACCATTCGGCTTTGCCGAAAAATTTTATTTTTCTAAAATGTCTTTTTCTGAAACTTGGCTCCGTTTTTGCAAGGATTAATAAAATATATTTTCATGCAAATCAAAATATTCAGTATTCCGATTCTTGGTGGCGAAGCTGTAAATGAGGACATGAACGCTTTCCTGCGTTCCAAAAAAGTCATCCAAACGGAGCAGCGCTTGATCGGCGACGGAGATGGGGCTTTGTGGAGTTTTTGCATTAAATATGTAGAGGATTATTCCCCCTTCCTCAAAAGCGGTAAGGACAAGATTGATTATCGGGAAGTGCTGGATGCGGCGAGTTTCGAGCGTTTTTCAAAGTTTCGGGAGACCCGGAAGAAATTGGCAGCAGCCGAAAACGCGCCGGCCTATACTATTTTTACCGATGAAGAACTGGCTGAATTATCCAAAATGGAAGAAGTGACCATCGCCAATATGAAAAGCGTGAAAGGTATCGGCGACAAAAAAGCAGAGAAATACGGGCAGCATTTTGTCTCGATAAAATAGGATGAAAAGGGCCAACGGATTGCTCGAAAAAATAGCAGACCCTGAAAATCTGCGCTATGCCAGTTGGAAGGCAGCCAAGGGAAAACGGTTTTCGGCCACGGTTTTAGCGTATCAGGATGATTTGGAACAAAACATTGCCGAATTGCGTCGCCAAATCGGGAGCGGACAAGTCTCCGTGGGCGATTATCGGTATTTCAAGGTTTTTGAGCCGAAAGAGCGGCAAATCTGCGCTTCGGCTTTCCGCGAACAGGTATTGCACCATGCCCTGATGAACGTTTGCCATGATCGGTTTGAAAAGGTGCAGATATTTGACAGTTATGCCAGCCGCAAAGGGAAAGGGCATTTTGCCGCACTCGAACGCGCCCAATACTTCACCCAAAGGCACAATTGGTTTTTGAAATTGGACGTGAAGAAGTTTTTTGAAAGCATTCACCATGGCGTTTTGAAAGCACAGTTGGCACGGCTTTTCAAAGAAAAACGCTTGCTCGACATTTTTTCCCGGGTTATAGACAGTTATAGTGCTTCTCCGGAACGGGGCTTGCCCATTGGCAACCTGACGAGCCAGTATTTTGCCAATCATTTCCTTTGCGGCCTCGACCATTTTATCAAGGAAACTTTGCAAATAAAGGCTTATGTTCGTTACATGGACGATATGGTGCTTTGGAGCGTCGATAAAGCGGCCCTGCAAGCCGCCTCGAAGCGCATCCATGAATTTGTGGAAACACAGTTGGGCAGCGCCTTGAAGCCTATTTTGTTGAAGCGGTCGGCCACGGGTTTGCCGTTTGTGGGCTTCCACATTTTCCCGTACCAAGTGCGCTTGCTGCAAAAAAGCAAAACAAGGTTTATCCAAAAATTGCGCCTGATAGAAGCCAACTATCATAGCGGCACTTGGAGCGAAGCGGCTTGCCAACGGCGTTTTTTGCCGCTCCGAGCATTTATAAGCCACGCAGATTCGGCTGGATTCCAGCAAAAAGCATGGCACACGATACAAGGTCAATCATCGTAAGGGCGACAACCGCGTGAATCGCGGCGGCAGTTGGAACAACAACGCGGAGAATTGCCGCGTCTCGAACCGCAACAATAACACGCCGACGAACCGCAACAACAACTTAGGCTTCCGCCTTTCCCTCCAGCGCATGATGAGGGCCGGATGGCTCCTGATACACAGATGATTGTACCTGTTCCCGATATAGTTTGTTCGGGACAAACAGGGTCGTTTTGCACGATTTTGGGTGGCGGTATGAGTAGGCATTGGCCGAAAGTTCTGCCGCTTTTTTTGTGCCGCTGCGGCTACCAAGCCTGCCGAGGCGTGGCCGGTTGTTGAAATAGTGCAACGCAGCGTTGCATTAATTCCGTGGAGAAGCGGCATTAAACCACCGCGAAGTAGATGTTCTGTAAAGAAGGTAGTATGGAAATGATCTACTAATCTCTATTCCCACGCGGTTTTCGACCGAATTGCTTCTGATACTTGCGGATATGCGTTCGTTCTATTCGTTTGGCTTCTTTTTTCCGGGAATATCAACCATGACCCTGGCAAAAAAGCGAAGCCATTTAACACCAAGGTTGAGTAAATCCACTTGCACCCTCATGCGTTTGGAATAGCCGTCTTTGCCGATTTTATCGTGGCTGACACCATATTTAAACACGTCATCTTCTTCTGAATCTCTTATCTCGTAAAGATGATGTGGCTTGTCGTTCTTGTTTGAATTACCGTGCAAAGCCATTTTTGAGCTTATTTTAACCAGCCTGCTTTATTGCTGTAAGTCTCGTAATTATAGGCCGATTCCCCGATAAACTTTTTACCTGTTTTTTGTTCGTATGCGGTCATGGCGATGTAAAGCAGTGGCTCAAACGTTAAATCCGCAGGCATGAGACCGGGATTATGGAGCACCTGTTCATAATATTCCGGGCCGTTTGCCACTACGGCACAGCGGGCATACAAAAAATCATCACTCGAAAGGTAGCCTTCCTCTTCAGGATCATCTAAAAAGACTTGGGCGTGTAAGCGTGTATCCAACTGCCAGAGTTTTTCCGCCAAAAGATCTGAAAACCGGTAAATATGCGCCAAGGGCTGTTTGCTTAAGAAAGTAACGACCGGTTCAATTATTTTTTCGTCATCTTCTTCCTGCTTCCAATCGAGCAGGTTAATGATATTCCAGAAATCGCTTTCCGTAAAGTCTTCATGCAGTGCCGATTGTCCTTCCACCCTAATTTCGGCTTCTGCGTGTGCAAAATCCCGTTTTAAGGTCTCGACAAATTTGCTGTCGATGTCATCAATGTTGACGGTGAGGATGGTAGTCATGGTAATTTTTTGTTTTTAGTGGTTTTGGGGGGATTGGTTTGCAAAAATAGGGGTTTGGGGTTGGATTTGCAAGATGTAGTTGAGGGAGCGCTGGCTGAAAACAGCTTGGTGTGGTAGATTTGGATGCCGGACACAGGCGAAATTTACTTTTCTATACTGCCTGGTACATAATTATCCCAGGTAAAAAATCGAAATCCCGCAAATTGTAGGTATAAAGTGGAATTTGATGTACAACGGCTGTTGCTCCGATAATGGCATCAGGGATCTGTAAGCCATGACTAAGTTTATAAAATCTAATAAATATATTCGTATCACACAGTACCATGTCAGATGTTCCAATTGCGTTTCCAGGCAGTCGAACGTATCTGCTCGAGCGTTCGAGGGTTGTGCTCCCAAATGCCAAAGAGTGCTTTTGGGTCTAAACTTTTATCTCCCCTTGTTATAACAGGTCGGGAGGCTACCGGTGTTTCCTGTATTTTTATACTCTTGATATTCAATGACTTGAGCATTAAAAGCAACTGCTCCAACTCCTGAACACCTGATGTTTCAATGGTAACGGTCATAATATTTTTTTTGCAAAATACGGGTATTTTCAGGGCATTTCAAAACCGAATTATTTTGGCGCAACCGCTTATCATTCGTAACTTAAATTAAGTTCCTGCGCCTGATTAGATAAAAACTCAAGTTGTTCTTCCCGAATTTCAGATAACTTCTGTTCATAAGTAACCAAGTCTTTCAATAATATCCTTCGATGGCTGCCTACCTTTTTAAAAGGGATTTCGCCTAATTTAAGGAGCTTTATCAAGTGCGGTCTTGACATGTTTAGCATATCGGCTGCCTGTTGGGTACTTATTTCCGCGTCTGAAGAAATGATGGAAATAGATTTTCCCTCAGCCATATTTTGAAGAATGACCGAAAGGAGTTTCAAGGCATTTTGGGGTATCAGGATAAACTCGCCGGACTCCCGCACCTTGATTTTGATGCCCTTGTCCGGAGATAACTCAATCGAACTCGACTCCGATTGAAATCGTTTTAACGAATCAATGGCGATTTTTTGATCGGTTTGGGTCGTTGTATTCAGTACCGCTTCCATGATCTATGCATTTTATGCAAAGATAAGGGTACTTTGTATGTGAAACAAGCGAAATAATCGAAATAAACGAAAATAGTTAGTTCCTTTTCATTTGTATGCTTGCAGCCATAAAGCACCTAACATGTTGTAAATGTGGATGTTCTGTAAAGAAGGTATCTGCGATTGAGGGTATTGCGGTGCCCGCCGGTTGAAACCATGTTGTGCGGGAGCGCCGGGTGAGAACACCCAGGCGCGGCGGTGCGGCTTGGAATTGGGGTAGAATTAAGGAAGACCTAGTGCGGCGAAAGGGATCATCGGGGAAATATTTTCAACCAGTTCCATTTTGGAACAGGTTCGATCTGATGTGGGCTAATTATTTGATGAAAAATTAAATATATGCAATATTAAATCAGTATGTATGACCTGTATGACACCACGGTGCCAAGATGGTTTCTTATTATTTTGAACTGTCGCAAAATTTGAGACAGTTCGATTGTCTTCGTGCGTAAAAATTTTAAACTGAATGTCTCAATTCTTGTGGGGAGCCGCCAGACGTAACGCGGTAGTCAGGTGCTTTGCACTAAATTTCGAATGTGCAAAAAATGCACTTTGCATTTTGCCATGAACGCTCGTCGAAAAATCAACTGCTTAAAGCATCTCATAACTTTTTTCATCTTTTATCAGGAGAAGCTTTTCTGGTGGTATTTTTCCAAAAAGCATCGCCTGTTGATTGGTTTGCATTAGGTTCGATTTGCAAGATGCAGGTTGCGGGAGGGTTGGGTGAAAACACTCTGGCGCGGCGGCTAAAAGTGAAAACACCCTGGCACGACCCAAAAACCGTTGGCAGGTAGTTTTATCATCCTGCCAACGGTTGCCATAAATGAAAATCCTTTTTATTCAATCACCCGAAAAGCATAGCCTCCATCACTTAAAAATCCTTTTTCTGTAGGCCATATGTTTGGATAACCGACTAAAAGCCTGTAGTTATTGAGCGAATCTGCATTGTTTGTTCTAAAACGCATTGTTATTGTTTCCGTACATGGTTTTGAAATAAAACCCTTTTCAGTGTAATAATCTTGTGTTAAGGTAGATAACCCAAAACTGTACAATCCTTTTTGGGTGGGGATAACTGCAAATCGTAAGGAATCTGAATCATTGTATATAAAATTAAATACAGAACCGTTTCCTGCCTTCCCCCTCACACAAGTACCTGCAAGGCTAAAATAATCAAAATTTCTAGACCCGATTAACCATTGGGCAGGATTGTCAAAAATGTCCAAAGCTCCATAAATTTTATGCTCAAAATCACCCAAACTATATTCCTGCCCACTAATGCTGTCATAGAGCATGGCCGGAATATGAGATTCTAACCAAATCGTATCTCCAATTCGAAAGGTATCCTGCGCCGGATAAAATTTATAGGATATTGCGAACTTATAATCCTTAAAGCAATTGTTTGATAACCTGCAATTTTCACAGGAGACAAAAACGATGCAACAGAAGAGGATGGTTAATGATGTAATTGGTTTCATATACATAGGAGTTTTACAAGCAGGGGCATGGGATAATAATGCATATAATTAAAACAATAATATACGGATTGGTTGAGCGATACCGCTTTGCTTCCAGCATCGCCAAAAACGCTAGCGTAAAGACTTCTTCATATTCGCTAAGAATATCGGTAGTTACACAAGCCTCGTAGGTTCCTCTAATAATCTCCAGAAAAATTGAGTGGCTTTTAGAAGCATTCGGAAGGGCCGCTAATAAAACATTGGTGTCATGTACAACTCTCACGCTGCCGGTTCCTGTTTACCATTTTGACTACCATAAGGCGTTCGATCATGCCCTTCAGCCCACTCTTTTATTTCCTCCGGAGATAAATGGAGTTGATCCAAGGCCTGTTGAAGCCTCCGATAACGAAAATCAATCAGCAAGCGCCGTAAATCTTTTAGTTCGGCATCTGACAAATCAGATGCAAAAAGTTTGAGTATTTCTAATTGTGCGTTGCTTAATGTGGTAACCATGACCGTTTCTTTTGTACAAAGATAATCCTTGATAACATAAATTGCAAACCCAAGGCAAGTGCAATACTCAAGGGAATCGGTGCATTTGGGCATCATAACCAATCAAGAAATTTACCGCACTACCCCAACTCCTTTAACCGCCACATTTCCCCCCGCCTCAATTTTCAACCAATAAATCCCGGCTGCCAAATGCTCCGGCACCAAAGCCTCTACCAACTGCTCACCCGCTGGCAATTGCTCATCAAACACCTGTTGCAAGGCTCTACCCGCCGCATCCAGCAGGGTCACGCGCGTGCGGGCGGAGGCGTCGAGGCGAAAAGTGGCAGATAAAGAGGCGCCGGCGCTGACGGGATTTGGATATACTTCGGTTGGGAACGCAATGGTCGCCACTTCACCGGTGGAAACGGTTTGGCTGGTAAGCGCAAACACGGCGTCCCACAACAAGGATGGAACGGGAATCGACAAGGTGTCGGTGTTTTTGC
>JBAXTB010000109.1:0-16013 GCA_037130425.1 Bacteroidota bacterium
TAATTTTTACAGAAAAAAAAGTGCCGCGCGGCTTTCCTGTTTTCAGGATGAATCAAGACCTTTGCACATGGAAAACAACAATAGCTCAGCCCTCCCGTCCAAATTTGTGGGCGAATCCCTTACCTTTGACGACGTCCTGCTCGTTCCCGCTTACAGCGAAGTACTTCCCAGAGAGGTTGATATTTCCTCGCAACTTACCCGCACCATTCGTTTGAATGTGCCCATCGTTTCCGCCGCAATGGATACGGTGACTGATAAATCATTGGCCATTGCCATGGCGCGCCAGGGAGGCATCGGGATCATCCACAAAAACATGACGATTGAGGAACAGGCCGATCAGGTGCGGGCTGTAAAACGCTCGGAAGCCGGGATGATTATCGACCCCGTGACCCTGCACCCTGAAGCGCGTATTTCGGAAGCGTTGGAATTGATGCGCCACCACAGCATCGGCGGTATCCCGATTACGGATAGAGCCGGAAAATTGGTCGGCATTCTGACGAACCGTGACCTTCGCTTTGAAACCGACCAAAATCAGTTGGTGGACAAACTCATGACGAAAACCAATTTGGTGACTGCGCCTAAAGGCACCACGCTCGATCAGGCGCGCGCCATTTTGCAAGGACGTAAAATTGAAAAATTGCCCGTGGTGGATGATGATTTCCGCCTCATCGGGTTGATTACATATAAAGACATTATTAAAGGCTCCAATTTTCCGAATGCCTGCAAGGATTCGTTTGGTCGCTTGGTTGTGGGCGCCGCAGTGGGTGTTACGGCCGATATGTTAGAACGGGTTGCGGCGCTGGTTGCGGTTGGCGTCGATGTTGTTTGTGTTGATACAGCACATGGACATTCGCGGGGCGTATTAGATACAATTAAGAGCCTTAAACTACAATATCCTGATCTTCAAGTGATTGGCGGTAATGTGGCAACCGGCGAAGGCGCCAAAGCCTTGGCTGATGTCGGTGTAGATGCCGTGAAAGTGGGCGTCGGACCTGGCAGTATTTGTACCACCCGCGTGGTAGCCGGGGTTGGCGTGGCCCAGTTGTCTGCTATCTTAAATTCAGCAAATGCACTGGCCGGTTCCGGCATTCCGATCATCGGCGACGGCGGGATTCGGTACACAGGCGACATTGTGAAGGCTTTGGCGGCTGGCGCCAGCACGATTATGGCAGGCTCTTTGTTTGCCGGTGTGGAAGAAGCGCCTGGCGAGACCATCATTTTTGACGGCCGGAAATTTAAAACTTACCGCGGTATGGGCAGTTTGGGGGCCATGCAACTCGGCTCCAAAGACCGCTATTTCCAGGATGTGGAAGACGATATCCGCAAACTCGTTCCCGAAGGTATTGAAGGCCGGGTTCCCTACAAAGGCACGGTCGGCGAGGTGATGACGCAGTACATCGGCGGTTTGCGCGCTGGTATGGGTTATTGCGGCGCGCCTACGGTGGAGCATTTAAAACAATATGCGCAGTTTGTTACGATCACGAATGCTGGTATGATTGAAAGCCACCCGCACAATATTATTATTACGCGGGAGTCGCCGAATTACAGCAGGTCGTAATCTTCCACTGAATAAACGCTTGGATCCCGAGGCTGTCTCATAAAGTAACATGAGATTCTTTCGCCAAATAAAAAGTTGAGATCGCGCCTAATTGAGGGGGTGACTGCCAGTCACCCCCTCAATACGACCAGTCATCCGAATAATATTTTGCGAATCATCTGTTAAGTGTTTATAAAACGGCTTGTGAGACAGCCTCGTACGGCAGGGCTCGATCTTAATTCGAAAAAACGCTTGAGGGTGCTACTATAGAAGGATTGGGTACTTAAGCAAGAGGTTTATTTTTCGTCCTTAAATGTAGATGGAGCCCTGCCGTACGAGGGTGTATCATAAGTCCTTTTTTAAGCAACATGAGGATCGTTCACAAAATATTATTCTGATGACCGAGCGTATTGTCGGTGTGACTGGTAGTCAACCCGACAATTAGGCGTGATCTCAGCTTTTTATTTGGCGAAAAAATCCCACGTTACCTTATGATACAGCCTCGGACACTCACAATGGAAATGGAGGGATTGGGTATTTAGGATTTGATACCCTGTGATTTAATAACGCTTAAAAAATTTCAGGTTTTATCTTAAACCTCCATATAATGGCAAAGACACTGCTTTATTTTCCCTTCTCCATTCAGCACCATCACCTCTGTCGCGACCAGATTCCGCACACTTTTATAATAAATCGTAATGCTGTTTACGCCAACCAAAACATGATATAACTCAAATTTTAACTCCGGATAACTTTCCAAACCTTTTAAAAAATAGGCTTTTAAAGCGGGCTTGTCGGCAATCGTTCCATCTGGTTTATCTAAAATTCGGACAATTAAGGGCGATGAAAACACAATATCATCGCTGTAATGGTGCATAATAACATCAATGTCATGGCTGTTCCAGGCTGCAATCCATTCGTTTGCAGTTTTAACGGCTGTTTCGGTCGTAATCATTTTTGTTTTGCTTAATTGTTTATAATTATTTGATTATCAGCAACTAAACACATCCATCCCTTTCCGTTTTATTGATACTTTATATCCACCTTTTGTATCAAATCGCCCGGCTGTATCCGATGCACCACGTCCATACCCGATTTTACCTTACCGAAAATCGTGTAATTCCCGTCCAAATGCGGTGCAGGCGAATGGGTGATAAAAAACTGGGTGCCTTCCGTATCGGCGCCAGCCGAGGCCATGCCCAAATAACCTTCCGCATCGTACCAGGCCAAACCGATTTCGGTGCGGATAGAATAATCAAGCGCCCCATAGCCATCGCCCCTTGGACAACCGCCTTGAATCACAAAATTGGGCACCACGCGGTGGAACGTCTTGTTGTTGTATTCGCCTTTGCCGGCTAATTCCAGGAAATTAGCCACCGAACCGGGCGCCCATTGCGGGTAAAACTCTACCACGATGTTGCCTTTATCCGTCACAATGGTTGCTTCTGTTTTTTGTGATACCAAGTTTAGGCGCTGCCAATCAATCGGGTGGTTAAACGGAATAATCGGTTTTGGCGGCGCCGGACGTTCTTCAAAAAACGCCAGGGCTTTGTCGAGCGCCATAAACGCTTCCACATCGCGGGGCATTTTGAGTTTGCCCAGTGCCGCGCGGAAGTCATCTATGCGCACCGAATCCCGTAAGGTGCGGTAGCTTAGCGCTGGCGCCATAAAACCTTCCGCCGAGGCCGCAATCATGCCTGGATCGCCGGACGAGACAATTTCACGCAGGTAATAGTACAATTCGCGCCGCACGCCCCGCGCCGATTCGCCGAAGAAGGAGAAAAAGTCGGGGCGTTGCATAATGGCCAACAAGGCTTCCGCAGCCGCCGTTTTTACAGCCGGACTGCCGTCGGTAAATCCTTTGTCGTGAATCCAGCGGTACTGCCAGCCGAACTCGGATAAACCACCGAGACAAGCCGCTTTTTCGTAGGGATTTTTAGCCTGCATAAACATTTCCCGCAGCCGATAATTCACAAAATCCTTGGATTCCGGTTCATTTCTGCCGGAAAGCCACTTGTTGGAAGCCCGGAACAAAGCAATTTGTGATAACATCGGTATGTTCGCATTGTCGCGGGCAAAACGCCAGTAAAAATCACCATCCTTAGCCTGGCCGTTGGCAATAAAAAATTCGGCCGCTGTTCTGCTCACGTGGCGGTTGGTATCGCGGATCATCGGCATCAACAAGGCCCGAACGGTATCGTATTCGAACTTGGCCATTGCATTGATAATGTTGCATTTAACCCGCCAATCGCGCTCAGTATTGATGACTTTAGACAAAATGGCAAACGCAGGGGCCGCTTTTGATTTGCCCAAGCCCTTGGCCAGCGCCATCCGAATATCAGGACTGTTGCCCGCGCGCACGTAAGCGGCGGCCATTAAAACAGATTGCAAACTATCGGGCGCGAGATCCTTGGTTCTGGCTAAATATTGGGCTGCCATCAGGCGCGCAGGCACAGGCATACGCTCATTGGCCACATAAGAAACCATGCGGGCCGTAGCCGCCGGGTCGATCATATTGCGCATCCCGAAGCGGTAAATGGCCCGGCATTGGCCTTCGAGCAACAAGGTATCCGTGGGTTGATAAGTGGTTACGGCCGCTATATTTTTCAACGCCGCCAACGTGCCGCATTTCCCTACTGCTTCCAGTACCACGGCGTTCAGGCGCTGGTGTTGTGAGGTAGAATCCTTGGCAACGAACGCCTCAATGAGCGCTTTTTCTGCTTTTGGCGATCCGATTTGACCCAAGGCAAAAGCGGCCGCGATGCGCACGTCTTCCACGCCATCCGTTAGTCGACGTTCGAGGGCCGGAATGGCGTTGGTATCGCGGATGGAGGCAAAAGACAGGGTGGCGATATAGCGCAGGGTAGCGTTTTTGTTGCTCAAATAAGCAAGTAAACTGTCCACTTTGCGTTCATCGCGGAAGTTAAAAAGTTGTTGTACCTGCTTGTTGCGCAAATCGATATTGACCACGCCCTGTTTAGGCGCCTTGTCATCGGCTTCCGGCGGCGTACAATGCTGGAGCAGCAATATACCCATCAATAAAAGGGGCAAAAACCGGAGGAACAACACGAAGGATCGGGGCAGGGCGGACGATTGGTGCATGGTACTTTTTTTAGTGGGGCAAAGGTAAAAAAATTAGGGCGGTGAATTCAATCCTCCCAATCCGGATACTGTTTAGGCGCTTTGCCAACCACCTTAAGCGTTTTATAAACAGCCTTTTTTAACTGTTTACCCGGTACAATAACCAATACTTCAATTAAAAACTCCCAATGATCTCCGAAGTCAAATAAGTACATAATTTCCTGATTTGTATATAATTGCAAGTCTCCCAGTCGAATGTTTGCGGCGGATTGACGTGACATTTCCATATCGGCTCTATCATCAAAATAGATAAAATGATTTTCGGCCCGGCTTCTTATTCCTCCATCTATAAAAAAGGCGTACAAATGGTCATTATCAAATTTAAACAGATGTTGAATCGCAAGGTGTAAATCTGTGAGGGTGGCGTAGGCATCAATAGCAATTTCCCGGTAGCATTTTTTATTGATCGAGATACGTAATGTGTATGTTCCTTCAACAAATGGGCGTACAATCGGATATAAGCGCTTTTCAATTTTTAATTCCGGGAAAAATGCTAAAAATGCCTCTGAGAAATAAGTTTCATACGGTAATTGCTTGTTTTTTAAAGGTTTATCTATCCCATTGTTTTTTTCAAATACGTTATATGCATTCACACTTATTCTCCGCATCTCCAACTCCTCAAGCCATATATCATCCATATCTTTTGTAAGAAAAGGGTTCAAATCGCCCCACAAATGGCGTGCGCGCTCTTCCAATAATATTGTCATCATAAAACCTCCCGATTCCAATAATTTCAACGATTTATATGGGAATGCATGTTTTTTTATTTGGAGATTTTCCAATTGATCATCTTTATGAAGTTCCAAAAAACCGAATGCTTGAAATACCTCTGCATGAAAGAATTGATAAGGACTGTTCACCATACCTTTTCTTTTCACCTCGTTTTCAGCAATCGTAATCGTACCTGCACGCGCACTTAATATATTGTCATAAAATCTCGAATCCGAAAAATAGCGACAATCGTAGGCCACGTCCCAATTCACATAACACCAAAAACTTTCAAGTAGAAAAAAATACTTTTCATCGTCATTGAGCGCATCATACAGAACCACTCGATCCGGATTTGTGACAAGGATCTTCGAATCTTTCGCCGTTTTTTTTACCCAAAACAGTTGTGCAATACGGCCGATATGAAAAAAAGTGTTGAGCAGGGCATACGCATTTTGAGTGCTTTTCGGGTTCACAAACTCAGACCGAAAATGCATCTGTTCATTTAATCGGATTAAATCAACCGAACGCAACAAACTTTTCCCCTTGGTCAGTTCAAGAGGACCCAATTGGTCGATATAATCTAAGAAGCGGCCAAAATCCCGAAGAATTAGTGCATTTTGAAAAACCATAGCTTTATTTTTTCACCAAAAGATTATACTTCAAATCCAACTCCAACGACAACAACCGCTCCTGCTTCCGCCCCTCTCCCCCGCCCCACCGAATAAAATTAGGCTAATACAACAAACCCAATCCTCCCCCTACCCAGGCGGCAATTAAGCTTTTATGAATAATCAGAAGTAATCAACAAATCTAAATTCGTACTTTTTAAATTAAATCGCTCACCGATATAAGCGTTGGTCAAACAACCTTTGTAAGTATAAACGCCGTTTCGCAGCCCCTCTTGTCCGGTAATCAGGGGCAAAACGCCGCCCGTTTCCGCTTTTAACAGCAAGGAGGTCAGGATATTACTGATCGCATCGGAGGCCGTGCGCGCCACGCGCGAGGGAATATTCGGTACACAATAATGCACCACGCCGTATTTCTCATACGTCGGGTTGTCGTGGGTCGTCATCTCGGAGGTTTCAAAACAGCCGCCCTGGTCGATGCTCACATCCACAATCACAGAACCCGGTTTCATTTGCCGGATAATGTCGGCCGACACGATCATCGGTGAGCGACCTTGGGCTGAGTGAACCGCTCCTATGGCCACATCGGCCGTAATCAATTGTTCGCGCAGGTGTATCGGGTTCACGACCGAAGTGTGCAATTGGCGACCGACCAAATTTTGCAAACGCATGAGTTTGTACACATTGTTGTCAAAAATGCGCACTTCAGCGCCTAAGCCAAGCGCGGTTCGTGTGGCAAATTCCGCCACCACACCCGCGCCCAAAATAATCACTTTGGCTGGCGGCACCCCGGCAATTCCGCCCAACAACACACCCTTACCCCCTCGTGTCGTAGCCAGCAAATCGGCTGCAATCAAAATTGCGCTGATCCCGGCAATTTCACTCATCACATTCACAATCGGGAAAACACCCGTTTCGTCATCGCGGATATATTCCATCGCCAGGGCAATGACCCGCTTTTTTTGTAGTTTTGTAATGTATTCAGATTGCAACAAGGGCAGGTGGATCGGTGAAATCAACACCTGGTTTGGCCGCATCAAATCAATTTCTTCCAGTGTGGGCGGCGCAACTTTCAACAACACATCGGCTTTAAACACATCATCCCGGCTATGCGCAATTTCGGCCCCTGCTTCTGAAAAATCATGGTCGCTGAACTTCGACTTTTCACCTGCACCCGATTCCACCACCACCCGATGACCGTGGGCCGTCAGCGTGGCCACCGAATGTGGCACAAGTGCAACCCGGTTTTCCTGCATGGTATTTTCCTTGGGAACCCCAATAAACAAGCGTTGTTGCTTAGGTAATACGTCTAAAGTCTCTGTTTGTGTGCGCGGTACGGCAAGCGTTTCCATGAATTAGGGTGATTTCAACTATGATTTAAGTAATTTTTGTGATTTTGTGACAAATATTTGGTTGGTACTTAATTTAGGCGTCCAAAATTAAGACCCTGCGGGCAGTTTCACTTAAAATCTCCAATTGTATTTTTACAGTATCGGGCGGCAACAGCGGTTCTGCTAATTGCGGCCACTCAATAAAGCAATACCAGGGGTCGTCCAACAACTCCTCCACCCCGATGTCAAGCAACTCCTCGATGCGATTAAGTCGGTATAAATCCAAATGATGCACAAAGGACGGCATACCGTCGGCATCTACATAGCGGTATTCGTTAATCAGCGAAAACGTCGGACTGGACGTATGGTCTTTCACGCCTAAAAATATACAAAAAGCGTTGACCAACGTCGTTTTTCCCGCACCCATATCGCCATAAAGCGCAACTTTGCGGCGAATTCCTATAGCGTCCTTCAATTTAGGCATCGCTGCCTCCAAATCTGCCGGCGTTTCAAGCATTATTTCCACTGAATACTGATTTTTACACAAAGGTAAAGCGGGATGAACGATTCAATCACAAGTATTTGCGAAACCATGCAAGCCGAATGGCTGCAACAGGTAAATCCAGGCGCCGTTATCGAATATTTGTTGTTCGACAGCCGACAAATTTCAGCGCCTACCTTGTCGCTATTTTTTGCGCTGCCCGGCAAACGGCACGACGGCCACGCACACCTTGTCGACGCTTACCGGGCCGGGGTGCGCAATTTTGTCGTCAGCCGCCGCATCGATCTTGAGGAAATGCCGGAAGCAAATGTGCTCCTGACCTCAAATACCCTGAATGCTTTGCAACTCCTGGCCATCCGACACCGCGAAAAATTTAACCTGCCCGTCATCGGCATCACCGGCAGCAACGGCAAAACCATTGTGAAGGAATGGCTTTTCCAACTGCTGTCACCCGATTTTACCATCGTGCGCAGTCCCAAAAGTTATAATTCGCAAATCGGTGTGCCTTTATCGGTTTGGAAGATAAAATCAAGGCACAACTTAGCCATTTTCGAAGCAGGCATTTCCCAATCCGACGAAATGACGGCGCTTGCTCGGATCATTCAACCCGCCATCGGTATTTTTACCAACATTGGTCCGGCGCACCGGGAAGGTTTCAGCAGCGAAACAGCAAAAATTCAAGAGAAAATGAATCTTTTTGAAGGCTGTAATACGCTGATTTACTGCGCCGATCATGAAAAAATAGCAAAAGCCGTACAGGAGTGGGAAAAAACCGGCGCACGCAAAGGGTTTTCCTGGTCAAAAACAGGTTTACCCGCCGACCTTCAATTGACGGAAATTGAAGCCTTGGCCGACGGCAGCACGCGTTTTAAGGTAAAATCGGCAAACAGCCCGGAAGGCCCGGCGTTCACCATCCCTTTTTCCGACCCGGCTTCTATTGAAAACGCAGGTCACTGTTTGGCCCTGATGTTTCATCTCGGTATCACGGAAGATGTTGCGCGCGCACGCCTCGCGCGCTTAGAGCCGGTGGAAATGCGGTTGGAACTTAAAGCGGGCATCAATCGCAGCGTACTTATTAATGATTCGTATAACAACGACCTGAGTTCCTTGAGCATCGCCCTGCAATTTGCTGCCCAACAGGCCCGAAATGGGCGCTTAACGCTTATTTTATCCGATATTTTACAAAGCGGACAATCAGAAGCCGTGCTGTATGAAAAAGTAGCCGCCGCGATTTCCGGTCAAAACGTACACAAAATCATCGGCATTGGTACGGCTGTGCCCGCGCTGAAACCCTTTTTGCCGGAACGCATGGAAGCGTATTTTTACCCGGATACGGATGCGTTTTTGCAACAATTTTCGCAGCACAAATTTGAAGACGAACTAATCCTGCTCAAAGGCGCACGGCCTTTTACGTTTGAACGTATTGCAAGCCGTTTGGAGCAAAAAGCGCATAAAACCGTGCTGGAAGTGAACATGAGCGCCCTCATCCACAACCTGAATGTGTACAACCGCCTCCTGCAACCGGGCGCGCGCATGATGGTGATGGTAAAGGCGGCAGGTTACGGCAGCGGCGCGGCGGAAGTGGCCAAATTGCTTGAATTTCACAAAGTTGACTACCTCGGCGTGGCCTACACCGACGAAGGAATTGAACTGCGGCACGCGGGTGTGAACCTGCCCATTTTGGTGCTCAACCCCGAACCCAGCGGTTTTGACGCCCTATACCGGCACCGACTTGAGCCGGAAGTGTACAGTTTGAACCAGTTGGAGGAACTAATTCGCTACGCCGGACATGAAAAACAAATGGCGGTGCATTTGAAATTGGATACCGGTATGCACCGCCTCGGTTTTGAACCGAAAGACCTCGAAGCGCTTGTAAATCGCTTAAAAGATTACCCCAATTTGCAGGTAAAAACCGTATTTACCCACCTTTCGGCCAGCGATGCGCCCGCGCATGACGCGTTTACCCACCATCAGGCGGCCATTTTTACCCAATCCTACGAGGTCATCCGTGCGGCGCTGGGGTATGCGCCCTTGCGGCATATCGTGAACACCGGCGGCATTGCGCGTTTCCCGGAATACCATTTCGACATGGTGCGGCTCGGTATTGGGCTGTACGGCATTGATTCGAGCGGTTTGCAGGATCAGTTGCAGGTGGTGAACACCCTGAAGGCCACCATTAGTCAGGTAAAGGAAGTCCCGGCAGGCGAAACCGTCGGCTACAACCGCAACGGACCGGTCACCAAACCCAGCCGCATTGCCACCATCAGCATTGGTTATGCGGATGGGTTCCTGCGTTTGGCGGGGAACGGACGCTACAGCGTACTCATACACGGCCAGGCCGCGCCCACCATCGGCAATGTTTGTATGGACATGAGCATGGTGGATGTCAGCCGGATTTTCAATGCCCGCGAAGGTGACGAGGTGATTATTTTCGGGGCGCAACAACCCGTGCAGGAATTGGCCAAAACCTTGCAAACCATTCCGTATGAGGTGTTTACGAATATTTCGGAACGGGTGAAACGGGTGTATTGGCAGGAGTGAGTGGCATATATAATCAAAGAGACCTGAAAAAGCGCGGCCTTACATGCATACATTCCATGCATGTAAAAATCCTGAAAGGATTGTATGTTTATAGCAATGATACCAAACGTTGTCCCAATCCTGAAAGGATTGTATGTGATGCGTAACGTTTTTACATACAATCCTTTCAGGATTGGGACCTTGGGGGCAATGGAATCTATAAACATACAATCCTTTCAGGATTTTTAAAACCAAACCTTATGTTTTGATAATCAATGAGTTGTTATCGTAAGGCATACGAACATCACATAAATCCCACTATTTTTTGCCGAGTTCGGGAATTAAAATTAATTTTGCGCCGTTCTTTCTTCGCGCTGGCACGTTATGAATATTAAATCATGTGGATCAGCGCGAAGAAACAGGGCTTGTAGCTCAGGTGGTTAGAGCGGCTGACTCATAATCAGATGGTCGCGGGTTCAATTCCTGCCAGGCCCACTTTGAATATCAAAGACTTACGCGATTTTTTCGTGTAGGTCTTTTTTTGTTTGCACTCAATTTGCACACAAAACTAAACGGGGGCGCTGCATTTTAGAAAATTCGGATCAAAAACAAAGGCATTTTATGAAAAATACAAGGCAAATACATGGGATTTTTTTAGAAAATTCGGATCAAAAGGAAATTCAGATGATTTACGATTGGACTGGGCACTTTCCAAATGATCGCATGGCATAGAAAATGAATATCAAACGGGGGCGTTACCTCCGGCATCCGAAAATGCCCAACGCAACGCCCCCGTTCGATATTCGTCTGTTCGATATGCTAAAACTCCTTCAGGTCAGATGATTCCGGGTTCAATTCCTGCCAGGCCCACCTAATCCACCTAATATCAAAGACCTACGCGAAAAAAATCGCGTAGGTCTTTTTTGTTTTATCAACGCTGGCGCAGGGTTCCAACCCTGTGACTGCCATCTGTCGGGTTTTACCCGACTTTTACCGTAAACGCGGGTGGAACCCGCATGATAGTAGACACAGGGTTGGAACCCTGCGCCAGCAAGAGGATATCGAAAATGCCCAAGTGTAACGCCCCCGTTCGATATTCGTCTGTTCGATATTCGTTATTCGATATTCTAAAACTCCTTCAGGTTGTCTTCCGGGTTCCGATCAATCAGCAGCGAGAACGGATCAACCCCGGCCTTGTGGGGTTTGGCGTCCACCGTAAAGGTGAAGGTGCTTTCCTTTTGCGTGATTTTTACCCGTTGACGGTACAGGGTTTTGCCGTATTTTTTCCCACTTTCCGGTTTGGCAAAGGCGCCAATTTCGACGTAATCGTTGATCGGCACTTCTGTTTGTTTGCCCAGGTCGTCGGCTTTTAACTTCCGGCATTCAATTTTGATCGTGACCTCGTATTTACCACCCGGCAATTCCTTCATAGCAGTGCTGGTCGTCCGGTTTTCAAACAAGGTAATGTCTTCAAACAGGTCTTTGACCACATAATCAAGGGAATCGGGCGTTTGGGCATAAAACTCGTCTATGGCGTCTAAACTGGTCGGATACGGCGGTTCTTTGTATTTGAATTTATCTAAGAAGCGGCGTAAAGCGGCGTTCACCTTGTCTTCCCCGATCGTTTCCTTTAGGTTATACATCTGCACACTGCCCTTGCTGTAATGGATATAGCCCTGTCCTTCGCAACGCGCCAGCGGCAATTCCTTCTCGCGCTCCCGCCCGCGTCCGCGCAGGTAACGATCCATTTCGTATTTAAGGAATTTGCGCATTTGGTCGCGGCCGTATTCGTGCTCCATGACCATCAGCGCGCTCCACTGTGCAAAGGTCTCTACCAGCATTTCACCGCCTTGCATTTGAGCGCCGCATTCCTGGTGCCCCCAGTATTGGTGCCCGATTTCGTGGGCCGCCACGTAGAACATCATGTCGATATCGTCTTGCGGGTCTTTGAAATCCTGGATAAATCCGACGCCTTCCGAATAAGGCATAGTGCCGGGGAAGGATTGTGCAAACTCCGAAAAACGCGGAAACTCAATGATTCTGCATTGTTTATGGTAGTACGGACCGAAATTAGTGGTATAATATTCCAGCGACGTTTGCATGGCATGAAGCATCCGCTCCACGTTGAATTCATGGCCAGACTGGTAATATACTTCGAGTTTTACGCCTTTCCATTCACGGCGGGCCACTTGGTAGCGGGCGCTGAGGAAGGAGTAAAAATTGAAGGAGGCATGGTCGAGTTTGTACTGGAAACAGCGGCGGCCGTTTTCTTCCCACTCGCGCACCAGAGAGCCTGGACCGATGGCGATTTGGTCGGGCGCGGTACGGATAACGGTTTCCACATTTACCCAATCGCTGTTGACTCCGATATAAGCTTCCATGCGGTGCAGGGTATCCTGGCGGTTAAGGGCCGGGCGACGTGATTTTTCCGGCAATTCAAACGTTTTGCGCCGGTTTTTATCGGCCAGTTCGTTGGCTTCCTGATAACCGAACATCGGGATGATGTCAGAGTTATCGAAGAACGTACCGTTTTGAACGATGCGGTTCCAACTTACTTCATTTTCGAAGCCTTTAGGCTGAAAAGAGGTCGTAAAGGACAGCACCAAAGAATCGCCGGGTTGCAGGGCCGGTTCGAAACGGTACATGCGCCAGTGCAAGGTGGAGTCGTCGAGCAGCAATTTAAGCCTTTCATTGCGGATGGAGAACGTGCCGTTTATCGGTGTGTTCACAAACAAGGTATCAATCGGCTTTTTGTAAATATTGCGCGCTTTGAAAATCCCGTCCACGATCATGCTGCGGTTTTCAGGGTGCAGGTCGATGTTGTATTTCACATCGTACACGCGCGGCTGCACGCGAGCTTCGTACTGTTTGTATTTCTTTTCATAACTAATTTGCCGCTTCTCCATTTGTCCGCTGTTGGCGTACTTATTGAGTATCTGGGTGTTATAAAAAGTCCAGCCTGCCACGCCAAGCCAAAGGGCGATGGTGGCGAAACCGAACGTGCGGTACGTTTTCCACTCTTGACCGGCAATTTTGAAGCGCTTAGCCCAGGTACTTTCCTTGCCGCGCGGCCAAAGCAGCATGGCCGCCAAAGCCATAAGGGTAGAGAACAAAGCCCAATAACCATGAAACCAAAACAAACCTTTCCAGAAGGGTTGGTACCCGTAAAAATCGGACAAAATATAGCTCGGCGTACCACCGAACTTAAGCATATTGGAATCGATTTTTAAAGCGCCCCAAATAAAGCTGTTGACGATAGTAAAAATGATGGTCAGGAAAAACCCAAGGTACATGTTGGGTGATAACACCTGAATCAGGAAGGCGAGCGCAAGGGTAAACGCAAATCCAATCAGATCAATCAGCAACAATTCCCGCACATACACCCACAGATCGTAATGGGTGAAGCCCATTATTGTTTGTGCAACTATACCGGCCCCTAACACCAGCAGTTGTAACACCGCCATCACACCAAGAATCGCCAGGAACTTGCCAAGGTAGGTCGTCCAGTTCCGAGTGGGGAGCGCATCTATGATTTCATTCATGTTGTTATTGCGCTCTTTCCAGATCACCGCTCCGCTGAAGTACACCATAATGATGATGGTAAACAAATAAAACGAACCGCGAATATCATTGACAATTGTGTACGTAACCGGCAATTCATGGGTACCGTAGCCTTCATTTGCATTAAAAAGATTGGGAACACAATTCAATAATCCTAAAATAGCCAATAAGATAAAGGCTACGCTGCGAATAATTCCCAACCACTCTGTTTTTGTTTGCGACCATAACTGACGCACAATTGTGCCGGTGCTGATACTGGGCGCAACTTTGGGTAAAGTGCCCAATGGCCGGACTTTTTGAGGATTTTCCGTTTCCTTGATTTCTTTCCCGCGTTTGGAACCGGCTTTTTTCTCTGAAAAATCAAATCTGCGATACCCAATTATCAACGCTAACATACCGATACTCACCCAAAGCAGGCGGTTGAGCAACAGGCCGCCAACCAAACCGATAGCACGGGTATTTTTATCATCCACGGTCCAATATTTGGTTGCAATGCCGAATGCGCGGAAGCCAAATGGATCAAGCATCATGGACAATTGTTCATTTTCCATGTCGCGCATCATGTTTCCCGCCACAATATAGCCCACCAAAAGCGCTGTGGCCGCTACAAATGAGTACAACGTAGAACGGGTATTAATGGCCACGGCGTACAGGATACCGCCGACAAATAACATATTAGGAATTGCAAACACCAGCAAGCCCATCAGGTGGCCCTTAATTTCAAACGGCCCGAAACGGCTGGCGTCCAACCAATCGGCCATGCTGTTTGCAAGCACACCCGACCACATCCCAAGCGACACACCCAGCATCGGAATGATTGCAATGACAATAGCGCCCCAAAAATGCCCAAAATAATAGGACGCCTTGCTGATAGGTTTTGAAAACACGATTTGGCTCATGTTCCGCTCAAAATCGCGGATGGCGGCCGTATTTAAAAAAGCCGTTACAAGCAAAATACTCAGCAACGAAAATACGGCGTACCAGTTTTGCGCTACAAAAGGCGCGTTTTTCCACACGTTGCCGTAACTGCCGCCAATGGTAACGTCGTCGGATATGGTTCCGAAAAAACAAAGTAATCCGAAGATAAACAAGAAGATCCACGGCATAGGCGAGCGCAGCCAGGATTTTATTTCAAATTTGAAAAACGTATTGAACATAACAAAAGGTTGGAGATGAAGTGAATAAAATCAGAACCGGCGCCGTGCTTACGCGACCCTATTGATTTTTGAAAAGAACACTTCTTCCAATCCCGCGTTCGTAGCGACAAATCCTTCGCCCGGATCCGTTTCATCAAACACGGAAATAATCGGTTTGCCAGCCACTAACTTACTGGAAATCAGGCGTTCACCGTATTTCTGTTGATATTCGTCTACCTCTGCTTTATTGATCGATTTTTGCCAAACCTTGCCTTGCAGCGCTTGCAAAGAAGCTTCCGGCGTGCCCGCGTACAACACTTGTCCGTTATTGATAATGGCCATGTTGGAGCACAATTCCTTCACGTCGTCTACAATGTGCGTGCTCAGAATCACGATGACGTTTTCACCGATTTCGGAGAGCAAATTGTAAAAACGGTTGCGTTCGCCAGGGTCAAGGCCGGCGGTTGGTTCATCCACGATGATGAGTTTTGGATCGCCCAACAAGGCCTGGGCAATGCCGAAACGCTGGCGCATCCCGCCGGAATAAGACGAAACCGCTTTTTTTCGGTGGTCCCACAGGTTTACGCGCTGGAGCAGGGCACTTACCACTTCTTTACGCTGGTTGCCGGGAATGCCTTTCAACACCGCCAGGTGATCCAGCATTTCCACGGCGCTGATGCGCGGGTACACGCCGAATTCCTGCGGCAAATAGCCTAATACCCGGCGCAGCGCATCTTTTTCAGTTAAAATATTGATATCGCCAAGCGTAGCCGTGCCCGAATCCGCGTCCTGTAAGGTTGCGAGGGTACGCATCAGGGTGCTTTTGCCAGCGCCGTTTGGACCGAGTAGCCCGTACATACCGGTCGGAATATCAAGGGAAACATCTTGCAGGGCTTTTACGCCGTTTGGGTAGGTTTTGGACAGGTTGCGGATCGTCAGTTGCATTTG
>JBAXTB010000011.1:0-37488 GCA_037130425.1 Bacteroidota bacterium
ACATTGCGAAAGAAAACTGAATACAAATAATATTCTTTTTAATCTTTTAAGTCTACAGGTATTTCGGTGTGCTGCACCTCCAACGAATGATTATTGGGCATTCTACTTCTTGCAATGCGTTTCCGTTGTTGTCTATTCCAAATAATATACCGTATAAAATCCAATAACTAACACTGATTTCGGCTTAGTGTATAACTGACAACAATCATCCGGAAAATTATACAGGTAATAAGGATTATTTATTTACTTTGCACTAAACTGATTTAAAGTCATAATCCCCTATTTTTCAGGTTTTTTGGCCTTTTTTTTGAAATTTCACCAAATATAGTTTTATTGTATGAAGCATTTTCCACTAAAGTTGTTCATTACAATTGCCTGTATTTTCCTTTGCAGCGGTAGTATTATCTATGGTCAGAGGCAGATAACAGGCAAAATTACCGATGCTGAGTCAGGTGATGGCCTGATCGGCGCGAGCGTTATTGTAAAAGGTACGACGACCGGCGCAATAACTGACGTAAATGGAGGCTATTCCCTCAGACTGCCCAATGGCGCTACCACGCTGAAGGTGACTTACACAGGATACGCCGACCAGGAAGTTGCAATTGGCGCATCCAATGTAATTGATGTACAATTGAAGCCTGGCGCCGCCTTGGAAGAAGTGATCGTAATCGGTTATGGTACGGTCAAGAAAGAAGACGCTACGGGCGCTTTGCTGGCTGTTAACGCCAAAAGTTTTAACAAAGGAGCCGTCGTTGCCCCGCAGGAACTCATTTCCGGTAAAGTCGCCGGCGTACAAATCACACCTTCTTCCGATGGCGCCAGCAGCGGTACCATCCGGATTCGCGGCGGCTCTTCGCTGAGCGCATCCAATGACCCGCTTATTATCATCGACGGTATTCCGATCGACAATTACGGGGTAGCCGGCAGCCGCAACTTCCTGAACATCGTGAACCCGAACGACATCGAAAGTTTCACGGTACTGAAAGACGCTTCGGCTACTGCGATTTATGGCTCGCGCGCATCCAACGGCGTCATCATCATTACGACCAAAAAAGGTACGCTGAACCACAAACTCCGGCTCGACTACTCCGGTATGGTTTCCTTTAACAGCAAACTTAACCAGGTTGACGTACTAAATGCCGACGAATTCCGCACCCTGGTCAAAGAACGTTACCCGGACGGTTCGCAAGCGCGCAACCTGCTGGGCACCGCAAACACCGACTGGCAGAAAGAAATCTATCAAACCGGCGTTACAACCGACCATAACATTGGTGCATCCGGCGCTGTCGGCTTTTTGCCTTACCGTGTTTCCCTTGGTTACACCAGCCGTTCGAGCATCCTGAAAACAGACAAATTGGATCGTTTTACAGGCGCTATCAACCTGTCGCCAAGTTTCTTTAAAAACGCGCTTCAGGTAAAAGTGGGCGTGAAATTGGTGTCAGATAAAAACCGTTTTGCCAACCGCGACGCCATTGGCTCAGCAGCAGCATTTGATCCGACCCAGCCGATTCGCGCGGCCGGAAATGATGCGTTTGGCGGCTATTTCACCTGGAAAGACGCCAACGGCGCCCGCCTGGTTACCGCGCCAAGCAACCCGGTTGCGGCACTTGAACAAACGGATGATTCTGGTAAGGCTACACGTTATATCTTGAACGGTTCGGCCGATTACCGCCTGTGGTTCCTGCCCGATTTGCACGTAAACTTGAACTTGGGCTACGACCACTCCACAAGCGATGGCAACATCAATCGCCCGACGAGTGCGGCCATTGCTTCCGTTACAAATGGTTATTACAAGGAATACTCGCAGACCAAAGACAACAAACTGCTTGAACTTTACCTGAATTACAACAAGAAGATTGATGTAAACAACAAAATTGATCTGTTGGGCGGTTATTCCTGGCAGCGTTTCTATATTACGGATTACAACTATGCGCGCAATACGGACGGTTCGCGGATTCTGGAAGATAAAAACTATGATCCGGGTGAATACTTCCTGTTGTCCTTGTACGGCCGTTTGAACTACACGTTCCATGATCGTTATTACCTGACGGCTACGGTACGTCGCGACGGTTCTTCCCGTTTTGCCAAAGATAACCGCTGGGGCTTGTTCCCATCCGTGGCTTTGGGCTGGAAAATCATCGACAACAAAGAAGCCGCCCTCTCAAGCCTGAAACTGCGCCTGAGCTATGGCGAAACCGGCCAGCAGGACATCGGCAACGAACGCTTAAAATACTACGCTTATCAGCCGACTTATGTAGGCAGCCAACCAACGGCGCAATATCCGTTTGGCAACACGTACTACACCACCCTGCGTCCGAGTGGTTATGATGCGAAAATTAAATGGGAAACGACGACCACGTACAATGCCGGTCTTGATTACGGCATTATGGACAACCGCGTGTACGGCGCCATTGAAGTGTACCAGCGCAAAACAAAAGACCTGTTGAACTTCGTTCCAGTGCCTGCCGGTACTAACCTGACGAACTTTATCACCACCAACGTAGGCGACCTTGAAAACAAAGGGGTTGAGCTTTCCTTGAATGTGGCTGCCATCCGCTCCGAAAAAGCCTCCTGGGAAATCGGCGGAAACGTGACGTTTAACAAAAACAAGATCACGAAATTGACTGCAACCGACGACCCAAACTATCAGGGCGTGTTCGTCGGCGATATTTCAGGCGGTGTTGGCAACAAAATCCAGATCCACAGTGTTGGATATGCTGCAAGCACTTTCTTTGTGTACGAACAAGTATATGACAGCAAAGGCGTTCCGATTGAAGGATTGTATGTAGACCGCAACGGCGACGGCAAAGTAACGCCGGAAGACCGCTACCGCTACAAAAATCCTGCGCCAAAAGCGTTTTTCGGGTTTTATACGAACTATAACCGCGGCGCATGGGATTTCTCCTTGGGCGCACGTGCAAACATTGGCAACTACGTGTACAATAACATTGAATCCAGCGGTGCAGCCTACAACAACTTGTACGGCAGCGCAGGATACTTAGCAAACGTACAAAGTGAAATCCGGAACAACGATTTCAAAGTACCGCAGTATTTCAGCGACCACTTTATTCAAAACGCTTCGTTCCTGCGTTTCGACCACATTACCCTTGGCTACAGTTTCGGCAATGCGTCTAAATTAAAAGCCCGCATATATGCAACCGCCAATAACCCGTTCCTGATTACCAAGTATAAAGGCTTGGATCCTGAAATTTACGGCGGTATCGACAATAATATTTACCCACGTTCCCGCACCTTTGTGGTTGGAGCAAATTTGAGTTTTTAACCAATAAAAACATATTAAAATGAAATTCAATTCATTGAAAATACTTTCTTTGTTTTTGCTGGGCTGCACCATGTTTGCGGTATCCTGCTTCAAAGATTTGGATACGGTTCCACTTAATAAGGACGTATTTACCTCTGCCAATGTGTATGACTCACCTGGTGCGTACAAACAGGTATTGGCCAAATTGTATTCTGGTCTGGCGGTGAGCGGCCAAAAAGGCCCAGCCGGTTTACCCGATATTTCCGGTATCGACGAAGGTTTCTCTACCTACCTGCGCCAGTTCTGGAAAGCCCAGGAACTTCCAACCGACGAAGCCGTCATCGGCTGGAACGACGGAACCATCCAGGATTTCCACCAGCAGGATTGGGACGCCAACAGCGAGTTTATCACTGCGATGTATAACCGAATTTATTACCAAATCTCGGTTTGCAACGAATTTATCCGTGAAACAACCGACGCGAAACTCGACAGCCGTAACGTAGACGCAGCCACCCGCGCCGATGTAAAGCATTTCCGCGCCGAAGCGCGTTTCCTGCGCGCCCTGAGTTACTACCATGCGCTCGACTTCTTCCGCAACGTGCCTTTTGTAACGGAAAATGACGTGGTGGGTTCGTTTTTCCCAAAACGTGCAGAGGCTCAAGACATTTTCAACTATGTAGAAAGCGAAGCCAAAGCCATCGAAGGCGATTTGGTTGACGCGCGCCAAAACGAATACGGCCGCGCCGACAAGGCTGCTGCCTGGATGCTGTTGTCAAAATTGTACCTGAACGCCAAAGTATATGTTGGCCGCGAATACTACACGGACTGTGTAACTTACAGCAAAAAAGTAATTGACGCTGGTTACACACTCGACAGCAAATACCAAAATATGTTCTTGGCCGATAACAACACGGCCAACGGCATCATTTTCGCAGTTGCGTTCGATGGTCTCCACACGCAAACCTATGGCGGTATGAACTTCCTCGTACATGCTGCGGTAGGTGGTAAAATGAACAAAAACGATTTTGGTATCGACGGCGGTTGGGGCGGCGTACGCGCTACCAGCGCATTCGTGAATAAATTCCCGGTGTTGGGCAGTGCCGTAGTGGTAAACCCAAACGAAGGCCAAAGCGCATCGTATACCAAGTTGTATGTTCCGGGCGCTTATCAGGGCTGGGATCCATCCAATGCGACTACCGTGTTGGCTTCTCCTGCCAACGACGGCAAATTTGAAGGCTACGTGTACATTTCAGACATAACCAAAAATGAATTCAAATTCACGACGGGACCAAACTGGACTGAAAACTACGGCGATACCGGTGCTGACGGCACCTTAGACGCTGGCGGAGACAACATCAAAGTGGCTGAAGTAGGTTTCTACAAATTAAATGTAGACATCAACGCAAAAACCTACACGATCCTCAAAACGAATTGGGGTTTGATCGGTTCTGCTACGCCTGATGGCTGGAACTCCGACCAAAACATGACATACGATGCAACGGCAGGCGCTTGGACCATCACCCTCGACCTGGTTCAAGGTGAAATCAAATTCCGTGCAAATGACGACTGGGGCCTCAACTATGGCGACAACAACAAAGATGCACTCCTCCAGGGAGGCGGAAGCAACATCGCAATCCCGGCTGCCGGAAACTACAAAGTAAGCCTGTTCATCGACCATCCGGATTACACGTACTCCATTGCGCGCACTGCCGCTGTTGACAGCCGCGCAATGTTCTTTACCGACGGTCAGTCGCTCGAAATCAACGATATTTCGCAGTTTACAGATGGTTATTCCGTTACGAAATTCAAAAACGTAACATCTACTGGTCAACCAGGCTCAAATCCTCAGTTCGTAGACACCGATTTCCCGCTCTTCCGTATTGAAGATGCGTACCTGATGTACGCTGAAGCAGTTTTGCGCGGCGGCGCTGGCGGTTCTACAGCACAAGCGCTTGATTATGTGAATGCAATCCGTACGCGCGCACACAATGGCCCTGGCGGCAACATCCAGGCTGCTGAATTGACGCTCGACTTTATCCTCGACGAACGCGCCCGCGAATTGTACTGGGAAGGCTACCGTCGTACCGACCTGGTGCGTTTCGGCAAGTTCACGAATACCGATTATGTATGGCCTTGGAAAGGCGGTGTGAAAGCCGGAAAATCAACAGATGGATTCCGCGATGTGTATCCGATTCCGTCTTCTGACTTAGGCGCCAATCCTAATTTGAAACAAAACGACGGTTATTAATTCGGTCGTCAATCAACAGTGGGTTTGAAATGTGCTGCATTTCAAACCCACACAAATCAATGTTTAAAACGCATTTAACATGAAAAAATATCTTTTTTTATTAGGTCTGTCCGTTCTGGCATTTACCGCCTGTAAGGACGACGAAGTAGGGCCGGTATTGAAAGTGAATAGCACGCAGGCATTCACCAGCCCGGCTGGCGGAACATCTTATGTGCTGACGGCTGCTAAGGCAAGCGAAATTTTTGCCAATTTTGCCTGGACCGCAGCTGATTTCGGCTTTAACGCCGCTGTTACATACACGGTCGAAATGGATATCGCCGGTAAAAACTTTGCAGAGCCGGTTACAGTTGGTTCTACCTCTGGTCTTTCCCTGAGCACCATTACAAACGAAAAAATCAACACCTTTTTGTTTGTTACCAAAGCCCTTCCGGGCGAAGAAGCCGTGGATGTGGAATTCCGCGTGGCTGCCAACGTAAATGCTGATGTGCCGACGATTTACTCGCCGACCATCAAACTGAATGTTACGCCTTATACCATCGTAGTGGTGTATCCGAAACTGCAAGTTCCGGGCAGCTACCAATCGCCACAGTGGGATCCGACGAATGATAATACAGTGATTTACTCTGTAAAAAGCGACGAACGCTACGAAGGTTATGTCAACTTTCCCGCTGATAATAGTAAGTTTAAATTTACGAAAGGGAAAGCTTGGGCCGTTAACTGGGGGGATACCGGTGCTGACGGTTCGCTGAATCCAGACGGTGCAGACATTAGTGCAGGAATAGCGGGTGTTTACAAACTGAACGTAGACCTCAACACGCTTACGTACAGTTCAACCCGAACCGACTGGGGCCTGATTGGTTCTGCTACGCCAGATGGCTGGAACTCTGATCAGAACATGACCTACAACGCGGATGCCAATAAATGGTCGATTACCCTAAACCTCGTTGCCGGCGACATCAAGTTCCGCGCAAACGATGATTGGGCGATCAACTTCGGCGACGACGGCGCCAACAAATCGCTCGAATACGGTGGCGCTAACATCGCCGTTGCTGCCGCCGGTAACTATACAATTGACCTGCTTTTAAATCAGGCCGTTTATTCCTACAAAATCAAGAAAAACTGATTTTGGTAAGGGTTTAAAATTATAAAAAAGCCATTCTGAATGTTCAGGATGGCTTTTTTGTTTGCTTGGGCTTCTTTAAACCTGGGCTATTTTAAATTGGGCGTTGCCCAATTCTTATGATTTCGCCCCTTTGGGGCTTTGTCTTAGATCAATTCCATTGGATATTTCGCCAAATAAAAAGTTGAGATCGCGCCCAATTGTCGGGGTGACTCGCAGTCACCCCGACAATCCGCTCGGTCATCCAAAAAATAGCGTTTATAAAACATATTTTGAGACACCCTTTTGACTTAAGGTTTTTAAAACCCTGCCCTTCAGGGGGCGCAAACCACTCCCTACATACTATATTTAACCTGCGGAACGGCCTCTGCTTCCCCTCTAACCGGCGGCACATCCTTCGCACTTTCATAGATTTCAGCGCCCGAATCGTCGCCCGCTGTCGGCGCGGTTTCGGCTTGTGGGAACAGGGACACGCCGGAATCAAACCAGGCAATTAAGCGCGCCACGGATGGTTTCGGTAAGTCCGTTTTTTCAAGATCCGTTAAGCCCAACACATCCGCGCCGATATATTGGCCCAATTGATAATAGGATTCCCATTGAATTTCATCAAAAAATTGATCGCTGGTAGATTCGTGCGGGAAATCAGGGTGGTAAATTTTATATTTGTAAGTGCCGTATTTTAGCGGATCTTCCTCTTCGTTCAGCGCCGGTTTGCCTGCCGGCGCTTTTACCGACGATTTCACATATACCAAAACACCCACTTTGCGTGGCGTTTTCAGGTTGGGAAAAGCGCCTTTTTCATCTTCCGCAGGCGGCGGAAAATCAGTGGCTTTTTGATCGTCCCACCATTGATATATATCTGCAATCGCAAAACGTTGTTTGGAATAGACCTGCGAGGGCCGCGGCCGGATCAAATCTTCCGGTTGCTGGTTGTCGCGAAAACGAATTTCCAGGCCCAACTCATTGCGCGCGCGAATACTGAGGTTGTTTATATCTTCAAAAAGATACTGCGGGTCTTCGCCCGCGTCCATCGCAATGATAAGCGGACAGCCGCGGCGCAGCAATTCATACACGCCGAGGTTTTCGATATGGCCGCCGTCGGAAATATTAATCATGCGATTGCCCAAACCAATTTGCCCCAGTAGCTCTTTGAAAAAATAAACCGGCCACCAAACAATGGCAAACGATTTTTGCAGCACAATGGGGTTGGAAATCCAAAAGCCGAGCCGCGCATTGAACAAAGTCATCAGTACGCTCAAAATTTTGTTGGAATAAACACCCATGCCCGGATTTACCGCCGCCGCAGAAATAGTCACTGCCGCAGGCATCGTCATTTTTCGATAATCCCAATACTGTTGCGTCGGTACGTAAGAAGTAAGTTTGGAGCCGCAAAACAGCGGACTGAGCAAAAAATAATCGCTGGCTTTAGAGCCTTTAAACTTGTCGCCGCCGCCCGGATTTTGCAGGTTCAAACAAGTGTTAATCAGCGGATACGGTGCGATATAGTCCTTTTTGTTGTCGGAATCGGCATTAAATAAGTCCTTGAGCGGGATATTTTCGTGCTCCTTCGAAAAACGCAGAAATAAATCCGATAACTGTTTTCGATAAAACCGGTGAAAACTCAAGGCATTCGGGTTGGTAAAAAAGCCAAGTAAAAATAAAAGCGCTGCATTGATGGTGTAATCAACCAGCGTTTCCGTTTGTAGGTCCTGGTTGGTTTCAATACGGGAAAGCAAAACCCAGGCATAAAGGCATAGTCCAACAATGGCCAACAGCATTTCAACCCGGTTGAAATATTTGGACACGCTCAGGTTGAAATTCAGGGCAATATTGACCGCAAAGTGTGCAAATAGAAGCCCGCCGCATGTCGCCATCGCCCACCAGCTGTATCCTGCTAAAATATTGGTTGTTTCCCGAATGGGATTTCCGGTAAATGCCGTAAGGATTTCATATAAATAATACACGATTCCCAGCACGATTACCGGGCTGATAAGGCTCATCATCCAGCTGACTACAAATGCGATGGTAAGCAACAGGGTATTCAGGCTTTTGCGAAAACCCTGGCCCGGAATCAGGTATTCTCCGTGTTTGCGCATGGCGTCAATTTGCTCGGTCGTAAACAGCGCATTGAAATCGCCGGTGGTTTTGGCCGTGCCTTGCACGTACGCATGGGTGTAGCCGCCGCCCGAAACAGTGCTCAGGTAATCGGCTTTTTGGAGGATACCGAAGCGATTAAGGGTTTTTAAAAGGCCGAGGTTGATCGTCGCCGAACGAATGCCGCCACCTGACAAAGCAATGCCGAACCAGTTTTCCTGATCCGGCGTACCGGGGTCAAGTCCTAATTTTTGCCTGCGTTTGCGCAACTGTTCTTTTTCGCGCCCGGCGATTTCCTTAAACGTTTGTACCATCTTGTTTTCGGTTTGGAATGTTGTTTTTAAAATTATTGGCCGAATTTCCGATTTTTTCCGGATCATTAGCGGGGCAAATATAACTTTGCTTCAACATTGATCAATATATTGGATATGCAAGTTGTCGTTTATGGAAAACAATATAAAGAGAAAGACCTGCCCCACGTACAGGAACTTTTTGACGTCCTGTTTGAGGAGGGCAATACGGCTTATGTGTATGGCCCATATTTGAACGACATCAAGGATCGTGTAAAGTTTAAAAAGCCGGTCGCGCCGTTTGACGATGCGCGCGATTTTAAAATTCACCGAATAGACATCGTGATTGTGCTGGGCGGAGATGGTACAATGCTACACGCCATCAGCCTTGTCCGCGATTCGGGCGTGCCGATGTTGGGCATTAACCTTGGTCGCATGGGCTTTTTAGCCAGTATTGAGAAAAAAATGATCCGGGAATCGATCCTGAAACTCAAACGCGGGCAGTTTCTGATTGAAGAACGTTCCATGTTGTATTTGGAAAGCAGCCCGTCGTTGTTTGGCGATATGCCGTTTGCCCTCAACGATTGTACCCTGCTAAAACGCGATACCTCGTCCATGATTACCGTCCATACTTTCCTGAACGGAGATTACCTCAATTCTTATTGGGCCGACGGTGTGGTGATTGCTACTCCGACCGGCAGTACCGGTTATTCGCTGAGTTGCGGCGGGCCGGTGATTTTTCCGGATTCTAAAAATTTTGTGATTACGCCTGTGGCGCCGCATAACCTGAATGTGCGCCCAATTGTGCTGTCTGACGAATCTGTTATTTCGTTTGAAATTGAAGGCCGCGCCGATAATTTTATTTGTACGCTCGATTCGCGTTTCGAACTCATCAACGCGCACCACCAATTGGCGGTGCGGAAAAACGACTTTCCGATCCGGCTGGTACAGTTGCAGGATATTACGTTTTTGAATACGCTGCGGGATAAGTTGGCGTGGGGGACGGATATTCGGAATTAACCCTACTTCTTCCGCTTCCGATAATTATTCCCCGCGCCCGACATCCCGCTGCCCGTTCCGCCCTGCGGACGTTGTTTGCGGTTGTTGTTGCGGTTGTTGTTCTGTGTTTTGCTGTTGCGGTTTCGCTGGTTCAGATTTCTGCGGTCTTTATCGTGCTTTCCGGCATGTGCAGCCAGGGTATCAAGCGAATTGTGTCCTTCATGGAGTTCGAGTTGGCCGTCGGAAAGGATCACCAAATCGTCTTTTACCACATCGTCGCTCACATAGTGCTCCTTGTTCCAGGTTTTGTAGGCAAGTTTCATGTAAGACGCGATTACCTCTACAAATCCTTCCTTTTTGCTGCCTTCAGGCATTTCAATGGCCTTTTTTATCAGCGCCTGAATGCCGTTGCCATAGTGGCGGAATCGGGTAGCCGTAGCCGGGTATTCCACCTTTTCAATGATTGGTTTATCACTTTCGTGGCGAATGGTAATGCCGGGCGGCGGCGTAACACCCAGTTCATAATTGCCGATGGAAAAAGCGTGCGACCAGAGTTTGTCGCGATAATCATCGAGGTTGCGGTTGCCCACCGGGTTGAGTTGTTGCATCAGGCCGATGATCGACTCAACTGTTTTTTGTCGTTTGTACGGATCTTCGATGGTTTTAGCAAACTGCAACATCTCCTGAACGCTGCGGCCGTATTCCGGGAAGCGTATCTGCTCTTTATCTGTGTTGTATTGAATATCTATTGAATTCACGCGATTGGTATTAAGTTAAATTATTCTACTGTTACGGATTTGGCCAAATTGCGGGGTTGATCCACGTTGCATCCACGCAGCAGCGCAATGTGGTATGCAAGCAATTGGAGTGGAATGACCGATAACAACGGGGTGAGCGGTTCTTCAGTAGCCGGGATTTCAATGGTATAATCGGCTAATTTTTTGATTTCTTCATCGCCTTCCGTTACCAAGGCAACCACAACGCCTTTGCGGGCTTTGACTTCCTGAATATTGGAAACGATTTTTTCGTAGGCGCTTGGATTGGTTGCAATCACAATCACCGGCATATTTTCGTCGATCAGGGCAATCGGGCCGTGTTTCATTTCGGCAGCCGGATACCCTTCGGCGTGGATATAAGAAATTTCCTTGAGTTTGAGCGCGCCTTCCAAGGCTACCGGGAAATTATAGCCGCGGCCAAGGTAAAGGGCATTTGGCGCATTTTTAAATTCGCCTGCAATATATTTCACCTGCTCGTGGCAGGACTGAAGCAGATGCTCCACTTTCCCAGGAATAAGGGAGAGTTCCTGCACTAATTTCTGGTATTGCGATTTTGGCAAATAACCCCGCTCGTAACCAAGCACCAAAGCCATCATGGTAAGCATCGTCACCTGCCCCGTAAAGGCTTTGGTAGACGCCACCCCAATCTCCGGCCCTACGTGAATGTACGATCCGCTGTGTGTAAGCCTGGCGATGGAGGAGCCAACCACATTGACAATACCGTAAGTGAGGGCGCCTTTTTGTTGCGCCAGTTCAAGCGCCGCAAAAGTATCGGCCGTTTCACCGGATTGTGAAATGGCCAGCACCACATCCTGATCGCGAACCACCGGGTTGCGATACCTGAATTCGGAGGCGTATTCTACTTCCACTGGCAAACGCGCCAGGTCTTCAAACAAATATTCGGCAATCATGCCTGCGTGCCAAGAGGTGCCGCAGCCAAGGATAATCATACGCTGGGCGTTGACCATTCTTTTCATGTGTTCCTGCATACCGCCAAGACGAATCCAGCCTTCTTCGGCGTTCATGCGCCCGCGCATACATTCGGCAATGGTGGTCGACTGCTCAAAAATTTCCTTGAGCATGAAATATTCGTAGCCGCCTTTTTCCAATTGCTCGATTTCGAGTTCAATTTCATGGATCGTAGGCGTCATGAGCTCGTTGCGGAGTGTTTTGACTACCATTTCACCGTTCAGCGTAATGGTTGCCACTTCTTCGTCGTTGAGGTACACAACATTTTTAGTGTGTTCCACAATCGGTGTTGCATCCGAAGCAATCAGGTATTCCTTTTTACCGATCCCGATTACCAGCGGGCTTCCTCTGCGGGCCGCCACCAATTTTCCCGGCTCATCGCGGTCCATTACCACAATTGCGTAGGCGCCGTGTACTTGCGTAAGCGCTTGCCGAACAGCTTCTTCAATCGGCAGGTTTTCGCGGCGCTGAACCTCCTCTATGAGGTGTACCAGCACTTCCGTATCCGTTTCGCTTTTGAAGGTATGCCCGTGTTTGGTTTGCAGGGCGCTTTTTAGCACTGCGTAATTTTCAATAATACCGTTGTGAATCAACACCAAACGCCCGTTCCCACTGGTGTGCGGGTGCGCGTTCAGGTCGTCGGGTTTACCGTGGGTAGCCCAACGGGTGTGCCCCATACCGACATTGCCTTTTGTATCGAAATCTTTTACAAAATCGACTAAATCAGCGACTTTTCCTTTCTTTTTATAAACATGCAGGCCCCCGTTTTGAATAGCGATACCCGCGCTGTCATAACCCCGGTATTCGAGGCGTAAAAGCCCTTTAATCAAAATCGGGTAGGCTTTTTTTGATCCAATGTAGGCGACGATTCCACACATAATAAAAAAAGTTTAGGGTAATAATCATTGGTTAAAACGGAATTCCGACAAAAATACTATAACCGGGTATATTTTAAAGCAATCTTTGCCGGATATGTTGCGCTCTTTGGCCCGTAAAAAATAGCCCGACGGGCCGATCTGTTCTGCGGGTACACATTGAGGTAAATGGTTTTCTTTTTAATATCGCCGGTTGTTTCGTCCACCATATCCTGCAAACGCTGCGAAAGCGCCAGACGATATCGCGTCAAGGCCACCCCATTATCCGTTTCATCCAATGGAATTCCGCCGAATACGTCGAAACCGCCCGTGCCCGTGGGCGTGAGCGAATAGTTAACGTCGCTGCTAAACAAATACAGCGTATCACCCGACGATTCGGTAAACACAAGTTGGTCAGCCGGTTTCAACAAAGCATTATCACCCGGAACGCTTGCCGCCGTTAATACCAAACGCGCGTCATTTACTGCAATATGATCTAAGAAATTGGCATACGGAATTTCAATTTTCATGCGCAATCCGTTCATCCCTTGGGCATACATCAGGTCGGGAGATACTTTGCCGATTTGTTGTCCGGGCGCCGTCCCTGTATAGTTTTGCGTAAAGTGGGTAAACTTATTGCAGCCCTGAAAAAACATGCTGTAAGTACGTTTGGTCGTATCATGTTCTGTATAATACATGCGCACCATGCTGAACGAGGCGTCGTTCAGGTTAAAGGCCATTATTGCGCCGAGGCTGCCGGAATTGCTTGGGTTGCTTGTAATTTTGATACCCCGCAGAGCCTTGTAAAACAAGGTGTCATCGGTAAGCTTCAGGCTGTCCAAGGCCAGGATTTCGTTGCCGAAAGCATTGCTCAGCGGCACGCGAATAAAGGCTCCTTTTGCAGTGGTGGAGAATAAACTGTCCCTTCTGTTCGGCTTTGGATAAAAATTTTGAAGCGAACCTATTTCTGTGCCGGATGCAATAGTTTGGGTAGAATAATAAGATTTATCCGGAGCAATGGGATCGTCCAAGCGATACACATGCAGATCCTGGGCTTGAAGCGTATCGCCGTAAAATCCACTTGCATTAAAGCGCAGGTACAACACGATCGAGTCGAGTTTATGAATCGTGGGATTAAAACCGGGGTTTAGTACGCCCAATTGCAACAGCGAATAAATTTCTGAAGAAGAATGTCCGAAGATGGGGTCGTTTAAATTGCCGCAAAGGAAATAGGGCACAGTTGACGAGCGGTCCGAAGTTTGGGTGCTGTCTTCCCGCTGGAGGGTACACACAACTGTCATCGTGTCTGTATAATCGTAATCTGCAATTTCGCCCGAAAGTAGGGAGGCGCCGAATGGGGTTGGTTTGGTACAAGCGGTCCACAGACCGAGTATCAGCATGGAAATGGCTACGAGCGCCGGTAGTTTTTGCATCATAATCAGAAATATCCTTGTAATAAAATAAGACGCAGCAGGCAGATGCTTGGTTGGTTGCCTTTGGTTTGCAAATGAAAAAAATGCAAACGTCGGCCCACCCAAATGATCTGCCTGCTGCTTAATACACCGAAACATTAGTTTTTACGCAAATGGATTTGCAGGGTTGCACAAAACCTAATACGGCGGAGTATCGTCAGGGAAACAAACAGCTGTTCTGACGGTAATTTACTGTGGCACTTCAGCTTCCAGCAGGTTGCGCAGGAATTCGCTGGTGGCGGGCAACAGTTCATCGCTGTCTTTCCAGGGCATAATCACCTTGTCTTCCGCATTGGACAGGTAATCAACGCTGGTGTCCATCATTTCGCTGCCAATCATCATGCCGTCGGAATAAGCGCAAGCGCCCTTGTGCATCGAAATGGCGTCGCCATCAATGTAGGCTGCGAGATCTTCCTTGGTGAGGTTGTTGATGGCTGCTTTCTGTAGAAAGCGTTCGGTTTCGACGCGCTCATGCGGGGTGTCAAACACGCCGTACACGATTTGAGCGGTGTTGAAAATCGGTTCGGTCTTATACGCTGTACGCAGGTATAAAGGAATCAAACTGGTCATCCAACCGTGGCACATCACCACATCAGGGGCCCAACCGAATTTTTTAACCGTTTCAATGGCGCCTTTACAGAAAAATGCTGCGCGGTCGGCATTGTCTTCAAAGGGCTGTCCCTCAGCGTCTTCAAACACAAATTTGCGCTTGAAAAAGTCTTCATTGTCTAAAAAATAGACTTGAAGACGCGAGCCAGGCAAGGAGGCCACTTTAATGATGAGCGGATAATCATCGTCATCGACAATAATATTCATCCCGGAAAGGCGCACCACTTCGTGCAAACGGTGACGGCGTTCATTCACGACGCCGTAACGCGGCATAAGAATCCGCAACTCGTAACCGTTGTCCTGTAAATATTTGGGGAGTTTGCCTACGTAGGCGGAGATGTCGTCACCTTCCGTATAAGGCTCCATCTCTTGGGTTACGATTAACAATCGCTTCTTTTCCATGTATTAGATAACCAGACTTTGTGTGTGTAAATCCTGATTAGGTATCGCGAAACCGTTTGTCTCACGAATGCAGACGCAAAAGTATAAAAAATTCAGGGTTCTTTTTGCATCATATTGGCAGGGAAAAAATATTCAAGCGGACAATTTCACAGTTTTTACCCATTTGAGGGTAGAAATAGCGTTTTAAGGCTAACCCAAAAGCCTATTGCTGAAATCAGTCTTGGCTATAAAAACTAATTCATGGAAAACGCGGGTACAAACGGATGCGCCGCGTTGTAGAACGTAAGCTCGCTTACCCTAACTTTCATATAGTGGGTAAGGGGCAGTTCTTCGAGGACTTCCATCAGCTCATCTTTGGAGCGCACACTGAATGTGGCCCATAGTTTTGAGTTTTCCAGCGAAAGTGCGTAGTTGAGAATTTTGCCTTCGTGTAGCAATCGGTTTACGGCTGCACGTTGCTCAGGAATCAGGTGTACGAATTCGTCCGGAAGTTCCTTTGGCATGGTGAAATCCACCATATATTGAAAAAAATGATTGTCCATGTAATTGCGTTGTAAAACGATGATTTCGGTCAGGGTGATACGCCAACGCAAAAATTTCTGTCCAAATTATCTTGTCTGCTTAAATCCAATTGGACAAAAACTGTTGCTTTGACTTATAAATACGTAACACAAACGACGGAGGTTTGTTTTGCGTATAAAAGGATAATCAAATACCGTGCAAATTTTCGTATTTTTTCCCAAAATATGCCAAAGCGGCAGGCGGGTTTAACTAAAAGATAATTGGGGATACGATTTTTTAACAAAAAAGTATTTCTAAAGCGTTGATTTTCAAAAAATAAGACGCATCGGCAGGTTTCGTTAAAAAGAAACAAGCCATCCCGCGCGTGCAGGATGGCTTGTCAAAATGGCTTGAGCGGGTGTCAAAATTAGTAATTTACACCCAGCGCTTTCAGCGTTTCGAGGTCGAGGTTGCCAACTGGCAAGCCTTTGTCCTTTTGGAATTTCGTGAGTGCCGCTTTCGTGCGAACGCCCATGATGTTGTCGGTTGGGCCTGGTTCGTAGCCGGCTTTGATCAATGCAGCCTGGATTTGGCGCACCGTATAGCCCGTTACTTTTTCGCCGCACAATACTTCGCGCCATTCGGTAAAGCCACCGGCTTTAACCAATTTGCGTTTTGTTACGGTAGCGTATTCAGCAGGAATTGGTTCCGTGCGGGTAGCAGCAGCCGATTTTACTACTTTCGAGGTTACCGTTTTGTACTCAGCAGGGATTGCTTCTTCGCGGCTGGTAGCAGGTGATTTCAGTACCTGTTTTGTAACCGTTGTATATTCTGCAGGAATGGCTTCTTCTTTTACAGTAGCAGGCGTTTTCAACACCTGTTTGCTTACGGTTTTGTACTCGGCTGCAATAACTTCCTCGCGGGTAGTAGCAGGCGTTTTTACTTTGCGAACCGTTACGGTTTTGTATTCAGCAGGAATAACTTCTTCGCGGGTGGTAGCAGGCGTTTTTACCTTGCGGATCGTGCGCGTGCCCATTTTAGCAGGGATCTGGATGGTTTTTGTGCAACCAGCATCCGCAACGCCAGTAGCGTCGCAACCTTTGTTTACACGTTTTGTAACCGTCTGATATTCAGCGGGTACTTCAACCAAACACCAAACCAAGCAATCTTCCGGGTTGGCGCTCAGGCAGTTTGCATCGGCTTTTTTCTTCACCCATTTCGTAGAAGCAGGTTTTACTTCGATTTTCTCTGTAACGGTTTCGTATTTAGGCTGGAGCACTTCTACGCGGGTAGAGGCGGCTTCCATTACATAGCTTTCAGTTATGGTTTCGTAAACGGCAGGAACCTCGATCACGCGTTTGCTTTCAGGCTTAATCATCACGCGCTCTGTGCTATTTTCAAACTCAGCAGGAACGTTGATTACCTTTTTGCTTTCCGGCTTAACCATTACGCGTTCTTCAACGGTTTCATAAGTAGCAGGAACTGGCGTCAGGCGTTTGCTGGCAGCTTTCGTTTCTACTTTTTCTGTTTGCGTTTCATATACCGCAGGAACCGGGATGATGCGTTTGCTTGCGCCTTTCACCTCAACCTGTTCGGTTTTAGTTTCGTAAGTAGCAGGAACGGCGATGGTTTTTACAGCAGCAGGTTTTACAACAACCTGTTCAGTAGTTGTTTCGTACTGGTCAGGAATGTGGCATTTGGCATAACATTTGCCTGGTTGAGCATTAGGGGGTGCATCTTGAGCAGATACCGCCGCAGCGAATCCGACTACAAATAGAAGGAATAGTGTAAATTTTCTCATAACTGAGAGATAGGATTGGTTAAAAATGTTTGATTTGAATGTTTGTTCGCATGGATCAAGCGCAAAAGTAAAGCAATTGGCCCTGAAAGGCGGCATAAAGCGTTTGAAATTTTAGTGATATTTACGAAACACGGCCAATTTCCTTAGGATAGCAAATGTAATGTTTTGTAACAATTTGAGTATAAAGCGGAACATCTGAGCATTCTGTGATGGGTAAAACCTTGCCGTTTTTGAACAAAATTTTGATCTGGTCTTCTGCGTCGTCGTAAGCGCGGTTGCTTTCCTTTCCGACGTAGATAAAATGTTGGAGATCAAGGTCTGGGCCAAACACTTTTTGCGCTTTTTTCAGCAGCGTTTCGTGGTAATCTGAAGTTATAGGGTCTGTAAACCACTCTAAGCGGAATAATTTGCGGTCGAGTAAGCCCTTAGACAGATAGGAGAGCGTAAAGTCACTTTCTTCCGACCAATATTTGATGGCTGCTGTGATATCGTTGTCGTCAAGAAAGGAAAAATGCTGCAGGATTTCGTCGGGAGAAGCGGTTTCTCCGGGTTTACGGTACAAAAACCAGCCTAAATGCTTGGGTGTTTCCAATTGTACGCCTTGCAGGGCCAGCGTGCGGGCGCGTTGCAAGGTATGAATGAGCATTTGTTCGGCCGACACGCCAGTTTTGTGCAAATACACCTGCCAATACATGAGCCGCCTCGCCATCAGGAACTTTTCGATGCTGTAAATGCCTTTTTCTTCTACCATCAATGCGCCGTCATGCACCGCCAGCATTTTAATAATGCGGTCGTACCCGATCACGCCTTCGCTCACGCCTGTAAAAAAGCTGTCGCGGTTGAGGTAGTCCATCCGATCCATATCCAACTGCCCGGAAACGAGTTGGTGCAGGAATTTTTTAGGATAGCGGTCGGTAAAAATATCAATCGCCAACTGTAATTGCCCGTCGAACTGCTTGTTCAGGTTTTCCATAAACAGTTGCGACAGTTCCTCGTGGTGCAGGTCGATGAGCGTGTGCTCGAGCGCGTGCGAGAAAGGCCCGTGGCCAATATCGTGCAATAAAATGGCGATACAAACGGCTTCGGCTTCGGCGGCGCTAATATCGACATCCTTGGTGCGCAACACCTCAATGGCCTGTTGCATCAGGTGCAGGGCGCCGAGGGCATGGTGAAAGCGGGTGTGTAAGGCGCCGGGATAAACGTAAGCGGTGAGGCCCAGCTGTCGGATACGACGCAGGCGCTGAAAGTACGGGTGGTCGATCAGACTTAGCAGCGGCCCGTAAGGCACGGTCACGAATCCGTAGACCGGATCATTGAAAATTTTTGTCTTGCTGCGCATTGTTTTATCGGCTGCAAAGTTCATCATTTTGACGATGGTTTCCAATTGAAAAAATAATTCCGTGTTTCACAGCGTTTAGCCCCACTGTTTAAACGTTTAAATTAACGTACTTTGCACGCAGAAAATAAATTTATGGATAAAATTAAAATATTGTGGGCCGATGACGAAATCGACCTTTTGAAACCCCACTTGTTGTTCCTTCAGGCCAAAGGGTATGAGGTTGTAACGGCCACCAATGGCCACGACGCGGTTGAAATTTACTTAGAAGAAGGCAATGACATCGACGTTATTTTTCTTGATGAAAGTATGCCGGGCCTCACGGGCTTAGAAGCGCTGCCGAAAATTAAGGAGATCAATCCGCTGGTTCCGGTGGTGATGATTACCAAAAACGAAGCGGAACACGTCATGGAAGAAGCCATCGGTTCTCAAATTTCCGATTACCTGATTAAGCCCGTAAACCCGAACCAGATCCTGTTGACGCTGAAAAAAATCATCGACAACAAGCGCCTCGTGCGGGAAAAAACGGCCATGGAATACCAACAGGAGTTCCGGCAGATTTTTATGCAAATTACCGGCGGCCTCAACCATTCAGAATGGGTGGACGCTTATAAAAAGATTGTCGGCTGGGAACTGCGCCTCGACGCCAACCAGGCGGAAGTGGGCGATATTCTGTCGCAACAAAAAGAACAGGCCAACACGGAGTTCAGCAAATTTGTCGTCAGAAATTACTACGACTGGGTCGACAAAGACAAGGAAGTAGGCCCGATTATGTCGCATTCGCTGCTGCGTAAACACGTATTCCCGCATGTGAGCAACGGCACGCCGACGGTTTTGGTGCTGCTCGATAACCTTCGTTACGACCAGTGGAAAGTGATTGAACCGTTTCTGAACGAACAGTTCCGCACGGAAAACGAAAGCTACTTTTTCAGTATCCTGCCTACGGCGACGCAATACAGCCGCAACTCGATTTTTGCAGGCATGATGCCAGCCGACATCGCCACCACCTTCCCGGATAAATGGAAAAACGACACGGACGAAGGCGGCAAAAACCTGTTTGAAGACTTTTTCCTCGGCAAACAAATCGAACGCGCCTTCCGCAAACCGGTGAAATGGGAGTACTTCAAAGTCACCAACCAGCAACACGGCAAGGAACTTCAAGACAATATCCAGCGCTGCCTGAAAAACGACCTGACGGTGATTGTGTACAACTTCATCGACATGCTTTCGCACGCCCGCACGGAAATGGAGGTGCTGAAAGAGCTGGCCGGCGACGAACGGGCTTACCGCTCGCTCACGCGCTCTTGGTTCCTGCACAGTCCGCTGTGGACGGCCCTTCAAAAACTGAACGGCAAGGATGTGCAACTGTTTGTCACCACCGACCACGGCACGATCCGGGTGCAATCGCCGTCCAAGGTTGTGGGCGACCGCGAAACCACCACGAACCTGCGCTACAAAGTAGGCCGCAACCTGCAATACGAGAAAAAAGACGTGCTGGAAATCCGCGACCCAAAAGCGGCCGGTTTGCCGCGCCCGAACCTGAGTTCTACGTTTATTTTTGCCAAGGAAGACTTCTTTTTCCTGTATCCGAACAATTACAATCACTTCTTCAATTACTACAAAAATACCTTCCAGCATGGGGGGATTTCGTTGGAGGAGATGATTTGTCCGATTGTGCGGTTGCGGAGTAAGATGTAGGCTTTAAGTAACCCGATCAGAACGTGCAAGCCTTATAAGAGTCAATTCAGGTGAAATAGAATTATGGCATACCAATCAGTCGATAAACTGCAAAAGATATTAGCAGATGAGGTGTTTAACCACACGAAAGACCCTAAAAAGGCTTCCGGTAGGGCATTGGGAACGCTTGTAGAAATAATCACTTATTACCTTTTAAAAACCTGGGGGCTTAACAATCAAATTTCAATTGAACGTGGGCTTGCGGAATATGGCAATCCGGACATTACCCATAATGTTGAATATTCGCTGCATCCGATTATGCGCAGTTCTTTCTTAACGATTGACAAATCTGAGAAGTCAATAACCTCGAATATGATATTAAAATCACTTCAGGCAAGTGCTTTTGACTTAACAGGTTTTGAACGAAAAAACAATCAATTGTTGAGTAATAACATTCTTCGTAATGCTTGCACCATAGCAACCTCTGAAAACTCATTTCTTCTTTGCAGCATCAAATCAGATGTTGGCGATAGGCTTGAACTTCACATTTATGAACAAAACAAGAAGCCTTATGCCATGTTTGAATGCAAACGTGTAGGTGTTGAAGAAGGAATGACAAAAGGCCCTCAAACAATTGAGAAGGCAAAACAAGGCGCTTATGTGGCTCGGACGGCCTCCTCATTGCAAAAAATTCGTTCGGAAAGTGGTGAATTACAAGGTATTATTTACAAAGGTGACGGTTCTTATTTTATTGGGCCGTACCTAAACTTATTGGAAGAAGTAATCTTTTCGGCTGATAAAGATTTGTTGCGGAAGTTTATTTTAACAATTGGAGTTGTTAGTAATCATGGCAATTGGATTAAAAAAAGCGCCAATAACGATTTGAGCTTTAGCCGGGAGAACTTCCAAAAAGAACTTTTGGTTTTGGCTCAATCTTACGACTGGTTGCTATTTTTAACCGATCAGGGGCTTTCGGATTTTATTGACAAACTTTTGCTTAATCCCACTCCTGAGCTAAAGTTTTTACGTGAAACATTCCTGTCAAGTTATGTGGAAGGCAAAAAGAAAAACCAATTCACGAAAGTTCAAATGAACATTGAGGCAGATCGGATACTGCTAAAATATTTTAGCGACCATATTGCAACTGTAGAAAGTTGGTTTAACGTAATTTCACCAAGCCATAAAAATCTAATGATTTTAGAAGCCGAATTGGATCAATTAAAAAACAAGGACTGGAAAAACATATTATTATGAGTGCAGGAAGAACAGTAAACACACTTAGCCAAAGTTGGGGGACACCGTATAAATATGTAAATGCGGTAAAAGAAGTCTTTGGCGGACGCATAGACTTAGACCCTTGTTCAAATGAATTTTCTGTGGTACGGGCTGAAACGGAATATCATTTACCTAAACAAGATGGTCTGAAAGAAAGCTGGAACTATTCAACAATATACGTTAATCCACCATACGGTATCGACAAAGAACGCGGAACAACAATCAAAAATTGGCTTGCCAGGTGCGCGCAGGCCAACGAAGTTTATAACTCAGAAGTGTTGGCGCTTGTTCCTATCGCTGCAAATACAGCGCACTGGAAAAAATATGTGTTTACAAAAGCTAAATCAATTTGTTTTTTGTACGACACGAGATTGCGTTTTTTAGAAAACGGGCAAGATACCGGGAAAGGAGCGCCTATGGCGTGTGCGATGATTTATTGGGGGAATAATCAGAGCAAATTTTACGAAGTTTTTATTGAGCACGGTGCAGTTGTGGATATTTCAAACCTGATAGGTGAAAAAATTGGAGCAGACAGAAAAAAGTATGAACTATTCCTCACGTGATATTTTTGTTAAACCACAAAGCATTACCACACTCGAAACTTAAAAATTCAACGTCCTATGCCAATCACCAAACCTTTCAACCTCAAAACCTGGATCGATGAAAACCGCCATTTGCTAAAACCGCCGGTCGGAAACAAACAGATTTATGTTGAAAACGATGATTTTATCGTCATGGTGGTTGGCGGTCCGAACGGCCGGAAAGATTACCACTGGGAAGAAGGCGAAGAACTTTTTTACCAGTTGGAAGGCGACATTCAGGTGAAAATCATCAACGAAGAAGGTAAACCGGAAACGATTGACGTTCGGGAAGGTGAGATGTTTTTGTTGCCGCCCCGGATTCCGCACTCCCCGCAACGCCCGGCCGACACGGTCGGTTTGGTGCTGGAACGCAAACGCAATCCGGGTGAAATAGATAAACTGCTTTGGTTTTGCGAGCATTGCGGCAATAAACTACACGAGGCCGGTTTTCCGCTGAAGGATATTGGTACACAAATCAAAGAAGCCATTGGCGCGTTTATGGCCGATGAACAGGCGCGAACTTGTACGAATTGCGGGACGGTGATGGCGACGAGTTAAACATCTTTTAAATTAGTACCTTCCAAGTGATTGCGCTTCAACACGCCATTCCTAAAACCCGTACTCTTGCGCGCGCACCCAAAGGCGTGTAAACTCTCTGCAAAGAGCAATATGCCAATGCCCAAACCAAGCAAGGTATAGTACAACCACTGTGTTTTTTCCTCCAGATCGCTCATAAACGGCTTAATCAGAAATAGTTGTAACATAATCGTGAGGGCGGACAGTAAGACAAGGAGGATGAAGATTGCACGGGTCGTACGCATCCAGCGTGGGCGCTGGTACAATAAGTTTTTATTGAGTAGCCGCAAATAACCGTTGTGGCGGGGATTCATTTTGATGAGTTCGCGCAGCACGTGGGCCGATTTGTCAAAATCCCGGAGGTAAAAAAGGGACACCGACTTGTCGTATAAAATTTTCAGGAAAATATCATCGCCGCCCCAGGAATGCACATTGTTTTCGATCACGATTTCAAGCAAATGATCGCACATGACCACATGCTTTCCGTATTGTTCGGTTTCAAACAACGCATTGGCATACAACACCGTACATTCCAGATATTCCCCAAAATCGAGCGCGCGCAAGGCATTTTCAAACCGTTCGTAGAACCGGATCGTACCATAAAAATCATTCGCCTCAATGGCTTTGAAATTTCGATACAGGCGCAGCCGATTTGCAGGGAGAAAATGCATGTCTACTCGTTTTGTTTATCCTTTCCTTTGTCTTTATTGATTTTGTCCTTGGGTTTATCCTGATCCTCGTCGCGTTTGATGCCGAACAGTTTTTTCAAAAAACCGGGTTTCTTTTCATCGTCCGGTTTGTCGTCAACAGGTTTTGTTTCGGCTGGCGCTTCGCTGGGTTCCACTCCCAGGGTCTTGTCTTTCTTCTTGGTGTATAACAACACCAAAGAGTCGTGCATGGTTGAGTCCCGGGTCACTAAACTGAAAGAATCAGGAGAAATACTGATCCAAGGGTAACAACCTAAGGAGTTCAGCACTTCAGGTTTTGGGTCGGGGAATTTTTCAGTGAGCAGTTTTCCCAATTTTTTGTCATTTGCCACCTTGTGCCAAAACCAGCCCACGATGGGCAGCGCCATGGCCGAGCCTTGGCCAAGCACCATGGAGCGGAAGCGCACCGCCGGGCTTTCCGCGCCTACCCACGCACCCGTGACGAGCTGCGGGTTGTAGGTGATAAACCAGCCGTCGGACTGATTTTGGGTCGTACCGGTTTTCCCTGCAAAATCGCCCTGAATGCCATAACCACGACGCAGGCGAGAGCCGGTACCGTAGTCGATTACATTCTGGAGCATTTTGGTCATCGTAGCCGCCTGATTTTCCGTCAGCGCCTGCACGTGCGGACCCAAGTCGGGGTTGGCCGCCAGGTCTTTTTTATAGTCGTACAGTTCGTTGCCGCTGCGGTCGACCACCCGAAGCACTGTTACGGGTTCGGGCCGCACGCCTTTATTGGCCAAAGTGCCGTACACTTTCATCATATCGTACAGCATAATGTCAGCTGCGCCGAGGCTGATGCCGTATTCGCGGGGCAATTTGGTGGTAATGCCCATCTGGGTCGCCAAGTCAATGGTTTTCTGGATGCCCACTTTTTCAATGAGCTGGGCGGCCACTACATTTACTGATTTGGTAAGCGCGCCGGCCATGGAATAATAACCGCCGTAACTTTCATCGGAGTTGTGCGGCTCCCAGTCTACAATTTTTTTGATCTGGTTGGGGAAATAATCGCATGGGCGTATGCTGTCTTGCAGGGCCGCCGCGTACACAATCGGCTTGAAGGTCGACCCTACTTGCCGTTTGCTCAGAATGTGGTCAAACTTGAAATATTTAAAATCGGTGCCGCCCACCCAAGCCCGGATGTAGCCGTTGCGGTGATCCATGGCCATAAAACCGCAGTTTAGCATACAGAAGTAGTAGCGCACGCTATCGAGGGGCGTCATGGTCGTATCAACGGTGCCGCCGCCATTTTTCCAAGAGAAAATGGACATTTTGACCGGTTTTTCAAAGTTTTTCAGTGCGTTGTCTGCACTCAAACCGGCATCTTTCAGGGTTTCCCAGCGAGTGCTGCGCTTGATTTGGTCGTCAATCCATTTATCGTCGCCCCAGGGCTTTTCGCCTTTATAATTTTTCCAGTGTTGGTCGAACTGCTTTTGCAAATCCTGCATGTGTTTTTGCACTGCCTCCTCTGCGTACTGTTGCATTTTACTGTTGAGGGTAGTGTAAATTTTCAGTCCGTCGGTGTAGAGGTTGTAATTTCCGCCGTCTTCTTTCTGGTAATTTTTCAGCAGTTTGGGCATCACCTCCGTGCGCAGGTATTCGCGGAAATAGGTGCCGGGGCCGTCGTTGTTGCTGTCAACATTATATCGTTTGGCGCCGATTGGCTTTTTGATGAGCTCATCGTAGTCTTTTTGCGGGAGGTCGCCATTGCGCACCATTTGATACAGCACCACATTGCGGCGTTTTTTTGCATTATCGGGATTGCGCACCGGGTTGTACAGGGTAGTGCCTTTGAGCATCCCGACCAGCGTGGCGGCCTGATCCACGCTCAGGTCTTTGGGTTTTTTATTAAAATACTGCCGCGAAGCCACCTGAATCCCAAACACATCGCCGCCGAAGGGCACCGTATTGAGGTATAGGTTGAGCAATTGTTGTTTGTTGTAAACGTGTTCCAGTCGAATAGAAATGATATTTTCGCGTAATTTGTTGATAATGAGGCTAATGCCTGGAACAAGGTATTTTTGACGCGGGTACAGGTTTTTGGCGAGTTGTTGGCTCAGGGTAGAGCCGCCGCCGGAGGATTCCCGACCAGCCATCATACCATACGCTACCCGAAACCAGCTTTGAATATCGATCCCGCTGTGTTCCAAAAAGCGCCGATCTTCGGTGGCGATCAGCGCCTTCACGATGTTTGTGGAAATATTATCCATCGTAACAGCCGTGCGGTTTTCGATGTAGTATTTACCGATGAGTACGCTGTCAGCGGTATAAATTTCAGTGGAATTGGCCGTTTCTACGGTTCTAATCTCTTCATTATCTGGCATGTGGCCGAAAAGACCGATCCAAACGCCGAATGTGAGGAACAACAAAAAGTAAAAACCCCACTTGATGAGCCAGCCTAACCAGCCGAGGACATTACCAGCGCGCGGGTTGCGCGCTCGAAAGCCGGCCCATCGGGTGCTCAGCGGAGCGATTAAGCGCGCCCAGGCATTGGTGACGGGTGAAAGAAAATTCCGGATCGGGGCGGTAATATTTGCCCAGACAGCCCGGATTGGAGCCGTTTTGCCGGCAATCCACCGGCTGGCTTGTTGTACACTACTGTTTTGAAGCAGGGACCTGAAGAAATCGCGCATAGCGGAGGTAGTTCAAAAAGAACGTGCGAAGGTAGTAAATGTTTTTTGAGTTTGGGATTGCGGGATATGTCATTAAGTTTGCGTAAGGTTTCGTAGGAATTGAGACCGAAGAGCATTCAACGAGTACTGTTCAAAGAAAGCAGAGCATCATAAACTACATTTACATCTTAAAATTCAAAAATACCATGAAACACGCAACCACCCCTTCCCTCGTCCCGCCATCGCCCCAACTGATGACCCAGTTGAAATGCAAATTCGACGAGCTCATGGCCCAAAAACGGCTCCCAAGCCATTTCACCTTCGTCGATTTTTACCACTACTGGGCTTCGTCCCGGCGCTCCGAGAACTTTCACGGATTGGATGACGGCCAGACGGAACACAAAAATGTGCGTAGCCTTGAGAAGATTGAACGCCCGGATAAGAAATTGAAAGGGACGATCAAAACCTTAGTCCTGCTGGTTGATTTTCCGGATAAAGCGCATAACCCGGTTTTTACACAGGATTATTACAGGCGTTTGCTGTTTGGCGCGCCGAATGAGTTCGCGTCGGGCAGTATGCGTGATTTTTACCACATTGCAAGTGAATTTGACCCGCAAACGGGCAAAGGGATAGATGTGCAGGGTGCGGTGTACGGTTGGTTTACCTTGCCCAACAATTTGACTTACTACGCCGATGATACTTCAGGCGGAAGCCAATATCCGAGGAATATTCAGAAAATGGCTCAAGACGCCGTAGAGGCTGCTCAACATGCGGGTGTGGATTTTTCAGGGTATGATATTTTTAACGAGGGCCAAATTACAGCCTTGTTTATTATACATGCCGGACGGGGTGCGGAGGAATCGGGCAACCGCAATGATATTTGGAGCGCTAAATGGGCGATTCCGGATCCCGGCGTTCAGGTTGGGCCAAATGTAGTGGCCAAAACTTTTTTGACGGTGCCGGAAGATTGCAAGGTTGGCGTGTGCGCGCATGAGTGGGGACATTTGGCCGGTCGTTGGGCGGATTATTATGACACGGGCGATAACCAGAATTTTGTTTCAAATGGCTTGGGCGATTATTGCCTGATGGCTTCAGGCTCATGGGGCAACCAGGGACTGACGCCTGTTTTGCCAAATGGTATGCTTCGGATGTTCCACGACTGGATTGATGTGACGGTTGTTACGGCGCCGCAGAAAAATATTAAATTAACGGCTGCCTCACAAGGCGGAGGCGCGGTGGTTATTTTTAATGCTGCCAAAATGACGCAAAAACAGTATATTTTGGTGGAATACAGGCGCAAAACCGGGCAGGACGCATTTTTGCCGGACGAGGGCCTGGCCGTTTATGTGATCGACGAGACAATTGACGACGTGAACGACGAGTCAAAATTAGCCATTGAACTGATGCAGGCGGATGGCAAACGAGATCTGGCGGGTATTTTTAACAGCGGCAATCGGGGCGATTCTAAAGACCTTTATCCGTATGGACAAAAACGCACCCTGAGTAAATCAACGAAACCGGCCTTGAAATTTCCGAACGGGAGTGCAACAGGGGTGAAAATTGTGGTAAAAGGGACGCCCGGCGCAGCGGATTTTTTGACGATGGATGTTTCGTTTGAAGGATAGCGAATTTGCAATTATTGGGGGGATTTTAAACTGAATATCAAAACGCTAAGGTTTGTATTTGTCGGTTTTTTTCTTATTTGCCCAAAATCAGGAAAATAAGTAAATTTGATTTAACTTATTTTTCTGATTTTGGGCCTGTATGACCAAAAGAAATCTTCTATCTCTGTTTTCTAAATATTTGACCTTTGTGAACTACATAGTCGCCTACAACACACTCCAGCAAAAGCGCGGCAAATAACACCCAAAACCATTTTCCATTCCCCAAATTTCCCCTATTTTTGAACCATGACTCAACGCCTCCTATTCCTGCTCTTTTTTGCCCTCTGCGCCACCGCGTTACAAGCTCAAATCATTGTACACCCCACCGCTGCCGACAGCACAGCGCCCAAACCGCCGCCGTACAAGGGCCTCGAAATTGAAGGCGAAACCATTATTTGTCCCGGCTCCATGACGGCGCTGAAAGTAAAAGGCCCCTATGTAAGTTATACCTGGAACACGGGCAATACCAATCCGGTGCAAATTGTAAATAAACCCGGTATATACGAAGTCACCGTAACCACCAAGGGCGGATGCTCCCTGACGGGTACGGTGACGGTTCGGTATGCAGAAGGGCCGTGTTTGTGATTACAACGTCCCAATAATTAGATTTTTGGAACTTCCGGCCAGTCAACCGGGATTTGCGTGATGTTGTGCAGGTAATTCGACATGATTTTGTCGCCGATTACAATCATGACGTCAATCAGGTTGGCGGTATTGTAGCCGGCTTCGAAAAATGCCTCCAGCGCTTTTTCAGACGGGCGGCCGCGGTTGATCGTGGTTTCTTTTACAAATTTGGCCAATGCGTCGAATTTGGCATCGAATGAGATTTGTGCGCGGCGAATGTCCAGGATTTGCGCGTCGTCGTACCCGTACATTTTGGCAATTGCGGTGTGCGCCGGTACGCAGTATTTGCAGTCATTGACCTGGCTCACTACGAGGTTGATAATTTCCCGTTCTTTCCCGTTCAGCGTGCTTTTGCGGTTTTGCAGCGCCAAATAATCAGCCAACGCCGTTTCGTTTAGGGCAAAAGTGGCGTACAGGTTCGGGACTTTACCGAACGACTTTTGCATGTGATCGAAAATGGCCTGATTGGCGGGTGAAACTTGTTCGCGGGTTGGAACTTCGAAAGAAATGGTTTGCGTTGTCATGTTACTTTTGCTTTTATGTTTGATTGTCTTTTTGACACTGCAAAAGTCGGGCGACGCGGTTCCCGGCCCAATGAACTGCACTAAGAAAACAAGTTGATCTAGTTCAACTTTTTGGTGCGCTTGTTTCGAATTTTGCTTAAAAACTCGGTCGTAAAGCCTAAATACGAGGCTAAAGCGTACTGCGGTACCCGATTTGCGATGGTCGGATACTTGGCCATAAACTCCTCGTAGCGGGCCTCCGCCGATTTACTGAGCATGGATAACATGCGTTGTTGCAAAAAAGCAAAGGAGCGCTGGGTGATGATGCGGAAAAAACGTTCGAATTTCGGCAGGTTTTCCATCAACAACTGCTCGGAATTGTAGTCAATCTGAATCAGGGTGCTTTCTTCTAAGGCTTCAACAAACAGGGTGGCGGGTGTTTGGTAAATATAGCTGTTGTAATCGCTGATCCACCAGTCGTCGACAGCAAAGGCGATGGTATGGTCACGGCCTTCATAATCAATCAGATACGTGCGCAAGGCGCCGGTGACAACATAACTCCGATACTTGCAGGTAAAATCGGGCTGCACGATCAGTTGTTTTTTGCGAACCTTGGTTACACGTAAAAGTGAACAGAAATACGCGGCCTCTTCTTCGGTGAGTTGTATGTAGCGTTGAACGTATTGAAGGATTGGTAAAAAATCAGGTTGCATAGGGTACAAATTTAATGATTTTACCAATAGTACACCCGAAAAGGTATAAAAAATTGATTTTAATTAAAAATATACCCGATCGGTGTTTGTTTTGGACGATATTGTAAATAGCATCGTTTGATTAATTTAACGTGAATTCGCCCACCAGGCTATCCTCACATAAAAATACAGCGCTAAGTTTGACCTTTAAACGCCAATGTCATTGACTTAAGGATTTTAAAGCCCTGAAAGGGCGAAATCATTAGAATTGGGCAACGCCCAATTTAAAATGGCCAAGATTTTTGAGAAGCCCTGAAAGGGCGGAATCACACGTAGCGTCGGATGATTTCGCCCTTTCAGGGCTTGGATCTCGCATTGCCCCAAATAGCAGGGTGTTACCCTGCCTTGATGATTTCGCCCTTTCAGGGCTTCAAAATCCTTTAGTCAACAACATTGCCCTAAACGCGAACAATCAGTTCGTACTACGTCATCTTTCCTGCCCATTGCTGCGATGAAATCATCTGAAACGGCCGTTTTCCATTCCCATGAAACGCCTTTTGAATTAAAACAACTGCCCATCCCGGCGCTCAAACCGGGCGAAATTCTGGTGCGAAACGAATATACCACCCTGTGCAGGAGCGATTTATACACCTACTGCGGCATACGCTTTGAACCGTCGCCCACGATTTTGGGCCACGAAATTGTCGGTCGAATTGCTGAATTCGGGCCTGAAGCCGATACGGAAGATTTGCGCGGAAAAACCTTGTCAATAGGCGACCGCATCAGCTGGGCTATTTTTGCCGCCGACCCGAACAGCGACATGGCGCAACGGGGTATTCCGCAAAAAGGCCCTGATTTGTTCAAATACGGCCACGAACGCCTGACCGAAGACAGTGTGCTGCACGGCGGCCTCAGCCAATACACCATCCTGAAACCGCATACGCCCTTGATTGCGATTGATGAAGCCGTGCCTTTAAAAGTGGCGGCCATTGTGAATTGTGCGGTGGCCACCATTGCCGGCTCCATGCGTTTGGCAGGCGATGTGGCCGGGAAAAACGTGCTGGTCTGCGGCGCGGGCATGTTGGGCATTATTGCCTGTGCGATGAGCAAAACCCAGGGCGCGGCGCACGTAGCGGCGCTTGACCTGAAACAAACGCGCTTGGAAACGGCCACAAAATTCGGGGCTGATATTTGTTTGTTGGCGGAATCGGATTACCGGCAGGAGGCGGCTGCGATCTTGGGAAAAGCCAAACCTTTTGATGTCATTATTGAGGTGTGCGGCGTGCCGGAAATCATTGAACAAAGTCTGGAACTGCTTGGAATTGGCGGGGTAGCGGTGTGGGCGGGCGCTACGTTTCCGCAACGCAATGTGCAGGTTAATGCGGAAAAAATAGTGCGTTCACTGCTGACAATCAAAGGTTTGCACAATTACAACCGGGCGGATTTTGCGACGGCCGTACAATTTATGGAAACGCAACACCGGAATTTCCCTTTTGCGGATATTATCCACGAGCAGTTTGGACTGGAGCAAGTGAACGAGGCATTTGCGTATGCCGTGGAGGCCAATCCGTTTCGGGTGGGCGTCAGAATTGATTAGAACATACGATTGAGCACATCAAATCATAACCAATGAGCAAAATTAAATTAGTCGTTTTTGACCTGGCCGGTACGACCGTGGAAGACGACAAAGCGGTGGCCGGTAGCCTGCACAAGGCCGCGCTCGAATTCGGATTGCGTGTCGACCTCGATGATTTTCAAAAAACCATCGGAACCAACAAAATCCACTTGTACCAGTATATGATTGCCCGCGAACGGGGCCAGGATGTGTCGTTTGCAGATTTGGAAAAAAATGATTTCCCGGAATTGTACGCCGAAGCGCATCAGATTTTCGAGCGTTATTCGGTGATTATGCTCGATCATTACCGCAATGAAGTAAAACCCATCCCCGGCGCTGAAGACGTGTTTCGCTGGTGCCGCGCCCAGGGTATTCGGGTCGCAACGGATACGGGTTTCCACAATGATGTAAATAAAACCATCATGGCCGGCCTAAAATGGCTCGAAAACGGACTGATTGACCTGGCGGTGGATGTGGAAGATACCGATGGCGTGGGTCGCCCGGCGCCGTACATGATTTTTTACGCCATGCAACATTTCGGGATTCAAAGCGTGCATGAGGTGATTAAAATAGGCGATACGCCGGCCGATTTATTGTCGGGTTACAACGCAGGCTGTATCGGCAACATCGGGGTATTGAGCGGGGCCAATTCGGCCGAAACCTTGGGCCAATACCGGCACACGCATCTTTTAACCGATGTCACGGCGCTGCCCGCGCTGATCGAACGGGATTTTTCGTAAAAAATGGCTACCGACCAACAAATTGCCTGGCGCGCGCACGCACGCACGGCGCTTTTCAGCATGTCGGCTGCATTTATTACCTATTGCAGCATGTACGCCTTTCGGAAGCCGTTTTCCGCAGGGGTGTATGCCAATTTGCAGCTTTGGGGCATCGACTACAAAATCCTGCTGATTACGGTTCAGGTGATCGGGTACATGTTGTCGAAATTTGTGGGAATCAAAATTGTGGCGGAAATGACCGCGCAGCGCCGGATTTTGAGCATTCTGTTGTTGATCGGTTTTTCCTGGCTTTCCCTGCTCGGTTTCGCGGCCACGCCCTTTCCGTATAATTGGATCTGGTTGTTTTTCAACGGATTACCCTTGGGCATGATTTGGGGTATTGTATTTTCTTTTTTAGAAGGCCGACGCAATACGGAACTCTTGGGCGCGGGCATGTGCGTGAGTTTTATCGTGGCTTCGGGTTTGGTAAAATCGGTGGGGAAATATCTGATGGACGCATTTGGTTGTCCCGAATTCTGGATGCCGTTTTTCACCGGGATGGTGTTTGTGCCGCCTTTGCTCCTGGGCGTTTGGATGTTGCAACGGATTCCGCCGCCCACTGAAGACGATATTGCGCACCGCACCGCCCGCGTGCCGATGGATAAAAAGCAACGTTGGGCATTTTTTAAAGCGTTTGCACCCGGTATTGTGCTGATGGTGGGCGTGTACATTGCGCTTACGGTTTTCAGGGATTTGCGCGATAATTTTGCGGTGGAACTTTGGGCCTTGCTCGGTTTTGCCGATTCGCCGCAAATATTGGTGACTGCCGAAATCCCGATTGCCGTATCCGTTTTCGGCATCATCGGCTTTATGATTTTGATCAAAAACAACCGCCGGGCTTTTTATGCCAATCTGCTGGTAATTATGACCGGCGGCGTACTGCTCATGCTTACGACCTTGTTGTTTGAATTCAAAATACTCAGTCCGGCCGCCTGGATGATTTTGGCCGGTTTCGGCATGTACCTTTCGTATGTGAGTTTTCACACCATGTTGTTTGAGCGTTGGATCGCGCATTTTCAACAACAAAGCAACATCGGTTTTCTGATGTATGTGGCTGATGCGTTCGGATATTTAGGTAGCGTATTTATATTGTTTTTTAAAAATTTTGGCAGTAAAAACTTAAATTGGCTGAGTTATATCAGTTACATTTCCTATTTCATCGGCGGTATTACGCTGCTGCTTGGCTTGTCGGCTTTTCAATATTTCAGGCAAAAGGAAAAACGAATGCGGGGAAATGCTACGATCATTGAAATACAGCCTCAATAACAGTACCTTACCGATCCATCGGTTTTATGCCGCCGGTTTCAATGCTGCTTATTGCAAACCATCTTTGATTGCTTAATCGACAGTTTTATCGCAGACCAAGTAGGCATTGCCGAAAATTTCCTGAACATTCCGCTTGCTGCCCATTTAAAAACAAATTTGAATACCCTTTTTGCCGACCAACAGTTTCGCGCAGCGGGCATCGGCAATAGGATGCTGCCGGCTCAGGACAAGCTAATCCGCAGCGATTTGATTTATTGGCTTGATCCGGTTCACAACGACCCGTACGAAAACGCCTTTTTTGAGTTGATGGATTTGTTTGTCCGCCATTTAAACAGCACTTGTTACACAGGCATTACCGGTTATGAATTTCACTATGCCTGGTATGAAAAGGGCAGTTTTTACAAAAAACACTTAGATCAGTTTCGGAATAACAAGAGCCGGGCTTACACCATGATTATGTACCTGAACACCGATTGGCATGAACTGGATGGCGGCGAGCTGTGTATTTATCACGCCGATCATGTTCAAATCATAGCGCCCATAAACGGTAAATGCGTGTTTTTTAAAAGCAGCGAACTGGAACACGAGGTGCTGTTGACGCAGGTGCCGAGGTTGAGTATTACGGGTTGGCTGCGGGTGGATTGAGTTGGGTTTGTCTCAGATGGTTCTATTCGCCATCGTTGCTTCCCAAATTTATTTCTTTGATTTAGTCTTTTGTTTGGTTTTGCGTTTAGCCTTTGTTTGTTCTGCGCTAAATAAAGTCGCTGCCTGCTTAAAAAACACGTTTTGCCTAAAGTCGCCCGGCTTTAATGCGTTTAACAATTTTGGGCCATCGGGCCGTGTTGTTTTAATTATTTCCTGAAATCGCGCTTCGTTTAATTTGTACTGCGCACTGTCGGAATATGTTGTTATCAGCATCAAGTCAAAGTTTGCAGTCGTGTCAGCCGTAGTGGTTAAAAGTTTGTAGGATTCTATGTATCCTTTTTGTAATGCGCTGTCTCTGTAAACCTTCCAATTGTTTTCATAGTAAAACAGCGCTTCTTGTCGCTTGTTCTGCTTGATTTTTACAAAGTCAATGGTCGTAATGGTCGTTGGTGTTTGTCCAAACGAGTAATTGGCGAGCAGGAATAAAGCGGCAAATAATAGGTTTTTCATTCAATCAAAGTTGAAAGTTAAAGTTTAAAATACGAAACCTTTTCAGTTTCGTAAACGTGCGGCAGGGCAGGATTTTAGTTTCGCAAATGTACTTAAATAGCATACTATGATACAAATCACCGAAGCCGGTAACAAGGATCGATCAATCAGGCAGAACATATTTTAAGCATCAATCGTTGTCGTTTATGCGCCATAGCAATCGGTTTCTAACACCGTCGAGATAATTTGCACAAAACCTGTTGCGACGCCGTATGAATTTGAACTCGATACCCAATACAATATGAACAACTGGCATATCATCTCCAAGACGGAAGCCCTCGAACGCACCGGCAGTCATCCTGACGGAATTTCCACAGCGAAGTCGGAGGAACTGTTGAAAAAATACGGGCTGAATGAATTGCAGGAAAAAAAGCAAAAACCCTTGTGGCTGATGTTTTTGCTGCAATTCAAAGACACGATGATTCTGATTCTGATTGCTGCGTCCATTATTTCGGGCGTGATCGGCGATCTGAATGATACAGCGGTTATTTTAATCATCGTGTTGCTGAACGCCATCGTCGGGTTTTGGCAGGAATTTCGGGCCGGCAAAGCAATTGACGCCTTGAAAAAAATGGCGGCGCCTACGGCCACCGTGTTGCGGGAGGGTTTACCGATGGAAATAGACGCCGCGCGCTTGGTTCCTTCCGATATTGTGATACTCGAAGCGGGTAATATGGTGCCGGCCGACATCCGCTTGCTTGAATCACATTCCATCAAAATTGAAGAAGCCTCGCTCACGGGCGAGTCACAGGCGGTAGATAAGCAAACTGAAAAGTTAGATGACCTGAAAATGCCCCTTGGCGACCGGAGCAACATGGCCTACAAGGGCACGCTCGTAACCTACGGCCGGGGCAAAGGCGTGGTGGTAGCGACGGGCATGAAAACCGAAATCGGCCAGATCGCGCAACTGCTACAGGAAGACGAAGTTGCAACGCCCTTGCAACAAAGGCTCGCCGATTTTAGCAAAAAACTCTCTTACGCCGTCATTGGCATCTGTGTGCTGCTTTTCGGATTGGGTTTGCTGCGTGGTGAAGACCCCATGCGTATGTTGTTGACCTCCATTTCGGTGGCGGTGGCGGCCATCCCGGAAGCGTTACCCGCCGTGGTCACAATTGCCCTCGCGCTCGGCGCCCGGCGTATGGTGCTCAAAAAGGCCCTTGCCAGAAACCTGCCTGCTGTGGAAACCCTTGGTTCTGTCACGTACATCTGCACCGACAAAACCGGCACGCTCACCCAAAACAAGATGACCGTCACGGAAACCTGGACGCCCAAGGTTCCGCCCGCCGATTTGGCAATACCAGCCCAAGATGCGCTGCTGCTTTGTATAGCGCTCAACCACAATGTAAAAAAAGGCAAGGACGGAAAACCCGTCGGAGAATCGACCGAAGTAGCGCTGGCGGTGTTTACCGATAAAAAACTTACGGGCGAACAAGCGCATAAACACATCCGCGTGCTGGAATTGCCCTTCGATTCGGAACGCAAACTGATGACCACAGTGCATCAATGGGGCGAAGGCAAATTTTTAATTATTACAAAAGGCGCCTTGGAAGCGGTGCTGGCGGCTTGTGAAGACGCGGATGAAACAGCCATGACCGAAGCGGCTAAAAAAATGGGCCGGGAAGGATTGCGGGTGCTGGCTTACGGCTGTCGGGTCGTGGATAAAATGCCGGAGAAACCCGATTTTGCCACGCTCGAAAAAGACCTGCAATGTTGCGGACTGGCAGGCATGATGGACCCGCCGCGCAAGGAAGCAGCCAAGGCCATTGCCGATTGTCGCCAAGCGGGCATTGTGCCAGTGATGATTACCGGCGACCATCCGGAAACGGCCACGGCGATTGCCCGGCAAATCGGCATTTTGAATGATCCGGACGATCAAATACTAACCGGTGCGGAATTAGAAAATATGTCGGATCATCTGTTGGCGACAAAAGTGGAACATATCAAAGTGTATGCCCGCGCATCGGCCGCGCAGAAGTTGCGGATTGTCAAGGCGTTACAAGCAAAAGGGCAATTTGTAGCCATGACCGGCGACGGTGTAAACGACGCCCCGGCCCTGCGTCGGGCCAACATCGGCATCGCAATGGGCATCACGGGTACCGATGTTTCAAAAGAGGCAGCGCACATGATTTTGCTGGATGATAATTTTGCCACGATTGTAAAAGCGGTGAAGGAAGGCCGGCGCATTTTTGAAAACATTCGCAAGTTTATCAAGTATATTTTGTCAAGTAATAGCGGCGAAATCTGGACGATTTTCCTGGCGCCTTTGATCGGATTGCCCATTCCCTTGCTGCCCATCCACATTCTTTGGATCAATTTAGTGACCGACGGTTTACCTGCGCTCGCGCTCGCGTACGAGCCTGCGGAAAAGGATGTGATGAAAATGCCGCCTCGAAAGCCGGGCGAAAGTATTTTTGCCAATGGTTTAGGTTGGCATATTGTATGGGTGGGTTTGTTGAGTGGCGCCGTTTGTCTGGCGGTACAAGCCTGGGCTTATGAACACAACGACCCCAAATGGCAAACCTACGTATTCACGGTGATGTGCCTGAGCCAAATGGGGCAGGTGATGGCCATTCGGAGCGAGCGTTCGGTGTTGTTTCGGCAAGGGCTTTTTACCAATCTGCCGTTGATTGGGTCGGTGATGCTGACGTTTGGGTTGCAGATGGCCTTGTTGTATGTGCCGTTTTTACAGCACTTTTTTTCCACGCAAGCGCTTAGTATAGGCGAGTTAGCGGCTTGTTTGGCGGCCTCTTTGGTGACGTTTCATGCGGTGGAAATAGGGAAATTGTTTAAACGGAAACATCGCGCGGCTGTTTAAAAAATGTCACGCAAAGCCGCGAAGGCGCAAAGTGTTAGATATGGGGTCTTTGCGGCTTAGCGTCTTTGCGTGAGGTTAGTTTTTGTCGCACTCGGCTGTTAGAAAGAGTCACGCAAAGCCGCGAAGGCGCAAAGTGTTAGATATGGGGTCTTTGCGGCTTAGCGTCTTTGCGTGA